>JAUIJB010000110.1 GCA_030430455.1 Verrucomicrobiia bacterium | reverse complement strand
GGGTACGGCGAGGACCATGATCGCATCGCGAGACGAGTGGACACGTCAATTGGCCGCACTCCTCGGTACCCCACCGACCGAGGGGAACCGGGTCGACGTGCTCCGCAACGGCGTCGAGATCTTTCCCGCGATGCTCGAGGCGATCCGTCATGCCCGCGAGTCGATCAACTTCGAGACCTTCGTCTACTGGTCCGGCGACATCGCACGCGAGTTCGCCGCCGCCCTCGCCGAGCGGGCCCGCGCCGGGGTGGCCGTCCGCGTGATCCTCGACTGGCTGGGCTGCCAGCGGATGGACCCCGAGCTGGTCGACGACCTCGAGGCGGCCGGCGCGGACGTGATCCATCACCGCCCGCTCCGCTGGTTTCACTTCCGTCGCGCCAACCACCGCTCGCACCGCAAGATCCTCGTCACCGACGGCCGGGTCGGATTCCTCGGCGGGGTCGGCATCGCCGACGAGTGGACCGGCGACGCCGGGGACCCCTCTCACTGGCGCGACAACCACTACCGCATCGAGGGCCCGGTGGTCGCGGACATGCAGCGGCTGTTCTTCACCCACTGGCGCCGGGACGACGTTCCCGACGGGGACGACCCGCGCTACTTCCCCGAGCTCGCCGAGGCCGCCGACTCGCCGGTCCGGCTCATCGGCAGCCAGCCGGTCGACGGCCCGAACCGGATCGAGGAGCTCTACCTCGAGATGCTGAAGCGGGCCGAGCGGAGGTTTCTCCTCACCGCGCCGTACTTCGCCCCCGGTGAGCGCCTGCTCGGGGAACTGTGCCGGGCGGCGCGGCGCGGCGTCACGGTCGAGGTGGTCACGGCCGGCGCCCACCACGACCGCAAGGTGGTCCGCAAGGCGTCACGCCACGACTGGGGCAGGCTGTTTGACGCCGGCGTCCGGATCTTCGAGTACCACCGCACCCTGATCCACACCAAGCTGGTCATCCTCGACGACGAGGTCTCGCTGGTGGGATCGGCGAACTTCGACCCGCGATCGACGCGACTCAACGACGAGGCGAACCTCCTCATCGAGGACCCCGACCTCGTGCGGCGCCACCTCGAGGAGTCCTTCCAGGTCGACCGCGGGGTCGCCCGCGAGGTGCTGCGCGGGGAATGGGAGCGGCGCCCGCCGGGGCGCAAGCTGGTCGATGCCGCCGCCCACCTGCTGCGGCCGCAGGTCTGATGCGGGTTTCTCATGCGGACCCTTTCGACCGCCGGTCGAGGAAGACCCTCACCCCGAGACCGAGCAGGCTGGCCAGCGACAACCAGATCAGTCCCTGGCGCATTTGCGTCCAGTCCCGGCCGAAGACGGCGATGGCCCCGGCGAGGGGGGCGATGCCGCCGAGCGTCGCCCCGAGGAACCTCCAGAAGCCCATCCGGACCATCCCGGCCACCACGCTGATCGCGTCGTTGGACAACAGCGGGTTGATCCGCGCGACGACCACCGCCCAGATGCCGTAGCGCTCGGTCTCGCGCTCGATCGCACGCTTCCTCCCCTCCCCGAGAAAGCGGTCGAGTCCGCCCCGGCCGATCAGGTGCCCGACGCCGTAGCCGACCGAGGACGCCGCCATCACCGCCGTGATCGCGATCAGCAGTCCGCCCCAGGGCCCGTAGCCCAGCACGGCGATGACCATCAGCAGCCACGACGGCACGACGATGAGGAACATCTGGGCGACCATCAGCAGCACGATCACCAGCGGCCCCCAGGGATCGAAACTCCCGACCCACTGGTCGATCCGCTTCTCGTCGCCGCTGGTGACGACGGTCCAGGCCTGCAGCAGGAAGGAGCGGTAGTCGGGCCAGACCCAGTAGAGTGCGATCAGGGCACCCACCACGATGGCGGACAGTCCCCGCAGCCACCACCGGAGCCGCGACGCGGAACTCCCGTCGCGGCGATCCCCGCCGCCCTCAGCCCCCATGACGAGCACGGGGAAGGTTTGAGACAGCACCCGCCCTCCCCGGGTGGTGAGGCGGGCCGGGATGCGGGCGAGCCGGGGAAAGGTGGTGAGTCATGGCGGGAATCTCATGGCGGAAATCGATGGGATGACGATGGAGCGCCGGGACCGGTGACCGCACCCGGCACGAAGGGAAACTGCAAGTTCCGTGCCGCCCCAGGCGTGCGGGTCCGGGGGCTCGCGATGCCATCCGCCCCGTGGAAGCAAGGCGCGATTCGCAAGATCACGATGCAGGTTGCATGAAAGGGCCGGGACCGGCCACGGGACGAGGTCGGACCGCTCATCCAACCCGGTTGCGAACCTTGGCGGGCTGCATTCGCCACCCGGCATTCTGCATCGGATCCGGATCTCCGGCGAGGCTTCGGCGATCCCGGCAACAAAGCGGGCCGGCAAGCGGGAAGGCCCGCTGGATCCCGTGGCTGCCGCGATTCGGCGGTTCCGGGCCGGCCGTGGCCGGAGCTCGCCGAGTCGGTGGCATGGTGCTTGCGGCGATGAACCCGGACCGAGTGGTGCAACCCGGCTGGCGGAAAGGATCCGCCGGACCGAAGGCGGCGCGCCGGGCGCCTCACGAGAAGGGCGCCACCTGCCCCCCGCCCCCCGGATAACCGCGCCCCCCGGGCAGGTGCTGCTCGCGATCCCAGCAACACGCAGAAAGAAGACATGAAACCAATCCAACGACATCCATGCATCCGCCGCTCCATCGGAGCCGCGACCACCACCGCCACCCTCCTTGCGGGCCTGCTGGCTTTGCCGGCGACGGCCGACGAGGAAATGGAGTACGAACGCAGTGAAGGCCTCCACGAGGAGGAATGGTACGACCCCGGCGACTGGTTCAACGAGGACGACCAGGTCTCCTACGAGAGCGACCTCGGTGCCACCGGCTGGAACGACAGCAACTGGAGTGACTCCTTCTGGACCGGCCACTACGTCGATCCCTACACCCCGGTGGTTTACACCTACTACACCTGGAACCCGGCCACCGCCGACTGGTCGGAGGATTCCTCCTCCGGGTCGTCGCAAACCGCCGGCAATGCAGCCGACAGGAAGCGTGCCAAGCAGCAGCGCTCCTCGTTCAGCGGCAGGATCGACGGCTTCCGCAGCATCGACCTCACCGACCAGGAAGGGGTGCGCGAGAAACACTCCTTCGTGAAGGTCACACTGAAGGACGGATCCAGCCGGGTGCTCAGCCTCGGCGGAAAGACGGACAAGGGCGACCTCTCGCTCTCCACGGGAGACGAGATCCGGGCCACGGGTAAAGTGGTCAAGGTCGACGGCCGGAAGGTCCTGCTCGCCAAGACCATCCAGAGCGGCGGGGAGAGCTTCACCATCCGCGACAAGCGCCAGCCGGAACTCAGCTCCACCGGGGAGTGGAAGAAAAAGTCCGCCGAACGGAATCGGGTGACCCGCAAGGGCACGCTTGAGGACCACACGACGGTCGACCTCGACGGCAAGCGCTCGCAGAACCTGATCGTCCGACTCGAAATGAAGGACGGCAGGAGCTGCGTGGTCGACCTCGGTGCCGGCACGACGCTCGACGAGCTCGGCCTGAGCGCCGGCGACAAGATCGTGATCAAGGGTCACCGGACCCGGGTCGACGGCAAGAACCTGCTGGTGGCCAATCGACTCCGCGTCGAGGGCGAGCAGCAGCGCATCCGCGACCGCTCGCGCGGTGGTGAATACCGCTCCGACCCGGCCAAGCCGGACAAGCGCGACAAGGAGGCCGACTCGAGCCAGGCCTCGGCAGGCATGCCATGAGGCGGCCCCGACAACCGCGATCCGGTTGGTTAACCAACCGACGAGGAGGCTCCCGGAACGACCCGGGAGCCTCTTTTCTTCCCCGGGTGGCCGCGGCAGCCCGGCATCCGGTCGTCCCGGCGCTCCCGCGGAGGGATGGACGGGGCTGGCGCCGGGATCCGACCGGTGCCAACTTTCCGAATGATTCGCTGGCTGATCACCACCCTTCTTGCCCTCGGCGTCCTGGCAACTTTGGCGAGCGCCTCCCCGGATGCATCGGACCGCATCCTGCACCTGCATCGCGGGATGGATGCCGGCGGGTTCGCCAAGCTGAAGAAGCTCGACGAGCCGATCGACTTCTCGGACATCGACCGAGACTTGCTCGCCGCCGCCGTGTTTCACGAGACCAACCGGCGCCGCGCCGGGCACGAGCTGCCCCCGCTCCGCTTCATGCCGCGACTGCGCGAGGCCGCCCGGATCCAGTCGCGCGACATGCGCAAGCGGAATGAAGTGAGCCACCGCGGGTCGGAGCCGTCGATCCGCTCCCTTGACGACCGGCTCGAGAAGGTCGGGCTCAGCGGCCGCTTCCGGGCCGAGAACGTCGCCATGGTCTTCGGCATCCGCTACGAGGCGGGACCGGAGGTTTACACCCGCGAGGAGGGCGGTCGGACGGTGTTCAGCCGTCAGCCCGGTGGTCCCGCCATCGAGCCGCACAGCTACCGCAGCCTTGCCAAGCACCTGCTCGACTCCTGGATGGACTCGCCCGGGCACCGCAGGAACATCCTTCGCAGCGAGGCCAGCGCGCTCGGCACCGCGTGCATCGCCCAGGAATCGAACGACCACCCGAAGCGCTTCTTCTGCACCCAGGTGTTCTTCGCCCCGCTCGCAGCTGCGGCTGGGGAACGACGCTGAAGTCGCCCTGGCCGCCATCACCGCGCCCGCCTCTTCACCCGTCACCCGGGGGCGCCATCAATGGTCAGGATCGCGGCGAGTCGCCTCCCTTGTCCGTCTCGTCGCGGCCGCGCGGTGTCGCCGGCGGAGTTTCCGGATCCGCCGCCGCGGCACCGTCCCGGCGGGAAGTCCGTGTCCTCCACCGGGCGCGTGCCTCGCGCCCGACGGACATGACACCGGTCTTCCAGACGATCCAGCTCATGACTCGACGGCCTCGAGGCGGGTGAGATTCGAGCTGAGGCGCGGCAGCAGGTCCTCGCTGTAGAGCAACTTGGTCTGCTCCTCGGTGGCTTCGTCCTCGATGCCCTTCTCATACTCCTTCATGCCGAGCCGCTCGCCCTGCTTGAGGGCCTCCAGCGCGGCCTTGTCACCCACCAGCGAGGCCGCCTGGGTGACGGTGGTCGCGAAGTCACCCCAGCCCTTGGACTCCGTGGCGGGCTCGCCACCCATGCGGACGATGTTCTGGCGCAGCGCCTCGACGCTCTTGGCGTGCTCGCTCCTCACCTCGCGCAGGACCTCGGCGCCGGACTCGGAGCCGAAGCGCTTGAGGGCGGTGTCGTAGGTCTCGACGGCGGAGATTTCTCCGCGCACCAGGGAGTTGCAGCGGTCGATGCATTGTCGGCGGGATTCGTGGGTATCGATCATTGGTTCGTTCGGTTTGCTTCGAGTTCGGTCGGTTTGCGGAAGCGGGACCGCCTTGGTGGCTGGGTCCCCCTGCCTGACTCAGGGCGCAGGGCGGATGCCAGCTTCCCGCGGCCCGACACGCGACCCGACAAACCGCCAACCACGGGCCCTTGCGGGTCTCGCGGACGCGTGCTCCTCGCCGCTCATCCAGGGATCACGGCGCAAGCTGCAGCCCGGCTCCGGCAGAATGCACACCGACGGCGTCCCACACGGGGCAGGAACCGTGACCACCCGATGCTGTGATTTGCACGGCGAATGCATGCATCCTGCCCGGTTTCGCCGTCCCACAAGGCCTTCCGGATGCGGGGATTCCCCTTGGGAAATGGCGATCCACGCTTGGCCGAGATCCTGCATCCCCTTTCCCCGGAATCAACCCCACCTCAAAACATCATGCTTGAATGGACCCTCATCTTCCTCGTCGTCGCGCTCATCGCGGCCGCCCTCGGATTCAGCGGAGTCGCCGGACAGGCGGCAGGCATCGCCAAGATCCTCTTCGTGATCTTCCTGATCGTCTGGATCGTCACGCTGATCCTGTGACGGCGGACCCGGCTCGCTCGCTGATCCGCAACACGCTTCCTTGCGTGGCGAGGCCCGCGCAAGCGAGCCACGAAACCGGAGCCACCGCGCATTCGCGGGGCTTCATGCTGCGCCGGCCTGAACGGCTTGAGCCCGCTGGGCGCTATCCCCGCTGCGTTCTCGCCCGCGCCTCGCGCTGGCATTCGCGGGCGAGGCTCCAGAGCTTGCCGCAGCCCAGCGCAAAGACGGCGTAGGGCAGCGCCCGCGCGGTGAGCGTGGTGAGCGAAAAGGCCAGCCGCCCAACCGGCAGGACACTCGCCGCATAGCCGGCGGCGAAGGCGATCGCGGCGGACTCACCCGGCTTCTCGCGGATCCGCCGCCGGGCACGCTCCATCTGCTGGTCGAGTTGCCCCGCCAACTGGCGCGCCCGCGGCTCGTCGGCCTCGTTGGGTTCATTGAAATCGGAGATCTGCGCACTCATGGTCGTGGGGGGTCAGGAGTTCTTCAGGCGGTTCACCATCGATGCCAGGCCGCAGGCCGGCCGGCTCGAGCGCACGGGCTCAACGGCGTCGTGCAGGTGCCGCGAGGCCCACGGGCGGATCGAGTCGGAGAAGATGTCGGCCAGGGTCTCGTTCGAGCGGCGCGACCCGAGCAGGTAGCCGATTCCCAGCCCGATCGCGGCACCGGCCGCGACCTCGATCCAGCCCACGCTCTCGAGCCTCTGGCCGGCGCGGCTGGCGAGCTCGCGCACCTTGCCATCCGTGTGCTCCGGGGGCGAATCGGCCGGGTGGACCGGCTCTTCGGCGGCGGTTCCGGGGTGCTGCATGTCCCCGGCCATCGGCGTCATTGGTTCATTCATGCCTCAGTCCCCGCACGAACGATGCCAGCAGCCGCGGTGGATCGCCCCGGCCCGCGTCAACCCGCCCGCCCCGGCCCGCGTCAACCCGCCCGCCCCGGCCCGCGTCAACCCGCCCGCCCCGGCCCCTGACCCGCCCCGCTGCCGAGTTGGATCCAGCCTTCCTCGTCGATGCGGTTTCGCATCTCGGCGAAGTCTCCGACCGTCGCGAAGGGCACTCCCTGGTCGGCGAAGACCTGCCGCGCCTCGCGGATCATCGCGGACTCCTGCGAGCCGACCATGCGGATGAAGACCGCGGCGATGCGGCCGGGGAACTCGCGCGCGACCGTGGCGTAGATGCGGGCATCCTTCTCCCCCGAGTCGCCGATGAGCACGAAGCGCAGCCGCTGGTAGACCCCGAGAAGATGGCGCAGGGAGTCGACCTTGTGCCGCTTGCGCGCGTGCCTCCCCTTCCAGCCGAAGTCGCGCAGGAAAAGCGGCCCGTCGGGAAACTCGGAGTGGTCGAGAAACCGCACCAGCACCGGATACAGGTTCCACGGCCCGTTGGAGACATAGAAGAACGGCCGACCGTGGCGGGCGAGGTCGCGATACATCCGCGGCGCGCCTGCAATCGCCTCGCGGCGGTAGGCGTCGTGCGACAGCGAGCGCCAGATCATCCGCCAGCGCCGGCCGACCTCGGTGCGCAGGATGGTGTCGTCGATGTCACTGACAACCGCCAGGTCGACGTCCTTGCCCGGCACCCGGACCAGCGCGGCCACGGTGGTGGCACTGGGTTCATGCTTGCCCGCCTCGACGACCCTCGCCGGCAGCTCCAGCCAGGGGCCCTCCACCGCCTCGGGCCGCGGCACCCGGAACAGGACGTAGCCCTCGTCATCGCTGGTCGCGCGGTGGCGCCGGCCGCCGCACTCCATCTCCACCACCGCGCCGGCCACCTCGCGTGAAAGAAACAGGCGCAGCGACCTGAGCAGGGTGCGCCACCTTCCGGCAGGCCGCGCGTCGCCGGACAGCTCGCGCATCCTCAGCACCCGCCCGCGCAACTCGACGGTCTCGCGGGATGCAAAGCCGCCATGCGACTGAAAGACGGCGGGGTGACGGCGGAACAGGCTCATGGATCCATGAAGACGCGGATCGGACCGCGAGGGTGAAACGGCGTCCGTTGAATGGCGGACGCCAGCTACATCGCATCCGCGGGCACCCCGCGCAACCCGGGGCCGGCTGGCTCTTCGATGCCGATGCTGCCTCCTGCCGTCACTTTGCCGTCAGGATCCCGCGGGCGACGCCAGCAACGCGTCGCTGCGGAGAATCCTGCGGGCATGCCCGAGCTGGATCGGGCGCGGCTCGCCGAGGGCCACCGAGCGGAACAAGGGCTGCCAGAGGATCGCGAGGCGGCTTCCGCACGCCCCGGCACCCGACTCCGCCCGCAGGAGCTCGGCCGCCTCATCGAAGTTCAGCTGCGCCGCGGCGCGGTAGCCGGCTGCTCCGGGGAGATCCTCGAAGTCGTTGAGGTGAATGCCGACACAGTCGCGGAGTTGTCGGATCGAGAACGGCTTCCTGAGAAAGCCGACCACGCCATGCGACACCGCGGTGACGAAGGTCTCCGGGACGAGGTCGGCGCTCTCGATGATGATCCTCACCAGGTCGCCCCGCTCGCGCAGCCGCGCGAGCAGTTCCAGGCCGCCCATTTCCGGCATCCGCAGGTCGAGCAGGACGAGATCGAAGGAGCGCTCCGCGAGCAGGCGATCTGCCTCGACCCCATTGGCGGCGGTCGTGACCCGCACGGCTTCGGATGCGAGCGCGAACTCCATCAAGCGGCGCAACGAACTCCTGTCGTCGACGACCAGGATGCTGCACTTGCCCCCACCCCGCCTGGGATGGTCGCTGGGTCCGGGGCGGATCGAAGTCCGCTCGTGGCGAGGTCGGCCACGGGTGTCCGGAACTCGGCGGGAGACGGGATGGTCACCGCCGCTTCCTGCCTCGGTGCTGCGCAACCATGGCGTCGGGATCATCCGCCTGGCGCCTCCGCTTGGTTCGGCTGCCCTCGATCCGGACCAGCCGCCGCCCGGTTCGGCCGGGAGCGGTGGATCTCCTCATGGCATGGGGTCGTTGTTTTCATAGGCACTCGATGGTTCGGTCAGGAATCCGCAAGAATCCGCAAGAGGGAACGAGCAGGTTCCATGCTACCCCTCCCACAACACCCCATGAGCCACTGACAGCAAGTCGGTTGCGAATGCGATCCCGGATCGCCGACGCGGTCGCCCGCATGGTAGGATGCATCGCCGCGCCGGCCGTCCGATGCGGCCTGCAATCCCGCCGGAATCCCGCCGCCGATCGCACGTTATTCCCTCCGCGTCATTCCCGCCGGATCGACAAGCGGACAAACAAGCAGGACGACCCACCGGCAGGCCGGGGAATGGTCACCTCCACCCGGTCGACTCCGGCGGCGATGTCGTCGTCATGGACGATCACCTCGACCCCGCCCACCCCGTCGACCACGGTCTCGAAGCTGGCGAGGTCGTCGCTGATTTCCACCCCGGGGTCGAACTCCAGCGAGGCATCCGCCCGGCGGAACTCGAAGGTCATCGAATCCGTGCCGACGGACAGCTGCGGCCGGAGGCCTCGGGGAGTGAACTCACCCGGGTCGGTCGCAAGCACGAACTCGACCCCGTTGCTCAGTCCGTCATGGTCGGGATCGGCGCCGAAGGCCGGATCCCCGCCCCCGAGGTCGTGCGACCCGATGTAGGCGTCGTAGGCATCCGGCTCGACCGTTGCCGCCTGATTCTCGTAGTAGCGGATCGGACCGTCCGAGAAGGCCTCCGGGAGGAGGAAGTCGAAGTCGCCGTCACCGTCGGCATCGCCGATGACTCCCTGGTAGCCCCAGGCCGAGTCGATCGCGGTTTCGGTCCAGTCGGCCATGCCGTTGTTGATCCAGTAGCTGCTGTCTCCGGCGGCCCCGCCCACGCCGACATCCGAGATCGCCGCCAGCACGTC
>JAUIJB010000014.1 GCA_030430455.1 Verrucomicrobiia bacterium | reverse complement strand
GCTGGCGAGCAGCGTGATCGTCGACCTCAGCCAGGGCCCGGCGCTCGAATGGTCGCCGCGGGTCATCGCCTGCACCGTGGCCGGGTGGCTCCTCCTGCGCTGGCTGCTCTACCAATGGGACCGTCCCCTGTGGCTGGTGCTCCGCACCCTGGTGCTGGCGGCGCTGCTCGTGTGGCTGCTCGACCTCGGCGACGGCGCGCTGAGCTGGTCGCTCGACCTGGCACTGCCGATCCTGGGTCTGGTGGCGCTGGTCTTCGGGCCGCTGTGCCTCGCGGTGTTCCACTTTCGCATCAGCTGGGCGAGCACCGCGGCGTGGACCCTGCTCTGCGGCGGCTTGTTCTGCCTCGGGCTCGAGGCCTGGCTCGACTTCCACGCGCTGGGCCGGGTCCGGCTCGACTGGTCGGTGCCCGTCATGCTGGCCACCTTTCCCGCGGCGCTTTCGATGTTCTACGTGCGCTACCACCTGATGCGGATGGTGAACTTCGAGAAGGTGTTCCACCGCTAAGCCGCTCGCCGGCGGGCGCGGGTCCCCGGGGCGGCTCATCCGGCCCATCGCGGCTGGACCATAGGCAATGGATCGCCCAGCTTGCAGCCTTCGATGGCACTTGAGGCAGGACAGCAGATCAGCGCGGCAACCGGGGCCACCGGGCACCGGGAGGTCGGGGTGGTGCAGCGCCTGTGGAGCGGCTATGGCTCGATCCTGCGCTACGAGTTGGAGGGGGGCGATCGCTCGAGCGTGATCGTGAAGCAGGTGACGCCGCCGAGTGCCGCCCAGCACCCCCGCGGCTGGAACACCGATCGATCGCACCAGCGCAAGCTGCGCTCGTACCAGGTCGAGTCGACCTTCTACCGGGACTTTTCCAAGCGCTGTGATGCGGGCTGCCGGGTGCCGGAGTGCCTCGCGCTGGAGCGGCGGGGCGACGAGATCCTGCTGCTCCTCGAGGACCTCGACGCGGCGGGCTTGCCCGGTCGGCGCACCACGGTCACGGCCGCCGAGCTGCGCGCCTGCCTCGGCTGGCTGGCGCGCTTTCACGCCACCTTCCTCGGTGACCCGGGCGAGGGCTTGTGGGAATGCGGGACCTACTGGCATCTCGAGACGCGGCCGGACGAGCTGGAGCGGCTCGCGGGCGAGGACCCCGCCTTGTGGCGGGCGGCGGGGGCGATCGATGCCCGCCTCCGGGCGAGCGCCTTCCAGACCCTGGTCCACGGCGATGCCAAGCTGGCGAACTTCTGCTTCTCGCCGGACGGGACCGCGGTGGCGGCGGTGGATTTCCAGTATGTCGGCCGCGGCTGCGGGATGAAGGACGTGGCGTACTTCATCGGCAGCTGCTTCGGCGAGGAGAAGTGCGAGCTGGAGGCCCCGGCCCTGCTCGACCTCTACTTCGCGGAACTTCGCCTCGCCCTTTCCGAACGCGGCAAGGACGTCGACGCGGAGGCCCTCGAGGCCGAGTGGCGCGCGCTCTACCCGCTGGCCTGGACCGACTTTCACCGCTTCCTCAAGGGCTGGAGTCCGGGCCACTGGAAGATCCATGGCTACAGCGAGCGGCTGGCCCGCGAGGTCGTCTCGCAGATCGAAGCCGAATCCCCATGACCCTGACGGAACCCCAACTGCAGGAGCTCGCCGACGAGGCCTGCCGCGCGGCGACCGAGGCCGGCGCCCTGATCGCCAGCTACCGCGACCGCAAGGTGGCCGTGCGTGAGAAGACCGACTCGGCGGGCAGCGGGCTGGCTTCCCAGGTCGTCACCGAGGTGGATGAGCGCAGCGAGGAACTCATCCTCCGCCTGCTCGCTCCGACGATCGAGCACCACGACCTCGCCGTGCTCACCGAGGAGCGCGAGGACGACCGGCAGCGCCTCGCGAAGGACCACTTCTGGTGCATCGACCCGCTCGACGGCACCCTCCCCTTCACCCGTGGCATCCCCGGGTATTCAGTCGCGATCGCGCTGGTGCGCCGCGACGGACGCACGCTCATCGGGGTGGTCTTCGACCCGGTCGAACAACGGCTCTATCGCGCCGTGGCCGGCGGCGGGGTCGAGATCGATGGCGCGAGGTTCCAGCCCGCGATGCGCGCCGGCGGGCCGCTGAAGTTCTTCTGCGACTGCACCTTCCCGATGCATCCCGGGCGCGAGGAGCTGATCCGTGAGGTCGGGGCGGTGGCCGAGCGCGAGGGTTTCCCGGGCCTGGAAGTCATCGAAGGGGCCGGCGGGGTGCTCAATGCCTGCCACGTGCTCACCGCCGGGCCGGCCTGCTATTTCAAGAAGCCCAAGCTGGCGAGTGGCGGCGGATCGCTGTGGGACTTCGCCGCGACGGCCTGCCTGTTCGAGGAAGCCGGCCTCCACGCGCGCGACTTCGCCGGCCGGCCGCTCGACCTGAACCGGCCGGACTCGACCTTCATGAACCACCGCGGCGTGTGCTTCGCCTCGACCCCGGAGCTGGCCGCGGCATTGCGGGCGGGGGGATGAGCGGGCGATGACGGGATGGGGAAGGGCCTGGCGCGACTGGGGTCGCACGGTCCGCACTCCGTGCCTTTCTCGCTTAGACCCGCTTGCGCGTGAGCATGATCTGGTTGCCGTCGGTGTCCTCGCACATGGCGAGGTGGGGCGGCTCGCCGTCCTCGGGTTGCGGCTCGCGCTCGCACTTGCCGCCGGCGGCGATGACTTCCGCGGCGCCGGCGACGACGTCGGCGACCTGGAAGCTGAGCCCCGTCCAGGTCCGCTTGCCCTCGCCGCCGCCGTGGATGGCGATGACGCCCCCACCGACGGAGAGCTCGGTGATGTGCGGGTTCTGCCGCACGAGCTCGGCGCCGAAGACGTCCTGGTAGAAGCGCGCCGCGCGATCGGCGTCGGCGGCCCAGATGGTGTACTTGAGTTGTTCGACGCGCATGGAGTGGCGGGTGCGGAGTTGAGCCCCCCCTTGAAGGCGGGTGCGATTTCGAGAAGAAAGCCGAAAAGAAGGCCGGGGAATCCATTCTCGCCGGGTGGACCGACATACCACAGGGTCGGGAGAATGACGACGGAAGAGATCCAGGGCTACATCAATGACGCGATCCGCTCGAACTTCGAGGGCTTCACCGCGGAGTCGATGGAGATGATGACGAGCGAGGGCGGCGATGGACGTTTCCTCGGCAAGGTGAGCGCGATCCGCTACCTCGGGCTGGCGCCGGCACCGGAGATCTACCTGGCGATCGGGACCACCGAAAGGGGCGTGCAGATCGTCAAGTTCGGCAACTCGGAGTGCCTCCAGCCGCAGGTGGGCGAGCTCGATTTCCTGCTGAAGAAGGAAGTCGGGGTCGAGCCGCCGGAAGGGAACGCCAGCTAGTTTCCGGCGCTCCGTTTCCGGGAGGACCCGGCGCCTCCGCGTGAGGGACGTGAGAATTCGGCAGGACGATTGTAATTTCGCGACGCGAGCCGGAGGTTCATGCTGCGAGCATGAATGAATCCGAAAAGCCCGGGAAAACGGGCACCCCGGAGGGTCCGATGCCGGTCGGGCAAACGACGAACCCGGGGGTGCCTCCGGGGCAGAAGGAGGAACGGAACTGGGCACTCGCGGCCCACCTGTCCTCACTGAGCTCCTTCGTCGGGATTCCGGGATTCATCGGGCCGCTGGTCATCTGGCTGGTGAAGAAGGACGAGATGCCCTTCGCCGCGGCCCAGGCCAAGGAGGCGCTGAACTTCCAGATCACGCTCTTCATCTACGTGGTGGCCTGCATGGTGATGGTCCTCACGGTGATCGGGGCCCTGATCGGGATCCCCGCGCTGATCGCTCTCGGCATCGTCGAGATCGTCTTCACGATCATCGCCTCGGTGCAGGCGGGGGAAGGCAAGTCCTACCGCTACCCGATGACGATCCGCCTGATCGATTGACCTGCGCGATGGTGGCGCGGGTCGCCGGGGCACGATGCCCCGGCCACCGGCCTGACGTCTTGAGTCGCGATGAATGGCCGCCGATTTCGCCGACCTTGCCCACGGGCGATCTCCGCTTCGTTCCGGTTCGCAGATGAATTCCCATCATCTGCGTCCATCTGCGGCTTCCTTCCTCCGAACCTTTCGGGTCAGGTTGTCTCCTCGAGCTCGGATCACTCCTCGCCGATGCCCACCGGCGGGCCGTAGCCGAGCAAGCGGGCCTTGGAGCCTTCCCGCGGCAGGCGGAAGTCATAGACGCCGAAGCCGCATCGGGCGGTGCCGCGGTAGCTGCGGCCGTCGCTGGAGCCGATCATGACCGGCCGCCCGCCGTCCTTTTCGCGGCCGAGGTACATCTGGACGTGAGTCACGCCGTTGGTGCGGCCATCGGTGGGCTGATAGGTGCCACCCCAGAACAGCAGGTCGCCGGGCCGGAGCTTGGCGAAGGCGGCATCGTCGAGCGAGCGGACCTCCGCGGGGATGGTGACGAGCCGGTCGCGCTTGCGCAGCCAGTCGAACTGGGCGGCCGAACTGCGCGGCGGCTGGATGCCGACCTGACGGAGGATGAAAAACACCGCGCCCGAGCAGTCGAAGCCACCCCGGGCGGGATCCGCGCTGCCGAAGAGGTAGCGGTTCAGGCGGTGCTTGGCGGCCATTTCGAGGGCCTTGGCGACGAGTTCCCGGCGGCCGTCGGACAGGTTGTCGAAGCCCTCGAGCGCCGCGGTCCCGATGACTCCCGGCAGCGGGCGGGTGGGCTTCGGCGGCGGCTCCTCGCCGCGGGCGGCGACGGTGGACAGCAGGGCAATGACGACGGCGATACGGATCACGGGAACGGCGGGAACCTACCCCCTCCGGGCGAAATGGGAATGGATTTCACGGTGACCGCCCTGCCCTTCCCTGCCCCGGCCGGCCCGGGCCGCCGGCTCAGTTCTCCTCCCCCGCGACCTCGCCGAGCGCCTCGACCAGGGCGGCGAAGACCTCGGCCTCGCGGCCGCGGTCGGGCTGGCCCTTGAGGCAGCTGGTGAACCACTTCTGGAACAGGCTGCGGCGATCGGAGGGGAACCGGCGGACCAGGCTCTCGCCGTCGCCGGCGAGGCGCTGCTCGTCGCGCCGGCCGTGGGCGCGGCTGAGGATGCCGCGGTAGCGCAGCAGCATCGAGTCGAGCAGCACCCAGGGGAAGTTCGGGCTCGATGGCGGACCGACGACGATCGCGCGCCCCTCCCCGCCCTTCAGCTTGATGCCGCCGCCGAGCTTCACCTTCAGCTCGGGCAGCTGGCCGCCCTTGAAGAAGGCCGCGGTGCCGCCGCCCAGGGCGCCGATCACGGTGCCGGCGCCGAGGCTGTGGACGCCGACGCCAAGGTCGAAGGCCGCGCCGGCGACGCCGCCGGCGACCGCGCCGGCCGCGGCGAGCTGCCAGCGGTTGAGGCCCCACTTGCGCCAGGTCTCCTCGGTCGCCAGGTCGAGGCCGCGATGGCGGCCCGGGTCGTTGTCGCCCTCGATCAGGTGGTGGCGGTAGATCCGCAGCAGCCGCTCCAGGCAGCGGTCCTCGATCCTGCCGAGCTTCTGGAAGTACTCCTCCACCAGCGCAGCCTGCTTGCGCTCGCGGCGCGAGGGAATCCCCTGGTCGCGCTCGTCCAGGGCGTCGGTGGTGCGCAGCGTCAGCGAGTCCTCGAGGAAGCCGAGGATCGCCTCGGCCGCGTCCTCTCGGCGCTGGTCCCACTCGAACGACATCGCCTCGAGCACGTGGCGGATGTGCTCGGCGTGGCTCTCCTCGATCTGCAGCAGGGCCTCGAGCAATTTACGGCGTTCCTCGTAGCGGGCCGAGTGGGCATCGAAGGTCCGGGTCAGGTTGAAGGCCGTGCCGAGGCGCTCGCGCCAGGCCTTCTCATTGGCCTCGTCCGGCTCGCCCTGCGGGTTGAGCAGGGCGAGGCGCGGCCGGCCGCTCCAGCGCAGGATCTCGATCTCGGCGAGGAAGGAGTCGCGCAGCGGCTTGGTCGGGTCGACCACGTAGAGGATTCCGGCCCCCTTCACCACCGGCGAAAGCAGGCGGACCTCGTCGGGAAAGCGCTCGCCGCACTCCTCGACGAAGCGCTTGATCTCGTCGGGCCCCGGCGCGCGACCACCGGCCATGGCCTCGATCTCGCGCATCGCCTCGACCGGCTGCTGGAAGCCGGGGGTGTCGAAGAAGCGGATCCACTCCTGCTCGTCGAACACGACCGGCAGCGCCTGCACGCCGGTGGTCTCGCCCGGGGTCGCGCTGACCCGCAGCACCTGGTCGTCATCGACCTCCAGCAGGGTCGCGAGGGTCGCGGACTTCCCGGCATTGACCCGTCCGACCACCACGAAGGATGGCACGCCTTCCTTCCACCAGTCCTTCATGGCTCCTCCCGCTCCTCGAAAAACACCAGTTCGAACTCCGCGTCGCGCCGGGTGTCGGCGTAACGCTCCCACTCGGCCCGCTCGGCCTCGCCGGGCGGCCGCAGGCGGCCGTCGCTGGCGGCGTCGCCGACCAGCACCACGATCCGCCGCTCGCCGGCGCGGGCCGCCACCTCGGCGAGCGCGCGGTCCATCTGGCGGGGAGACAGCGCCCAGCCCTCGGCGAGCAGGACGATGCCGGCGGGCGCCTTGTCGAGCGCCGCGCGCGCGGCCTCCTCGCGTCCGGCATCGAGCACGCCGAGCGACTCCCAGGCAGTCGGGTTGACCCGCAGGCGGTTGAGCAGGAAGGGACGCAGGGCGTCGGGGTCGGGTTCGGCGCCGCCGACCACGATCAGCAGCGCGCCGTCGACCGGCCCCTGCGGTTCCTCGCCGCGGCGGACCTCGGTGAGCTTGCGCCACAGGCGGCGGTGACCGGGAGCCTGGAAGGCCAGGTTGCCCAGCAGGCTGCGCTCGCGCCCAAGCGCGACCATCCCCAGTGCGAGGCGCGGCAGCACGCCCCACACCAGCAGGGCGAGCAGGAGAAAGGGCCACCAGCTTTCGCCGCCGCCGTCCCAGCCGGGACCCCGCCGCGAGGCTGCGACGTCGGGGACCGCCCCGGGCAGCAGCGCGACCCAGGGCGAGGACAGCACCCGGACCATCGACTCCAGCAGCGACTGCGTGGCGGCCTGGGTGGTGGTTTCCCAGAAGAAGCCGACCCGCTTGAACATCACCATCGCGGCGAGCCCGAGCAGTGCCCCGCCGTGGAAGGCGACGGCGGTCCACTGGGTGAGGCGGGCGAGGCGCCAGCCGACGACCCGCGCCAGTTCGCCGCTCTGGCGGACCATCTCGACAACGCCCTCGGCGCGGCCGCTGAGGATCCGGCGGGCGCAGCGCTCGATCAGCCAGCCGCCGAGGCCGCTGCGGCGGAACTTCCCACGCAGCGCCCAGCCGAGCAGGCCAGCGAGGAGGAAAATCCAGGGAATCACCAGGGTCACCGCGAGGAACCAGATCACGTGGATGCCCTCGAGCTCGCGGTTCAGGGTGCCCCAGGCCGCGCCCGCGCCGAGGCAAGCCATCAGCAGGGCGAGCAGGGCGCCGCTGATCCGCAGGGCGCCGACCCAGCTGGTCCCCGGGCCGCCGATGGCCTGCTGGGCGAGCCATTCGCGCAGCACCGCCGGGCGGCCGGCACCGCGCGAGCGCTGGGCATCGGCCCGGCCATCCCATGCCGCCAGCGCCGCCTCGAAATCAATCAGGTCGGCGAGAGTCCATTTCGCAGCCGGGGGCACGCCCCGACTCTCCCCATCCTCGCCCGACTGGCAAGCCCGTGACCACGTAGATCGCCCGCGAAAGCGCCGCTCCTCCAGAGGGACAGGCCAGCTCAGCTCGCCCCCAAGCTCAAAGGGACAGGCCGGTTTAGCTCGCCCAGCCAGGAGTCGGCTCTCTTGATAAAAGGACATACCTTTAGTTGGGATCCTTGGGAATCCTGCGCGGCGGGTCCTGGAGGGTCCTCGTCCGACCAGGTGAGGCCGTGGCCACCGGCTGCTCCGACCGGCCAGGGGCCGAAATCACCGAACAGCGGGGCCCGGGCGGTCTACCGAGCCCGTGCCGAGCCCAGAAATCCGACCCACTACCCAACCCATCATCAAATCGCGATATGATGATTTGTCACTTGTAGCGGGCGCGGTTTTTCTTAGCGTCTCGCGCATGCCCCGCCCTGACCCGACTGCCGCCCTGACCGACGCCCTGGAGCAGCGCATCCTGATGCTGGATGGCGCCATGGGAACGACGATTCGTGGTTACGGGCTGGTGGAAAAGGATGCCCGCGGCGAGCGCTTCGCCGACGCCGACAAGGACCTCCTCAACAACGGCGACATCCTCTCGCTGACCCGCCCGGACGTCATTTCCGACATCCACGAGCGCTTCCTGCGCGCCGGCTCGGACATCATCGAGACCAACTCCTTCTCCGGCACGGCCATCGCGCAGAGCGAGTTCTTCGTCGAGGACCCTCGCGAGACCGGCAAGGGCCGCAAGGACCCGGAGTTCTACCAGAAGGTCATCGAGGACCCCTTCCTCCAGGACCTCGCCCGAGAGCTCAACATCAGCTCGGCCAGGCTCGCCCGCGAGGCCGCCGACCGGGTCGCCGAGGAGACCGGCGTGGCCCGCTACGTCGCCGGCGCGATCGGCCCGATGACCGTCGGCCTCAACAACGCCGCGGTCGACCCCAACGACCCGGGCTTCCGCTCGGTCCTGTTCGACCAGGTCTACGAGGACTACAAGCGCCAGATCCGCGCGCTGGTCGAGGGTGGCGTCGACATCCTGATGATCGAGACGATCTTCGACGCGCTCAATGCCAAGGCCGCATCGGTTGCCGCGCTCGACGTGTTCGAGGAGGACGGCTTCAAGCTGCCGATCATCCTTTCCGCCGCGGTCGGCCGCGGCGGCGAGACGATGATCTCGGCGCAGAAGGTCGAGGCGCTGTGGAACTCGGTCGAGCACGTCCGGCCGCTCGCGGTCGGGCTCAACTGCTCGCTCGGCCCGGAGGAGATGCGGCCCTTCATCGAGGAATTGTCGCGGGTCTGCGGGACCTTCGTCTCCTGCTACCCGAACGCCGGCATGCCCGACCCGCTGTCGCCCACCGGCTTCCCCTACCTGCCGGAGGACATGAAGCGGCTGGTCGGCGACTACGCCCGCTCGGGCTTCATTAACCTGGCCGGCGGCTGTTGCGGCAACACCCCGGAGCACATCGCCGCGATCGCCGAGGGCGTCCGGGACGTGCCTCCGCGCAAGGTCCCGGAGATCGAGCCGATGCTGCGCCTCGCCGGCACCGAGCCCTACAACCACACCCCGGACAAGAACTTCCTGATGATCGGCGAGCGCACCAACGTCGCCGGCTCGCCGCGCTTCCGCAAGCTGGTCAAGGAGGGCAAGCTCGAGGACGCCCTGAGCGTGGCCCGCCAGCAGGTCGAGAACGGCGCCCCGGTCATCGACGTCTGCTTCGACGACGGGATGATCGAGGGGGTCCCGATGATGACCCGCTTCCTCAACCTGGTGCAGTCGGAGCCCGACATCACCAAGGTGCCGATCACCGTCGACTCGTCGAAGTGGGAGATCATCCTCGCCGGCCTCAAGTGCCTGCAGGGCAAGGGCATCGTCAACTCGATCTCGCTCAAGGAGGGCGAGGACAAGTTCCGCGAGCAGGCCCGGGTGATCATGAAGTTCGGCGCCGCGGTGGTGGTGATGGCCTTCGACGAGAAGGGCCAGGCGGCGACCTACGAGGACAAGATCCGCATCTGCGAGCGGGCCTACCGGATCCTCGTCGACGAGGTCGGCTTCAACCCGCAGGACATCATCTTCGACCCCAACATCCTGACGGTCGCCACCGGGATCGAGGAGCACAACAACTACGCGGTCGACTTCTTCGAGGCGACCCGCTGGATCAAGGGGAACCTCCCCGGCGCGAAGGTCTCGGGCGGGGTGTCCAACGTGTCCTTCTCGTTCCGCGGCAACAACCCGGTGCGCGAGGCGATGCACGCCGCCTTCCTCTACCACGCCACCAAGGCGGGCATGGACATGGGCATCGTCAATGCCGGCATGCTCGAGGTCTACGACGAGATCCCGGAGGAGATGCTCAAGCACGTCGAGGACGTCCTGCTCAACCGCGACCCCGACGCCACCGAGCGCCTGCTCGACTACGCCGAGCAGTTCAAGGGGGTGAAGAAGGAGGCCAAGGCCGAGGACCTCGGCTGGCGCGAGGCACCGGTCGAGAAGCGCCTCGAGCACGCCCTGCTCAAGGGCATCGACGGCTTCATCGAGGAGGACACCGAGGCGGCGCGGCAGCAGTACGGCAAGCCGCTGAAGGTGATCGAGGGCCCGCTGATGGACGGCATGGGCGTGGTCGGCGACCTGTTCGGCGCCGGCAAGATGTTCCTGCCGCAGGTGGTCAAGTCGGCGCGGGTCATGAAGAAGGCGGTGGCCTACCTCGAGCCCTTCATGGAGGCCGAGAAGGAGGAGAAGATCGCCGGCATCATCGAGAAACTGCGCGGCGCGGAGCCCTCGCTTTCCGACGCCGACGCGCGTCTCCGGGCCGAGAAGTCGCTCACCGCCGGGCGGGTCATCATGGCCACGGTCAAGGGCGACGTCCACGACATCGGCAAGAACATCGTCGGCGTGGTGCTGGCCTGCAACGGCTTCGAGGTCATCGACCTCGGCGTGATGGTCCCCTGCGAGCGGATCCTCGAGACGGCGGTCGAGAAGGGCGCCGACGTGATCGGGCTGTCCGGCCTGATCACGCCCTCGCTCGACGAGATGATCCACGTCGCCAAGGAGATGGAGCGGCTCGACATCAGGCTGCCGGTGCTGATCGGCGGCGCGACGACCTCGGCGGCGCACACCGCGGTGAAGATCGCGCCGCACTACAGCGGGCCGATCGTCCACGTGCTCGACGCCTCCCGCTCGGTGCCGGTGACCACCTCGCTGCTCTCGGAGGAGGGCCGGGACAAGTTCGTCGCCGACAACGAGGCCAAGCACGAGAAGGCCCGCGCGACCTTCAGGCAGCGCGATCGGGCGACGATCTCCCATGCCGAGGCCGTCGCCAACCGGGCGACCTCCAACGGCGCCTGGTCCGGCTACACGCCGCCGGTGCCCTCCTTCACCGGGACCCGGGTGATGGACCGGCAATCGCTGCGCGAGCTGGTGGACTACATCGACTGGACGCCCTTTTTCCACGCCTGGGAAATCCGCGGCGTGTGGGATCGCGAGACCGGCACGCTGAAGACCCGCAAGGAGGGCGGCGCCGAGCAGGCCCGGCTGCTGCATGCCGAGGCGACCGAGCTGCTCGAGGAGATCATCCGCGACAAGTGCTTCACCGCGCGCGGCGTCTACGGCTTCTTTCCGGCGAACGCCGACGGCGACGACCTGGTGGTGTGGACGGACGAGAACCGCGACCACGAGCGGGCCCGCCTGCACACCCTGCGCCAGCAGGTCGCCAAGAACAGCGGCAAGCCGCACTACGCCCTGGCGGACTGGGTGGCTCCCGCCGGGGACGACTACATCGGCGGCTTCGTGGTCGGGATCCACGGCGCCGACGAGTGGGCCCGCGAGGTCGAGGAGAAGGAGACCGACCCCTACAAGTCGATCCTGATCAAGGCGGTGGCCGACCGCCTGGCCGAGGCCTTCGCCGAGCTGCTCCACCACCGGGCGCGGGTCGACTGGGGCTACGAGCGGCCCAACGAGTTCAACCACGGCGAGCTGATCCAGGAGAAGTACCGCGGCATCCGCCCGGCACCCGGCTACCCGGCGCAGCCCGACCACACCGAGAAGCGCGCGCTGTTCGAGCTCCTCGAGGCGCCGGCGAAGTGCGGCGTCGAGCTGACCGAGAGCTGCGCGATGCACCCCGGCGCCGCGGTCAGCGGGCTGATGTTCTCGCACCCCGAGAGCCGCTACTTCGCGATCAGCGAGCTGCAGCGCGACCAAGTCGGGGACTATGCCCGGCGCAAGGGCTGGTCGCTCGAGGAGGCCGAGAGGTGGCTCGGGCCGTGGCTGGGCTACGCGTGAGCGGGTTCGCCCGGGGTCACACCGGCTGGCCGGCCTTGAGGTCGAGGAAGCGGCGCACCGCGGCGATGCGGTTCTCCACGCCGAGGCGCTGGAACACCGCCTCAAGGTGCTTCTCGACCGTGCGCGGGCTGATGTCGAGGATGATCGCCACCTCGGCGCTGGTCTTGCCCTCGGCGATCCAGTCCATGATCTCGCGCTGGCGCCGGGTGAGCACCTCGGCCACCAGCTCGCTCCCGGCCATGCTCTCGGGGCCTCCGGCGATCGGCAGGATGAAGATGACCTCGCCGTTGATCTTCTGGATCGCGTAGATCGACATCATGCCGCCGCCGAGGTCGAGCTCGACCTTCTTGAAGCGGGCGGTGATCGGATCCTCCCAGGCCTGGTGGAGCTCGTTGCCGATCCGCAGCACGGTGTCCATGTCGAGTTCCCGGACCGCCTCGTCGACGCCCCACCACGACTCGGTGATCTGAACGGCGTCGTTGTTGAGCGGCAGCACCTCGTGGTTGGTCTTGAGGAGGAAGAAGCCGTTGGGCGCGTTGGTGCGGGTGGTGAGCAGGTACTGCATCACCTGGTGCTCGAGGTTGCCCCCCGCGATCTTCTCGAGCACGGCGCGGACGGTGTAGAGGAGAACGTCGAAGATCTCACGTTCGGTCGACGAGAAGGTCCCCTGAAGGCGGCAGGCGGTCATCAGCGTCTGGCGGTCGTGGCTGGTGACCGCACGGCCGAACAGGGCGTCCTCGCTGGCGAGCTCACCCTTCACCTCGCGGTTGAACTCGCATTCGCGGTATTCCTCCGGGTCCATGAAGTCGCTCACCGCGAAGCCCAGTTCACCGGGGTGCCAGAGGTCGTGGCGGCTCATGACCGGGTGACCGGGCGCATGGAGCCGGGTCTTCTCCATCTTGTTCCTCATCCGCGAGGCGATCGGGCCATGGCCGAAGATCGAGTCCACCATGCCGTCGTTGTCGAAGACGATGAACGACAGGTCCTCCGCGCCAACCAGCGGGGGCATCTGGCTGGAGATCATCTCGGCCACCTCACTGAACGACTGCGCGTCCTGCAGCGACTGGCAGAGGGCAAAAAAAGGTTTTCCCAGCACGACTAGGGCGATTCGACTACGGCGATTCCGACGGCCGCGGACGCTCGTCACGGACATCCGTCAACCGGAGACACTCTTGCGTAATTACTCGTAAGTATCAACACGCATTGTCGGGGAGGCCCCGGAGATGAATGATAAACGCGTTTCCGGACCGTTCACGATGGCGTGACAATCCGGAGCCGAGAGGCCCCAGGGCCCGCACTTTCTTTGGGGGGAGACGACCTCGCCAGGCCTTCGGGCAGGGCGGGGTCGTCCATTTTCAGGCGGTGACGTTTTCGTTCAACCCTTCTTCTTGCGAAGGAAGGCCGGGATGTCGAGGTCCTCGCCCTCGAACATGCTGGGCTCCTCGCCTTCGAAGCGCCCGCGCGGGCCACCCTCGAGGCTGAGCTCGGACTGCGAGGAATCCTCCTCCCCGGCGAAATCATCGAAGCCGGGCAACTCGTCGAAGGCATCCTGGTCGGCCGGATTCTCCTCCTTGTCGCCCTTCTCACCCTTCTCCCCCTTGAAGAGCCGGCGCCTCTTGGGCAGTTCCTTGCCGGCCGGCTTGAAGGAAAAGCCGGACTCGGCGAAGGGCGCCTCGTCGGACTTCTTCGCGTCGCCGGAGTCCTCATCCTCCGGGTCCTCCCCATCCTCCCCTTCCTCCCCTTCCGGGCCGGCCTTGCCGACCGGTGCGGGCTCCTCCTCGTCCGCCGGGTCCGCTGCCGCGTCGTCATCGGGAGCTTGATCCTCGTCCTGCGGCACGAACTCGGCCGCCTGGGCGACTTCGGGCTCCTCCTCGTCGGCGACCCCGGGTTGCTCGGCATCGGGCTCGAAAGCCTCGGTGAACTCGCTCTCGTCGATCTGCTCGAGCTTCGGAGCCGGCTCCTCCTCGACCGCTTCGGGCTCCGGCTCCGGCTCCGGCTCGGGTTCGGACTCCGGCTCCGGCTCCGGTTCGGGATTCGCTTCCCGCTTGGCCGGGGCGCTTTTGAATCCCTCGCTGGGCTCGAGCCCGGCCGCCGAGGTCGGCAGCATTCCCGCCGTGGTGTCGCGCAGGCGTTCCTCCGGCAGCGAGCTCACCAGGGTGACGCTCAGCTGGTCGGCCATCCCCGGGTCCACCGCCGCGCCGAACAGGATGTGGGCGGTCTCCGGGATGTGCTTGCCGAGGCTCTCCATCAGCAGCTCGATCTCGAACAGGGTCAGGTCCTCGCCGCCGCAGAGGTGGACCAGCACGGTCTGCGCGTCGCGCAGCAGCGAGCCCTGGTCGAGCAGGGGGCTGGACAGGGCGTTGCGCAGCGCCTTCTGGGCGCGGTCCTTGCCGCGGGCGATGCCCGAGCCGAACAGGCAGCGCGAGCGGGTCGTGCGCAGGGCGCTCATCAGGTCGTCGAGACCGACGTGGATGATCCCGGGGCGCACGACGAGGCGGATGACCGCCTTGATGCTCTCGGAGATCATCCGGTCGGCCGCGGCGAAGGCCTCGTGGATGCCCTGCTTGGCGAGCACCATCTCGCCCATCCGGCCGTTGTCGAAGGTCACCAGGGCGTTGGACAGGACGGCGAGCTCGTTGAGCGCCGTCTCGGCCTGGTCACGCCGGCGGCGGCCCTCGAAGACGAAGGGCATGCTGGCGAAGACCACCACGAAGGCGCCCTCCTCGCGGGCCACCCGGCAGACGATCGGCGCGGCCCCCGAGCCGGTCCCGCCACCGAGGCCGACGCAGACGAAGACGATCTTGCGGTTCTTCATCGCGGCGCGGATCTCATCCTCCGCCTCGAGCACCGCCTGCTGGCCGAGCTCCGGGTCGCCCCCGGTGCCGAGCCCCTTGGTCAGGTTGCGGCCGAGCTGGATCCGCTCGGCGGCGACCGATCCCGAAAGCGTGCGGATGTCGGTGTTGAGGGCCAGCATTTCGGCACCGTCGAGGCCGTCCAGGGCGACGCGGTCGAGCATGTTGGCGCCGGCGCCACCGAGTCCCACGATCTTGACGAGGGAAGTCGGAATCCGGTCCTGGGGATCACGAGGAAATTCAATCATGGCAGTCGGTCGGTTCGATGGATGGGCTGGGCGGGGGGGATCGGTTGGTGGGCGGGGGGGATCGGTTGGTGGGCGGGGGGGATCGGTTGGTGTGGCGGGGGGAGGAGCAGTTGGTGGGGCAGTTCAGCGGAAACTAGCGGAGAAAGGGAATCATGCGGCGCAGCAGGCCGCGCTTGGGCGCGCGCTCGGTCTCGAGGATCTGGGCGTAGCGGATCAGCCCGAGGGTAGTCGTAAACTGCGGATCTTTGAAGCTCGCTTGCACGCCACTGAGCTCCGGCGGCTCGGGACGGTAGATGTCGCGATGAAAGACATCGTGCGCCAGCTCGCCGAATCCGCGCATCAGGCTGGTCCCGCCGGACAGGAAGACGCCGGTGCCGACCCGCTCCATCGCCCCGGGCGGCAGCCGCCGCAGGAGCAGGCGCAGCGTCTCCTCGAGGCGCTGGCGGATGATCTCGTTGAGCAACTCCCGCTTCACCTCGACCTCGGCGAAGCCCTTGTCGTCGCCGATCTTGACCACCCCCACCGAGCGCGCCACGTCGCCCGAGGCGTCGCCCTCGCGGACCTTCAGCACCTCCGCCTTGGAGAAGGGCAGGCCGGTGACCAGGTGGATGTCGTTGGTGATGTGGTCGCCGCCGACCGGGATGCAGCCGGTGGCCTCGATCACGCCGTCGAAATAGAGCGCGTAGTCGGTGGTGCCGCCGCCGACGTCGATCACCAGCGCGCCGCGCTCGCGCGACTCGCGGTCGAGCGCCACCTGCGCCGTGGCGATGGGCGCGAAGACGAGGTCGTCGATGTCGAGCGGCATCTCGCGCACGCACTTGATCTGGTTCTCGATGCGCGAGCGGATGCCGTGGACGACGTGGAAGTCGGAGTCGACGGTCCGCCCGGAGAGGCCGACCGGGCTGCTGGCGTGCTCGAAGCCATCGACCCCGAACTTGCGGATCACGTGGTGCAGGTAGACATGGTCGGCCGGGATCGCCACCGCGCGGGCGATCTCCTTGGCCTCGTCGACGTGCTCCGGGTGGATGGTGTCCTCGCCGTCGGGCAGGCGGAAGCTGCCGCGGTTGTTGACACCGCGGATGTGGGCGCCGGTGACCGAGAGGAAGACGCTGCCGATCTCGACGTCGCTGGCGTCCTCCGCCTTGACCAGGGCGTCCTTCACGCAGGCCCGGACCTGGGGAAAATCGTAGATCTCGCCCTTGCGGACGCCGACCGACTTGGCCTGGCCCACGCCGAGGATCTTGACCGAGCCGTCGGACTTCACCTCGCCGACCACCATGCAGATCTTGCTGGTTCCGATCTCGAGTCCGACGTGGATCTTGCTGCGTGCCATGGGTTTCAGGGGCGATCGATCACCGTTCGAGCAGTTCGCGCAAGTCCCGATCCACCTCTAGCTCCCCATCGGGGGCCCCGGCGGGGGCCTCCGCGGGGGAACTTGCGGGCTCGCTGCCGGCCCCGGCCGGGCGGGTCGCGGGGCGCACCAGGACCGGTTCCTCGACGATGACCGCGCGGGGTGGCGCGTCCCAGTAGGTCACCGGAATGCTGCGCTTGCCGATCAGCAGGATCGTCTTGAGCCGGCGCTCCTTGTCGCGGGCGTGCTCGACGGCGGCCAGGAAGTCGCCCATCTGGCGCTCGAGCTCCTCGTGCCCGAAGGTGGCGGTGATCTCGTCGCGGGTGGTCAGCTCGCTGGCCCAGGACTTCGCCTGGCGGATGGTGTCGATCCACTGCGGCGCCTCGGGCATCGCCTTGGTTGCCACCGCCAGCAGGCGGATCCCCCGGAGGTAGGATTCGTGGCGGACGAACTCCCCCGGCTCGGGCAGCTCGCCCTCGTCGCCGATCTCGATGACCGGCAGCTGCTCGGCCTCCTCGAAGAGCCCGGGACGGCAGCGGAAGGCGTATCCCGAGCGGTCGACCAGCAGTCCCCGGGCGGGGTCGCGCGGGGGCAGGCCGCGCGAGGAGGACGCGACCCAGAGCCACGGGTTGCGGGCCGTCACATCGACCACCAGCGTGCCGGGAAACTCCCGCCGCACGGTCGCCGAGGTCAGCTCCGGCAGGGCCTCGAGGCGGGCCTCGATCTCGCCCGCGTCGCACTCGAACAGGCTGCCGTCGAGGTCGATGCCGGTCAGCTCGAGCAGGCGGATCTCGTCGAGCGCCGGGTTCGGGTTGAGGCGGATCTCGCTGAGGCGGAACTCCTGGTTGTCGATCAGGCCCGCCTCGACGCCGCGCCAGATCCCCCAGCCAGCCGCGGCGAGCAGCGCGAGGAGCAGCAGGAGCTTGATCGCCCGGCCGCAGAACTGCAGCAGGTCGAACCAGAAGATGCGCGGCGACATCACGTTCGCGCGGAGGATTCTGACCTCCTTGCGATGGCGTACTCTCGATGTCTTGCGCTTGAACATGGGGTCAGCAGGGGGTGGTCAGCGGGCCGCGGCGCGGAACTCCTTCCATTTCACCAGGAAACCGAAGAGCAGGCCGATCCCGATCAGGGTACCGAAGGGAAAGGTGACGAGTTGCAGGATGGAAACCGGCAGGCCGAGCCAGAGAAACCAGCGCTCGCGGTTTCCCGGGCCGTGGACCGCCATCAGCGACAGCACCCCGCCGGCCAGCGTGGCCACCATGCCGATCGCACTGACGACAAGCACGCCGGAAATCCTCGCGGCGAGGTCGTCCGGATCCGCCCGGCCCGACTCCGCCAGCTCGCCGAACGGCCGCGCCAGCGCCAGCAGCAGCAGGGTGGAAAGCGCGCTGCCGGCGACCAGCAGCAGCAGCCCGGCGATCGCCACGCCGCGGCCGCGCTCCGGCCGGAGCAGGTGCTCCGGCGGCATCGGCCCGGACGGCGGTCGGTAGGGCTCGTCGTTCATTCATCGGGCTCCGAGTTGCAGGGAAAGGTCGGCGATCCGCAGGCACAGGGCGGCGAAATCCATGCCCGCCGCGGCGGCGCTCTTCGGCAGCAGGCTGGTCTCGGTCATCCCCGGGATCGTGTTGGCCTCGAGGACGAAGGGCATGCCCTGGTCGTCGAGCAGGACGTCGACCCGCGAGTAGACCTCGAGCCCGAGCGACTGGTGGGCCTTGAGGGCGGCGGCCTGGACCCGGCGGGTGGTCTCGACGTCGAGCTCGGCCGGGCAGAAGTACTGGCTCCCCCTGGCCCCGCTGAGCCAGGGGTACTTGCTGGCCATGTCGTAGACGCCGTCGGGCGGCACGATCTCGACCACCGGCAGGGCCATGCCGTCGAGGATCCCGACGGTCAGCTCGCGCCCCTTGACGAACTGCTCGACCAGCACCTCGTCGCCGTACTTGGCGGCGTCGGCGATCGCCGCCGCGGCCTCGCCGGGCTCGCGGACGATGTGCACGCCGACGCTCGACCCCTGGCAGGGCGCCTTGACCACGAAGGGCGGCGTCATTTCCGGCAGGACGCCCCCGCCGGAGACGTCGAGCACCTCCGAGGCCGGGGTCGGCACCGCGGCCTCGAGGAAGCAGCGCTTGGCGAGGTTCTTGTCGAAGGCGACCCGGCTCGACTCGCGGCCCGCGCCGGTGTACGGCACGCCCCGTTTCTCCAGCTCGGCCTGCAGCCCGCCGTCCTCGCCGTAGGTGCCGTGGATGACATTGAAGGCCAGGCCGGTGCCGGCGGGCAGCTCGAAGCCGCCGTCGGCACCGCCGGGGACATCGACCTCCACGGCGTTCCTCCCGGCCTTGCGCAGGGCCGCCACCACCGCCCGGCCGGACGCCAGCGAGACCTCCCGCTCGGACCCGGGTCCACCCATCAACACGGCGATCTGCAAGTCTTCCGGCAACATGACTAGAATGTGAATTCGTCCTCCCCGATCACCTTGATCTCCGTTTCCAGCTCGATTCCCCGCTCCTCGCGGGCCCGCGCGCGGATGCGCTCGATCAGCCCGAGCACGTCCGCGGCCATGGCGCCGCCGCGGTTGACGATGAAGTTGCCGTGGACCGCGGAAACCTCCGCCGCGCCCACCGCCGACTCCTTCAGGCCAAGCTCGTCGACCAGCTTCCCGGCCGGGGTCTCGTCCGGGTTCTTGAAGATGCAGCCGGCACTGGCGGCGACCGGCTGGCTCCGCCGGCGCTTCGTCCGCGACTCGTTCCAGCGCCGCTGGATCTCCCCGGCGCTGTCCGGCTCGCCGTGGAACACGGCCTCGAGCGCGAATCCACGGCGCAGGTCCGGCACGTTGCGGTAGCGCGCCTCGATCTCGTCGCGCCCGCGGGTGCGGATGCTGCCGTTCTCCTCGAGCAGCGTCACCCGGACGACCTGGTCGAAGGTCTCCACGCCCATCGCCCCGGCGTTCATGCGCAGCGAGCCGCCGACGTTGCCGGGGATGCCCTCCATCCACTCGAAGCCGCCGATCCCGGCGGCCTGGGCCACGCTGGCCAGCTTCTTGAGCCGCACGCCCGCCCCGGCGACGATGGTGCCGTCGTCGAGCACCTCGCAGCGCGAGAACTCGCCGCCCTTCGGGTGGATCACCGCGCCGCGGATGCCGCCGTCGCGGACCAGCAGGTTGGACCCGCGGCCGACCACGCGCACCGGGATGCTACGGTCGCGGCAGTAGTTCACCACGTCGGCGAAGGCCTCGAAGCCGTGCGGCTCGATCCAGAACTGCGCCGGCCCGCCGACCAGCATCGTGCTGTGGCGCCGCATCGGCTCGTAGAGCCGCGCGGTGATCTCGTCGCGCGGCGCCAGCGCGCGGATCTCCTCGAGCACCTTCTGGTCGCGCGCGATCGCGCGGCCGGCCTCGTGGACGTTGCCGGCGCCGAGGGTGATCAGCAGGTCGCCCGGCTCGAGCTGGTTGCCGACCCGGTGGTGGGCCGTCGCCAGGTCCGGCAGCGACTCGGCGCGGACCCCGCCGTGGCGGTGGATCGCGTCGACCACCGTCTGCCCGCTGATTCCCGGGATCGGCGCCTCGCTCGCCGGGTAGACGTCGGTGACGAAGACCCGGTCGGCGTCCTGGAACACCCGCCCGAAGTCGTCGGCGAGCGCCCGGGTGCGGGTGAAGCGGTGCGGCTGGAACAACACGACCACGCGCCCGGGAACCAGCGACCGGGCGGTCTGCAGCGTCGCGGCGATCTCGGTCGGGTGGTGGCCGTAGTCGTCGACCCAGCGCAGCCGCGGCGAGACGTAGCGCGTCTCGAAGCGCCGCCGTGCGCCGGCGAAGGTGTTGAGGGCGCGCGACACCAGGGTGAAGTCGGCGCCGAGCCGGTCGCAGGTGGCGATCGCCCCCAGCGCGTTGAGCACGTTGTGACGCCCGGGGATGCCGAGCTCGACGCCGCCGAGCGCCTCGCCGCCGCGCTTCACGGTGAAGGCGGTCGCGCCGCGCAGCTCGTTGAGGTCCTCGGCGGTGTAGTCGGCGTCCTTCCAGCCGTAGGAGACCGCCTCGCCACCGCGCTCCGCGCAGACCGACCGCGCGCCCTCGTCCTCGGCGCAGTAGATGACCGGGCCGCTGGTCTGCTCGAGCAGGCGGCGGAACACCGCCTTGATCTCGTCGAGGTCGCGGTAGTGGTCGAGGTGCTCGGCCTCGATGTTGAGGACGATCGCGGCACCGGGGTGGTAGAGCGCCAGGGTGCCGTCGCTCTCGTCGCCCTCGGCAACCATCCATTCGCCCTCCTCCGACCAGCGGGCGTTCTGGCCGAGCACGGGGATCTCGGCGCCGACGTAGTGGCTCGGCTGGAAGCCGGCCTCGCGCAGCGCGTGGGCCACCATCGCCGAGGTCGTCGTCTTGCCATGGGTGCCCGACACCACCAGCCCGCGGCGGGTGTGGAGGATCGCGGCGAGGCACTCGGCGCGCAGCATCATCGGGATGCCGGCCGCCTCGGCGGCCCGGCGGGCCGGGTTCTCCGGCCGGATCGCGGAGGAATAGACCACCAGCTCGACGCCATCGACCGCCGCGGCGGTGTGGGGCGAGGAGAAGATCAGGCCGATCCCCTGCATGCGCTCGGTCTCGGCGGTCGTGACCCGGTCGGAACCACTCACCGTGTGCCCCATGCCGAGCAGCAGCAGGGCCAGCCCGCTCATGCCGGAACCGGCCACGCCGATGAGGTGGATCCTCATCGGTCGGCCGCGGTCGACCAGGCGCTGGCTCAGCTCGCTGCTCATGTCACCTCGGCCTCGATCGCGTCACAAACCTTCGCCGCGGCGTCCGGCACCGCCAGCCCCCGCGCCGCATCCGACATCCGCGTGTGCATGTCGAGGTCCAGCATCTCCTCGATGCGCTCGGCCAGGCGGCTCGCGTCGAGCCCGGCCTCGGGCTCGAGGAAGGCCGCGCCGGCATCGCGGAAGACCTCCGCGTTGCGCGTCTGGTGGTCGTCGGCCGCGAAGGGAAAGGGCACCAGGATCGAGGGCAGGCCGAGGTAGGACAGCTCGGTGAGGCTCGAGGCCCCGGAGCGCGCGACCACCGCGTCGGCCACGGCGTAGGCCGCCGGCATGTCGTCGCAGAACCCGAGCACCTTGTAGTCGCCGCGGCCGCGGACCTCCGACTCGACCCGCTCCCGGTCACCCGGGCCCGCGATGTGCAGGACCTGGACGCCCTCGGGCAGGCCGGCCCGGGCGACCAGCTTGTTGAGCTGCCGCGCGCCCTGGCTGCCGCCCATCACCAGCAGGGTCGACTTCATCGGGTCGAAGCCGAACCTCGCCGCGGCCTCCGCCCGCTCGGGCAGCTCGCGGAGCTCGGCGCGCACCGGCGTTCCGGTGACCACGCAATGGCGTTTCGGAAAGTAGTCGCGGGCCGGCTCGAGGCCGATGAACACCTCGCGGCACCAGCGGCTGGTCATCACGTTGGCGCGCCCGGGGCGGGCGTTCGAGTCGTGGATGAAGCCCGGGACCCGGCGCTTGGTGCCGGCGTAGACCGGCGGCAGCGAGGTGAAGCCGCCCATGCCGAGCACCGCAGCCGGCTCAAAGGCGTCGAACAGGCGCCGGCAGTGACCGATGGTGCGCCACAGCCGCCCGGCGAAGGCGATCATCCGCGGCGAAAGGGTCGGCGGCTTGACCGCTGCGGGGATCGTCTCGAAGCGGTACTGCGAGTATTTCCGCGAGGCCTCCTGGTCGATCTTCTTCTCCGAGACCAGCAGCAGGACCCGGCCGCCCCGGGCGCTCCACTCCTCGGCCACCGCGAGGCCCGGAAACAAGTGGCCACCGGTGCCCCCGCAGGCAATCACCAGCCCCGCTCCCCCGGCATGACGTTCATCGGCTCCCATCGAAATCGTCGGGAAATCTCCCAGCTACCCGAATCGAAGCGGGCAGGAGGAATATGCAAGATATCTTGATTATCAGGCAACTCTCAAAACCGCTCGGGAGGAGGAAATCCGGAGATTCCGGTCCCGGGCGCTAGCGCTTCTGGGCCATCAGCTTGCGAAAGGCGGGGATGAGCTGCTCCTCGATCCAGGCGAAGGCCGCGTCGAGGCCGTCGCGGCGGTAGATCCGGCCGATCTCGGCCTCGACCCGGGTCGGGTTGCCGAAGCGGCTGAGGAAATCGTTCGAGGTCAGCCGGGTGAACCACTCCCCATCCATCGATCGCCGCTCCTCGAGCACCCAGCGGCGGGCGTAGAGCGCGAGCACGGCGTCGCCGATCCAGGCCTGCTCGCGCTCGACGCGGATTTCCTCGTCCTTCTTCATCGCGGCGCGATCAAGGGCCGCATCGGCCGCCTCGGCAATCCCGGAAAACAGCCCGGGAGGATGGGGACCGGGATGGATCCCGCTCAGTTGGCCTCCTCGGCGAGCCGCTTGCGCAGGCGCTGCTCGGATTCGCCGTCCCAGTAGCCCGGTTCGAGCTCGAGAAACACGCTGGTGTAGGGCAGTGCGGTCGTGGTGCGGATCACCAGCACGTCGAAGGTCTTGCGGGAGTTCTGGATCAGCGTCATCAGCGACTCCTGCTCGATCTCGGTGGTCTGCCGGCCGTGCAGCGAGGTCTCGATCTGGCGGCGGAACTCGTCGATGCCCGGCGCGAAGTCGTTCTCCACCGCCGACAGCTCGCGGGTCAGGTAGATCCGCGGCCGCACGTGCTCGGTGCGCTCCAGCGAGCGCAGCACCTCCTCGAGCACCTCCGGGACCTGGGCGTTGGCCTGGACCTGGCGGATCCCGGTCCGGCTGTGGGCCGGGAAGGAGGCCTCGGCGACCACGATCCAGTTGCGGTAGCCGAGCTGCGCGGTGTGCTGGTCCAGCGCCGACCGCCAGCCGGTCGGATCCGACCAGCCACAGCCGGCGGCCAGCAGCAGGCCGGCGCCGATGAGCAGGCGTTGGATGAGTCGGGTCACCGGGAACATAAAGCTCCGCACCCACCCGGCTGTCAATGGAGCGGGTGGCAAGTAGCCGTTAGCCAGGAGACCGGGAGCGGGACGCTCCAGCCAGCGGTTGCACCAGAGGTGCAGGTGGAAAAGGCGAAGGGGCTTTCCCCCTTGTTACTGGCTACCGGCTACCCGCTACCCTTCACATCAAGGTCGCCCCGGCCTCGGCGAGCTCGGAACGCTCGCCGCGGTTCAGCGCCACGTGGGCCGTGAACGGCTGCCCCTTGAGGCGGTTGCGGGTGTAGACCAGGCCGTTGCTGCGGCTGTCGACGTAGGGGTTGTCGATCTGGGCCGGGTCGCCGACGAGCACCAGCTTCGAGCCGCGCGACATCCGCGTGACCACGGTCTTGGCCTCCTGCGGCGTGAGCTGCTGGGCCTCGTCGAGGACGAAGAAGCGGTTCGGGATCGAGCGGCCGCGGATGTAGGCCAGCGCCTCGACCTCGATCACGCCCTGCTCGAGGAGCTCCTCGTAGGGCTTCTTGCCGTTGTCGCCGCCGTCCTTCTTCTGTTTGCGCCGGGGCCCGAGCGGCGACGGCGGCCGCATCAGCAGGTCGAGCGCGTCGTGGATCGGCTGCAGCCACGGCCGCATCTTCTCCTCCAGCGTGCCGGGGAGGAAGCCGAGCTGGTCGCCCATCGCGACGACCGGGCGGCTCACCGTCACGCCGTTGTAGTTGCGGTTGAACATCTCGGCCAAGCCGGCGGCCACCGCGACCAGCGTCTTGCCGGTCCCGGCGTGGCCGTAGCAGGTCACCAGCGAGACATCGGGGTTGAGCAGGGCGTCGATCAGGCAGCGCTGGCCGAGGTTCAGCGGCTTGAGCGCCATGCCACCCGGGATCTTCAGCGCCTCCGGGATCTGCAGCCGGACGACCTGTCCCTCGGGCGCCATCCGCGCCGGCATCGTCTGCTTCTCGCCCGCCTCCAGCAGCACGTACTGGTTCAGCACGACCTCCGGCCGGCGCTCGTGGGGCAGCTCGAGCCCCCCGGAGCTGGCGAAGCGCTGGAGCTCGTTGGGGTCGACCGGGATCCGACGGATGTCGTAGCTCGACACCTCGCGCGGGTCGACCTTGTCGTTGAGGTAGTCCTCGCAGTCGATCCCGACCGAGCGGGCCTTGAGCTGCATGTTCAGGTCCTTGGTCACCAGCACGACGGGCGCCTGGTTGTACTGCATGAGCAGTAGCGTGGCCCCGAGGATGCGGTGGTCGACCTTCTCGGTGTCGGGGAAGATGCGGTGGAACTGGTTGAGTTGCTCGAAGTTCTTCGGGCAGGTCGCCGGGTCGTAGATCACCAGGCGCACCGTGCCGCCCCCCTCGGTCGGCACCCCCTTGGTCACGCGGGTCCGGCACGAGAAGCTCTCCGAGAGCCGGCGGTGGACCTGGCGGGCGTTGGCGCCACGCTCGGACTGCTCGCCCTTGAAGCGGTCGAGCTCGACGAGGACATCGACCGGGATGCACAGGTGGTTGTCCTTGAAGCGGTCGAGGCAGCCCGGGTCGTGCAGCAGGACGTTGGTGTCGAGGACGAAGTTCTTGGCGAGCTGGGAGGGCGCCTTGAGGCCGAGGTCGGTGGGCCGGGCCTTGGCGGATCCGCGCTTGCGGGCCGGGCTGGCCTCTCGCGTGGGTTTCACGGGCTTGTCCTGTTCTTCAAAGAGACGGGTCTGCGAGTCGTCGGCAGGTTGGATCATTGGGATCGGGCGTGGTTCGGGGGATCCGCCACATCATCAGCAGGTCTCGGGCAAATTGAGCAAAAACCCTGCCAGTCACGGGCACTCTCGGGAAACAGCGTGGACGCTCCTTTTATCAAGCAGTCTTAACTAATCGTTTCGACGCACCGAGTTCAATCATTGATTGTCCTTTTTGCTGAACCATTCCGCCAGCTCGCCACGACGCACCTTGCCGAGGCTGCCCCGGGGGATTTCCGCGACCTCGACAATTTCCGCGAGACGCTGGTATCCAGCGAGTTGCCTGTTCTTCTCGGCCAATCTCGCGAGAAGCTCCGCGGCCAGGCCGGCATGGACCCCGAGCAGCCGGGAGCCGGCGCGGGCGTCGGGCACGGCGACGACGACGAGGCCATCGATCCCAAGCGCGCGCTCGACCTGTTCCGGGTCGACCAATTCGCCGAGTATCTTCACCAGGTGGTCGGCGCGGCCGGTCATGCGCAGGAACCGGCCGTCGACCTCGCCGAGGTCCCCGCTGCGGAACCAGGCGGTGGTCCGGCGCTCGAGTCCGGCGCGGCCGAGCGTGGCGAGGAAGAGGGCGGGACCGGTGATCTCGAGCTGCCCCCCCGGATCCGTCCGCACCCGCCAGGCGTCGAGGATGGGCAGGCGGTCCGGGTCGTAGGGTGAGCCATCGGGCAGCTGGGTGGCGACCTGGGATCCCGCCTCGCTGGACCCGTAGCTGGCCAGCACCGGCCAGCCGAGCCGTCGCGCCGCGGCGCCGGCCTCGCGCCCGAGGCGCCCGCCGCCGACCACCACCGCCTCGAGCGAGCCCGGCGCGCGCAGCCCGGCCGTGACCAGGTCGTGCACCTGGGTCGGCACCAGCGAGAGGTGGCTGACCCCGGCGGCGTCGAGCCAGCGGGTGAAGGGCTGCGGGTCCCAGCGACCGGCGAAGCTGGCCAGCCGGCAGCCCGCCGCGGCCACCCGGGCGACCACGCCGAAGCCACCGACGTGGTGGAGCGGCAGCGCGAGCCCCCAGCAGTGGCCCGCGGCGACGCCGAGGTGGCGGTTCACCGACTCGGCCGAGGCGCTCAGGCTCCGGCGGGTGTGGACGATCCACTTCGGCTCGCCGCCGGTGCCCGAGCTGCGGAACAGGACCGCGCCGAGGCCGGCGGGCAGGTGCGCCGCCTCCTCCGGCAGGGTGGCACCGGGCGCGACCGCGTCGAGCGACTCCCAGAAGCCGCCGCCTAGTTCAGCCGCTTCCATGGCAGTCGCTCGAGTAGGTCGTCGAAGCCCAGCCCGGTGCCGCCGGGCGACTTGAATTCCGGCGACCAGCGCCCGAGGCGCTCGGCGAAGTCGCTCGGCGTGAACAGGTGGTGGGTCTGCAGGCCGCAGACGCCGACGAAGCCCGCGAAGTGGACATTCAGCTTGGCCGCCTCCCAGGCGGCGAAGACCTGGCCGAGCGGGTGCTCCATGTAGCTGGTGACGATCACCTGCTGGCCCCGGTTGGCCGCCGCCTCGGCCAGCAGCCAGGGTTCGTCGACCGCGGGCTTCACCACCATGACCTGCGCGGCGGCGGCCTGCGGGCCCGCCTCGCGGTCGACCGCGAGCGGCACGCGGAGCTCGCCGTGGAGGCGATTCCAGACCGGCTCCGAGTAGGCGCAGGGGTCCTCGAAGAACTCGACCCGCCCGGCGGCTGCGTCCGGCAGGCTGCGGAAGAACGCCGTCACCTGGGCGGCGTCGGGCCGCTCGTTGAAGTCGAGCCGCCAGCGCAGCTGCGGATGCGCCGCGGTCTGCTCGACGAGGAAGTCGGCCTCCTTCGCGAGGTCGCGGCCGACCTTCAGCTTCACCCGGCCGAAGCCCTTCTCCACCGCGCTGGCGACGATGCGGGCGTCGTGCCATGGCAGCGTGGCGTGGCTCTCGGGAACGTCGATCTCCTCCAGCAGCGGGTCGCCGATGAAGCGCGCGTCGGCGTCCTCGCGGGCGCAGCGCAGCGCGCGCCGGACCAGCGCCCAGCGGCGTGCCCCCCTGAGGTCCTCGAGGCACTTTGCCAGCGTCGGGTCGCCGAGCTCCGGCCACGGGTGCAGGCAGGCGAAGCCCTCGCCGATCCGCACCAGCGCGCCCTCGTAGTCGCGCCGCGCCGTGCGGGCATTCACCGGCTGGCGCGCCGTCAGGCGGTATTTCCAGAACCACAAGTCCTCCGGCACGCGGCGAGCCTCGCCCGCGCGGTCCGGCACATCAAGCCGCCTTCGCCAAGGCTTCGGCGGCCAGGGCCCACTTCGCCAAGGCTTCGGCGGCCAGGGCCCACTTCGCCAAGGCTTCGGCGGCCAGGGCCCACTTCGCCAAGGCTGTGGCGCCGAGGGCCGCCCCGGAAGGCCGTCATGCCGCCGCCGTCCACCAGGAGATGAGGTGGAAGAACAGGGCGAAGACGACGAGCTGGGCGGCCGCCATGGCGAGCAGGCGGTTCATGCCCGGGCCCTCGGGCATCGTGAAGGCCCCCCAGATGATGCGCAGGCCGAGCGTCCACAGCGGCAGGGTCGCCGCGAACAGGAAGGGCAGGCCGAGCCACAACCACAGCAATCCCAGCGCGATCGCGCCCTTGATCTCCACCCAAACGATGATGCGCGCCAGCTTCGGCCCGCCGCGCACCGCCAGGGTGCGCTTGCCGGTGCCGGCGTCCTCGACCCGGTCGCGCAGGTTGTTGATCGAGATCAGCACCGCCGAGAGCAGGCCGACCTGGCCGCCGAGCACGAGGGCCTCGACGTGCCACCCGCCGGTCTGGACGAAGACCGTGCCGGCCACCGCCACCAGGCCGAAGAACAGCACCACGAACAACTCGCCCATGCCGCGGTAGGCCAGCGGGAAGGGGCCGCCGGTGTAGCCGTAGCTGAGGTACATCGAAACCGCCCCGATCGCCAGGATCGGCCAGCCGGCGGCGAGATACAGCGGCACGCCGACCGCGAGGGTGAACAGCAGGAAGACCGCGCCGGCGGCCATCACCGCGCGCGGTGACATCAGGCCGCTGGCGGTCACCCGCCGCGGGCCGGTCCGGGCCGCGGTGTCGGCGCCCTTGGCCGAGTCGATCGCGTCGTTGAACAGGTTGGTGGCGATCTGGATGAAGACCGCACCCAGCAGGGTGCAGGCGGCCAGCCCGGGATGCCAGCCTCCGGTCAGCCGCCAGGCCAGCACGCAGCCGGCCCAGACCGGAACGACGGCGGCCGGCAGGGTCTTCGGTCGGGTGGCGAGGAGTAGCGGACGAATCATCCGCCGCTAACAAGATCGCCACCTCGCCGGCTGCCAACGAAAAAGCCGCCCCGGGTCGCCCCGGGACGGCTCCTGAACAAGGGACAAGCGAGCCGATCAGAACTCCTTGCCCACGCGGCCACCGACGTAGTGCCCTTGGGTATCGCTCCCAAAGCGGCCCCGGTAGTCGAGGGACGCGTTCCAACCACAGTTGGTGTACCAGCCAAGACCCAGTCCGGCGACCAGCAGGTCCTCGTCGACCTCGCCCAGCGGGACGCCGAGGAAGTTGCCCTGGTCGGCCTCGAATTCATGCTCCCAGGCCACGGTCGCATTCGGCACCCACACGCTGTCGCCCTGCGGGATCTGGTACGACACCTGGTAGCCGAGCTGCGTGGCGAGCGACTCGTAGTCCTGCTCCGGGATGAAGCCGCCGCCGACGCCGATCTCCTGGTAGGAGTCGATGTCGCCGTCGAGCCAGCGCAGCTGGCCGAAGGGACCGTGGACGAGCTGCCCGGCGGTCAGGTTGACCCCGATGTTGAACTCGATGTTGTGGAAGTTGCCCTCCGGGCTGCCGATGATCGCCGGGAAGCGGGTGATGTCGTAGTCATTCATCCCGTAGGCATACTGCAGGTCGGCCCAGGTGGCGTAGCTGCCGGCGTCCCGGTAGTAGGAAACGTAGGGGACCAACGCCAGCGTGTCGATGTCGCTGGTGCCGACGAAGGCCATGTCGACGTCCGACCGCGCCCCGCTGACCGCGAAGCCGGCGGTCCAGTTGTCGTTGAAGTCGTAGTCGAAGCCGACCCAGCCACCGAAGGTGGTGATGTCGGTGTCCGGACGCACCAGGAAGTTCGGCGTGCCGGCGAAGCCGGTCGAGAACTGCTGGTCGATGTCCTCGGTCGAGTAGAACAGCCCGCCGTAGACCTCCCACGGGCAGCGGCGGGTTTCAACGATCGGGCTCTTGGGCATGCCGCCCTTGGCCATGCCGCCCTTCGCGCTGTAGGACGGCGCCGGGGTGGAGATCGTCATCGGCGAGGTGCGCACGCCGGAGCGCAGCCGCGACAGGCGCCCGCCCACTCCCTGGGTGGTCGCGCGCGCCGCCGACACCGAGACCGACTGCAGGCTCGAGCCGAGCAGGAAGGCGGCGTTGCTCACCGGCGGGATCCCGGTCACCTCGGCCTCGAGCTTCTCGAGGATTCGCGGCTCGAACTCCTGGAAGGTCGCTGCCGACGACACGAAGGGGTTGTCGCCGCCGATCACCTCGTCGGAGTAGAACTGACGCAGCGAGCCGTCCGGGTCCTCGCCGATCACGATCCCGTTGATCGTGTCGACGCCGTTGTTGAGCGCGTTGTCGCGGGACGAGCCCGGCGAGGTGCCGGTGCCGTCGCCGGCGACGTCGATCACCACACGGGTTCCGTCGTAGTTGTTCGTGTTGAGGGTCGACAGGCCGAGGTCGATGCCGTCGGCGATGTCCGTGCTGCCGCCGATGCCGCCCGGCTTCGCACTCAGCCAGGTGTCGACCTGGGCGGCGAAGGCGTCGGCCTCGGAGGCGTTGGTGATCAGCTGGAAGGGAATCCCCTCCGTGGCATCGCTGGCGAAGAACACCAGGTTGACCGCGATCGCCCCGATGTCGCCGCTCTCGATGAAGTTGATGAGCCGCGGACTGCGGAACGCCGCGGAGTAGCCGTTGAGCATCGCCTGGTAGTCGTCGAAGCCGACACTGCCGGAGACGTCGGTCACCAGCGAGAGCTCAAGGTCGACGAAGACATTCGCCGATCCACCCATCGTGGTGGCAGGGACCCCCAATGCCGCGGCGAACCCCAGCAGTTGGGAGAATCGATTCTTCCGAATGGTATCAAGTGGATTCATGGTTTTGCTTTGGATTCATCCCCATCAATCATGGATTGGGCCCAGTCCTCAAGGGCTATTCGATTCCACTGAGGCGAAATTAAATTTTGCAGGATTTTCGCCACGCAGGGAACAGGCGGCGTGGAACCCCCGTCGCTCTAACAAGCATGCGATCCGGCAACCCGGAACGCGGCGTGGAACGCGCGGGAAATCCCGGGAAAAACCGCGCCAGGCGGCGGCTGCGGGCGACGCCTCAGGGCACCCGCGGAAATTTTGAAAAGTCCGGCTTCCGCTTCTCGACGAAGGCCTGTTTGCCCTCCTTGGCCTCCTCGCTCATGTAGTAGAGCAGGGTGGCGTTGCCGGCCAGGTCGAGCAGGCCCATCTGGCCGTCGCAGTCCGCGTTCATCGCCGCCTTGAGGCAGCGCAGTGCCAGCGGCGAGTGGGCGAGCATCTCGCGGCACCACTGCAGGGTCTCCTCCTCGAGCCGCTCGAGCGGGACGACCGTGTTGACCAGGCCCATGTCGAGCGCCTGCTGCGCGTCGTACTGGCGGCACAAGTACCAGATTTCCCGTGCTTTCTTCTGGCCGACGATCCGGGCGAGGTAGCTCGAGCCGAGCCCGCCGTCGAAGCTGCCGACCTTCGGCCCGGTCTGGCCGAAGCGTGCGTTCTCCGCGGCGATGCTGAGGTCGCAGACGACGTGCAGCACGTGGCCGCCGCCGATCGCGTAGCCGGCGACCATCGCCACCACCGGCTTGGGCATCTGGCGGATCTTCTTCTGCACGTCGAGGATGTTGAGCCGCGGCACGCCGTCGTCGCCGACGTAGCCGGCATGGCCGCGCACCTTCTGGTCGCCGCCGGAGCAGAACGCCTTGTCGCCCTCGCCGGTGAGGATGACCACGCCGACCTTGGGGTCCTCGTGGGCGAGCTCGAGGGCGAGCAGCATTTCCTTCACCGTCTGCGGCCGGAAGGCGTTGCGCACCTCGGGGCGGTTGATGGTGATCTTGGCGATCTGGCCTTCATCCGTCGTCTCGTAACGGATGTCCTCGAATTCTCGAACGCGGGTCCACATGACGGCGGCAGTCTGTCTCAGGAAAGCCGGCGCTCAAGGAATTCCCCCACCACCGCGGCAAAGTCCGCGGACTCCCACGGCAGCCGGTGACCGGCACCGGGGAACACGCGCAGTTCGGCGTCGGCCAGGGCGGCGACCGCCTGCTCGCCGAGTGCGCGGAATCTCCCGTCCGCGCCACCGACGCACCACAGGACCGGCAGGCCGAGCTGCCCGAGCCGCCCGCCGAGCGGCTCCTGCACGCCCAGCGACCAGTCGATGAAGCTCCGCGCCACCGAGGCCCGGCGGGCGGCCAGTCCGCGGCGGTCGGCGAATCGCATGGGGAGCTCCGCCCCGCCCACCGGCTTCAGGACCGCCTGTTCATTCCACTCGGCCAGGAATTCCTCCCAGTCCCCGCGCAGGGCCCGCGCCGCCCACTCGGCATCAAGCTCGCGCCGCGCCGCCCGCTCCGCCTCGTCCTCCAGCCCCGGGTGCGCCGACACGATCACCGCCGCGTCCCAGGGCGCCCGTGGCTGGAGCGTCCCGCTCGAGGCCGTTTCCGGGGCGTCCCGCCGGGGTTCCCCCGCCAACAGCGCATGCAGCGCCAGCCTCCCCCCCATCGAGTAGCCGAGCAGCACCTTCGGTCCCGGGGTCGCCGCCGCCTCCCGGTTGAGCGCCGCCCCGAAGCCCTCGAGGGTCATCGGACAACAATCGAGGAAGCGCCACAGGTCGACGCGCTTCACCGCCCGGCCCGGCAGCTCGAGCCCACGCCAGTCGTCGGCCATCCCGACCGCTCCGTGCAGGCACCAGACCGTCATCCCTCCCAGTCGGCGTCGAAGGCTTCGCCACTCTCGTCGCGCCGGTAGGCCGCAATCTCCCCCTCGCCGAGGTAGATCAGCAGCACCGCCCCGTGCGAGGCGACCGCCGTGAACAGGTCCATCATCATCTCCTCTTGCCCGGGCCAGGGGTAGACGAAGAACAGGTCGACCCCCTCCGGGTCGAGGCCGTCGTACTCCGGCGGCTCGATCACCCCGCCGCGGGTGGTCCGCTCCGCGGGGGAAATCAGGTCCTTGCCGCCCCAGCCCTCGCACTCGGCGAAGCCCTCGGGGAGATAGTCGGTGCGCAGGATGGCCAGGTCGAGGCCGGCCTCCGCGGCCAGGCCGACCGCTCGATCGGCCAGCTCGTCCTCGATCTCGATCCCGTAGGCCTTCATGCCCAGCAGCGCGGCGATGCCGGCGGCGATGCCGAAGCCGCAGCCCCACTCGCAGAAGGTCCGCCCGCGCAGGTGGCCGTGCTCGAGCAGCGCGGCCATCGCGCCGTGGACGACCCGCGGGTCGCTCGGCACGTACTTCGGGAACTTCAAGCCGAGTCCCGCCTCGTAGAACTCCGCGGCACGCGCCTCCGCCCGCCGGATCCACGCGTCCACCTGCTCGGGCACCCACACCCGGTCGATTTCCAATGGGATCTCCTCCAGCGCCACGACGGGCGCCACGCTAGCCCCCGCCCCCTCGGGCGGGCAATGCACATTTCGCCCCGGCGCGGGCCTTCCGCCCGCGGGAGTCACGGCGCGGCTTCCCGCCGGCCGTCCTGGCGTCAGTCCCGCGAAGCGGGACGCTCCAGCCACGGATCGGCGTTCATCCGCGTGCATCTGCGGTTTCCACTTCTCCCCTTCCAAACGAAACCAACCGCAACCGCCCTCGCGGAACCCGCATCCGGCCTTGGCACCCTCACCCCGCAGCGCTCATCTTTCCCACCATGACGCCCGACTACGAAGCGCTCGGTTCCTTCTACCTCGGCAAGGAGTTCGACGACGGCACGGTCACCGAGGACCTGCTGCTCTACGACTCGAAGGACCTCGTGACCCACGGCGTGGTCCTCGGCATGACCGGCTCGGGCAAGACCGGCCTGTGCATCGCGCTGCTCGAGGAGGCCGCCATGGACCACGTCCCGGCGATCGTCATCGACCCCAAGGGCGACATCGCCAACCTGATGCTGCAGTTCCCCGAGCTGCGCCCCGAGGACTTCCGGCCGTGGATCAACGAGGACGAGGCGCGGACCAAGGGCCGCACGCCCGACGAGCACGCCGCCAGGACCGCGGAGACCTGGCGCCGGGGCCTGGCCGACTGGGGCCAGGAGCCCGAGCGCATCGCCGCGCTGAAGGAGCGGGTCGAGGTCAACATCTTCACCCCCGGCTCCAAGGCCGGCATCCCGGTGTCGATCCTCTCCTCGCTCGCGGCCCCGCCCATCGAGGTGCTCGACGACGGTGAACTGCTCGGCGAGCGCATCGAGTCGACCGTCGCCTCGCTGCTCTCGCTGGTCGGGGTCGATGCCGATCCGATCCAGTCGCCCGAGGCCATCCTGCTGGCCAACATCTTCGCCCACGAGTGGCGCGCGGAGCGTGACCTGACCCTGGAAACCCTGATCCGCCACATCCAGCAACCGCCCTTCGACAAGGTCGGGGTCATCGACCTCGAGTCCTTCCTCGCCAAGAAGGACCGCCAGGAGCTCGCGCTGCGCTTCAACAACCTGCTCGCCTCGCCCGGCTTCGCCACCTGGCTCGAGGGCCCGCCGCTCGACGTCGCGCGGATGCTCCACACGCCCGGGGGCAAGCCACGCATCTCGATCTTCTCCATCGCCCACCTCTCCGACAGCGAGCGGATGTTCTTCGTCAGCCTGCTGCTCAACCAGATGCTCGGCTGGATGCGCGGCCAGGGCGGCACCACCTCGCTGCGGGCGCTGCTCTACATGGACGAGATCTTCGGCTACCTGCCGCCGACGGCGAACCCGCCGAGCAAGAAGCCGATGATGACCCTGCTCAAGCAGTCGCGCGCCTTCGGCCTCGGCTGCCTGCTGGCCACCCAGAACCCGGTCGACCTCGACTACAAGGCGCTGTCGAACATCGGCACCTGGTTCCTCGGCCGGCTGCAGACCGAGCGCGACAAGCTGCGCGTGCTCGACGGCCTCGAGGGCGCCGCCGCCAGCCAGGACGGCGGCTTCGACCGCAAGACCATGGAGACCCTGCTGTCCGGCCTCGGCAGCCGGGTGTTCCTGATGAACAACGTCCACGACGACGCCCCCACCCTGTTCCATGTGCGCTGGGTGATGTCGTACCTCTGCGGCCCGCTGACGCGCGGCAGGATCAAGCAACTCATGGACCCCAGGCGCGCGGCCTTCGCGAGAGGCGAGGGAGGCGAGGGCAGCGGCGACCCCGCGGACCCGGCCGGGACCGCCGCCAACCCGATGGCCATGCCCGGCGCCGCGCCGATGCCGGGCGCGAGGAGCGAGCGCCCGCCGGTCGACCCCGACATCGACCAGCGCTTCATGCCCTGCTCCGGCGATGCCGCCGAGCTCGCCTACCGGCCCTTCCTGCTGCGCGTCGGCGAGGTCCACTTCGCCCTGAAGAAGGCCGGCATCGAGGGCTCGCGCACCGTGCGCAAGGTCAACGCGGTGCTCGAGGGTGGCATCGACTGGGAACACGACGTTCCCCCGCCGCTCCAGCCCGAGAAGCTCTCCACCGAGCCGAGCCCGGGCGCCGGCTTCGGCGAGCTTCCCGGCTTCGCGATGAATGCGAAGAACTACAAGCAGGTCGAAAAGGACTTCTCCGAGTGGCTCTACCGCAACGAGCGCGCCGAGATCTTCTCCTGCCCGGCGGTGAAGCAGTGGTCGAACCTCGGCGAGGGCGAGGGCGAGTTCCGCGCCCGCCTGGCGCATGCCGCCCGCGAGCTGCGCGATGCCGAGATCGAGAAGCTGCGCGACAAGGTCGAGTCGAAGCTGCGCACGCTGGAGAACCGCCTGCAGACCGCCGAGCGCTCGCTGGCCCGCGAGAAGGGCCAGAGCCAGAGCGCCAAGATGGACGCCGCGACTTCGGTGCTCGGCGGCCTGCTGGGGGCGGTCCTCGGCGGTCGCTCGCGGCGCTCGGGCAGCGCCACCATCCGCCGCTCGACCCGCGCCTACCAACAGCACCAGGACGTCGTCGCCGCCGAGAAGAAGGTCGCGGGGATCGAGGAACAGATCGCCGAGCTCCGCGCCGAGCTCGAGCAGGACATCGCCGGGCTGACCCGCGACCACGACCCGCAGCACCTCGAGCTCGAGATCGAGACCCTCAAGCCGACCCGCGCCAATGTCCGCGTCGGGTCCGTCGGCCTGCTGTGGCTGCCGGAGTGATGGGACGCGTGATTGCGCGGCCAACTCTGCGGTGCTAGAAACGGGGTCATGAACGAAGCAGTCAGGAACCCCGAGGTCCTCGGTGGCCTTCCCGTTTTCCGGGGCACGAGAGTTCCCATCCGGAATCTCTTCGACTACCTGTTGCGAGGTGGAACGGTTGGCGAGTTCCTGGAGGATTTCCCCACGGTCTCCTTTGAACAGGTCCGCCGACTGCTCCAAGCCGCCGAGGTCGCCGTCGAGGAACACGCAGCCTGACCCATGAAGGTCATTCTGGACGAATGCCTGCCACGGCGCTTGGCAGGCGAATTGTCCAGGCAGACAAGCCATGTCGTCACCACGGTGGTGGAGGCGGGCCACGCGGGATTGAGCAATGAGCAATGGAAAGCTCCTCGCGGCCATCGGGGACGTATTTGATGCCTTCGTGACGATCGATTCCAATCTGGAGCATCAGCAAACTCTCGGCGGCCGATCGTTCCGCGTGGTCGTCGTGCGCTCCGTCAGCAACCGATTGGAAGACTTGATTCCACTGGTTCCTGCGATTGCAGATGCCATCGAGCAGGCTGGGCAGGGCGAGGTCGTCCACGCCGGATAGATCGGAGAGGAACCCCCCCGGAGTGATCCGGATCGTTTATCCTCAAATCCCCCCCAGCACCTCGTCGAAGACGCCGAGGGTCTCGTCGAGGTCGGCCTCGGTGTGGGCGAGGGAGAGGAAGCCGGTCTCGTACGGGCTCGGCGCGAGGTAGATGCCCTTCGCGAGGCAGCCCCAGAAGAACTTCCGGAAGAACTCCATGTCCTGCTTCATGACGTCGTCGACGTTGACGATCTCGCGCTCGGTGAAGAACAGGCAGAACATCGAGCCGACCCGGTTGAGGCGGTGCGGCACGCCCTTGGCATCGAGCAGCGTGCGCAGGCCCTGCTCGAAGTGGGCGCCGAGCTGCTCGAGCCGCGGGTAGCCGGAGGGCCGCGCCAGCTCCCGCAGCTGCGCCAGCCCGGCGGCCATCGCCAGCGGGTTGCCGCTCAGGGTGCCGGCCTGGTAGACCGGCCCGTCGGGGGCCAGCTGGTCCATCACCTCGGCGCGGCCGCCGAAGGCGCCGACCGGCAGGCCGCCGCCGATGACCTTGCCGAAGCAGCTCAGGTCCGGGCTCAGCCCCTCGATCCCCTGGACCCCGGCCTTGCCGAGGCGGAAGCCGGTCATCACCTCGTCGAAGATCAGCAGCGCGCCGTGCTCGCGGCTGAGCCGTGCGAGCAGCTCGAGATAGCCCGGCCGCGGCAGCACGAAGCCGGCATTCGCCGGGTAGGACTCGACGATCACCGCCGCCACCTTCTCCCCCTCGCGCGCGAACAGCTCCTCCAGCGCCTCGGGCCGGTTGTACGGCAGCACCGCCGTGTTGCGGGCGAAGTCGCCGGGCACGCCGGCCGAGTCGGGCTCGCCGTGGGTCAGCGCGCCGGAGCCGGCCGCCACCAGCAGCGAGTCGCTATGGCCGTGGTAGCAGCCGTCGAACTTCACGATGAGGTCGCGCTTGGTGAAGCCGCGGGCGAGGCGGATCGCCGACATCGTCGCCTCGGTCCCCGAGTTGCACATGCGGACCTTCTCCACCGAGGGCACCCAGTCGCAGACCGTGCGCGCCATCTCCACCTCGAAGGGGTTCGGGATGCCGAAGGACACCCCCGACTTGGCCACCTCGTGGATCGTGTTGGTCACCACCGTCGGCGCGTGGCCGAGAATGTTCGGACCCCACGAGCCGATGTAGTCGATGTAGCTCTTGCCGTCGACGTCCTCGATCCGGCTGCCCTTGGCGCGGCGGACGAAGAAGGGCTCGCCGCCGACGTTGCGGAAGGCGCGCACCGGCGAGTTGACCCCGCCGGGGATGACTTCCTTGGCTGCGCTGAAAAGCTTCTTCGAGAGGGGTCCGATGCCGTCCATGCGCCGAGTCTCGGGGCTGGCGCGGCGAGATGCAAGGTGCGGGGCACTACCGTAGCCCGGTGCCGGAAATACGGTAATCCAGCGGTTTATCGCAGGGGGGCGGCCTGTGGCAGGATACGGACGATGAACACGAATCAGCTTCCCATCCCTCCGACCCGGGCGACCCGGCGCGACGCCGCCGGTCTCTACCGGCTTCTCGCCATCGCCTTTGCCGACGATCCAATGGCGCGCTGGATCTTTCCGCCGCGGCAATTCCACGACGCCTTCGCCGCCTTTGCCGAAGCCTTCGGCGGTCGCGCGATCGAGCACGGCTCGGCCCACCTCGATGCGGACCACCGCGCTGCCGCCCTCTGGCTGCCTCCGGGCGTCGCGCCGGACGACTCGGCGGTGTTCGAGGTGCTCGAATCCCAAGCCGACCCCGAGCGGCTCGGCGAGCTGCCCGGCCTCTTCGAGCGCATGGCCGAACTCCAGCCCGAAGAGCCGCACTGGTACCTGCCGCTGTTCGGCGTGGCACCCGACTGGCAGGGCCACGGCATCGGCGCGGACCTTCTCTCCCACCAACTCATCCGCTGCGACCGCGACGGCCTGCCCGCCTACCTCGAGGCCTCGAGCACCCTCAGCGTCCCCTTCTACCGCCGCCACGGCTTCGTGGTCACCGGTGAGATCCGCTTCGGAAGCTCACCGACGATGTTTGCCATGCGCCGGCCACCCCGCTTCCCCCACCAATCCTGAAACCAAACCAAACAAGACCATGTGCACCACCTGCCAACTCCCCACCACGACCAGCGCCGACGCCTTCGGCGAGCAACTGCTTGAAACCATCAACCACGGCATGACCGGCCTGATGATCTCGGTCGGCCACCGCACCGGGCTGTTCGACTCGATGGCCAGCCACGGCTTCCGCGACTCGCAACAAATCGCCGACGCCGCCGGCCTGGACGAACGCTACGTCCGCGAGTGGCTCGGCGCGATGGTGACCGGCCGGATCGTCGAGTATGACCCGGCGACGCGCCGCTACCGCCTGCCCGATGCCCACGCCGCCTGCCTGACCCGCGCCGCCGGCGCCGACAACATGGCCGCCTTCACCCAGTACCTCGCGGTGCTTGGCGGGGTCGAGGACCGCATCGTCGACTGCTTCGAGCGCGGCGGCGGGGTGCCCTACTCCGAGTTCCCGCGCTTCCAGGCCGTGATGGCCGAGGACAGCGGGCAATCGGTGCTGCCGGCACTCAAGGAGCAGATCCTGACCCTGGTTCCCGGGCTCATCGAGCGACTCGAGTCGGGAATCGACGTGCTCGACGTCGGCTTCGGGCTCGGTCGCGTGCTGAACCAGATGGCGCGCCAGTTCCCGCGCTCGCGCTTCATCGGCTACGAGATCTCCGACGAGGGACTGACCGCGGCGCGTGCCGAGGCCGAGGCCCACGGCACCCGCAACCTCCGGGTCGTCAAGCAGGACGCCGCGCGCATCGACGACAGCGCGGCCTTCGACCTGGTGTGCTCGTTCGACTCGGTTCACGACCAGGCCGACCCGGCGGCGATGCTGCGCAACATCCACCGCGCGCTGCGCCCCGACGGCATCTACCTGATGCAGGACATCGACACCCGCAGCGACGTCGGCGAGAACCTCGACCACCCGCTCGGGCCGATGATCTACACGATCTCCTGCATGCACTGCATGACCGTGTCGCTGGCCGCCGGCGGCGCCGGCCTCGGTGCCGCCTGGGGCACCGACACCGCCGAGCGCATGCTGGCCGAGGCCGGCTTCTCCGGCACCGAGATCCGGCGGCTGCCCCACGACGTCCAAAACGCCTACTTCATCAACCGCAAGTAGGTCCTTTCCGGCCCGGGCCCCATCGCGAGGTCCGGGCCGTTCAGTCCTCGTCGAGGCCGAGCTGCACCAGCTTGCGCGCCGCCTCGGCCCGGGTGCGGCAGTTGAGGCGGTCGAAGACGTGGGCGACATGCATGTCGATGGTCCGCGTGCTCAGCCCGAGCTCCGCCGCGATCTCCTTGTTGGTGCACCCGCGTGCCAGGTAGGTGGCCACCTCGAACTGGCGCCGGGTCAGGCCGTGGCGGCTGTCGCGGGTCGGCGCATCGGCACGGCGCTCCTCGCCGACGCAGGCGCCGGCCGCGCGGATCCTCGCCTCGATGCGCGCCACCAGCGGCCGCGCGCCGAGCGCCTTGGCCGCCGCATGACCCCGCCGCAGCAGGTCGCAGCCCGCCGCGGCGCGACCGGCCGCGACCAGAGCCACCCCGGCGCGGTGGTCGCACTGGGCGAGCTCGAGGACCAGGTCACTTTGCGCAAAGCACTCGCGGGCATGAAGGAAGTGGTCGGCCGCCCTCCCGCCGTCGCCATCCAGCAGGGCCCGCTCACCGGCGACGAACGCGGCACTGCCGAGCGACTCGGGGTTGGCGTTGGCGGAAACGCAGCGGTCGACCACCTCGGCCCAGGCCTTGAGCGAGGCCCGGTCACCCTCGGCGGCGCAGAAGGTCGCCGCCCGGCAGGCGCCGACGAGGATGTCGACGTGGTCCTCGGTCTGCTCCCAGAACATCCTCAGCTCCGAAAAGCGGCGCGCCGCGGCGGCGCGGTCGCCATCGAGCTCGTCGAGCAGGGCGAGCGCGGCGCGCGTGATGAGCTCCATCGGCGCGATCCCCATCCGGCGGGCAGCGACATCACTCGAATCGAGCAAGCGCCGGGCGGTCTTCATCTCGCCGCGAAACACCGCAAGCAGGCCGTTGATCGCCTCGGCGATGACCCGCTGCGAGCCGTCGTTGACCTTGGCTGTCGCCTCCCGGCAGACCCGTGCGGCCCCCTTCCAGTCACCCGTGCGGAACATTGCCCAGGCCATGCAGGCAAGGCAGGAGCGGCGGTCGCTCTCGAAGGCCTCGCGGTCGCAGAAGTCGATCGCGTCGAGCATCGACTTACGATGACCGTGGTAATCGGCGACGTAGGCATGGACGTAGGGCATCCGCTGATAGGCGGCGGAGGCGGCATCGATCGATCCCTCGCGCAGGGCCAGCTCGAGCGCGGCCTCGATTCGGCGCCGCGCCTCGGTGGCCTGCCCGGCCATGGCCAGCGCCAGGCCGGCCAGGCTCATCGCCTTGGACTCGAGGGCCGGGTCTTCGGCGGCCCGCGCTGCGCGCTCCGCCTCCTCGGCCTCGGCGAGCCCCTGCGACAGCTGCATGCGGACCACCAGGGTCTCGGCGACGGCGAGGGCCTCGTTCGCGAGGGCAAGCGGGTCGCCCGCCTCGCGGCAGACCTCGAGGGCCTTGCGGCGCGCCTCGAGGGCGAGGTCGGGCTGGCCCTGCAGCTCGCGGATCGAGCCGAGCTCGCGCCAGGCCTCGGCGAGGCGTGCGGGATCGTCGGTCACCGGCGCCGCCAGTGTCAGGTCGATGGCGGCGCGGGCGGCGCGGTCCAGGTCCCGGCCGAGTCGGGCGTGGCGCACCAGCCGCTCGAGCAGGGCCACCCGTTCGACCCGGTCATCTGCGGGCCAGTCGGCCAGCGCCTCGCCCAGCGCCTCCGCCGCGGCGGCATGATCGTCGTGGCGCTCCGCTTCGTCGGCGGCGCGCAGGTAGGCCTCGCGGGCTGCCCCGAGCTCGCCGCCGGCTCGCAGGTGGCCGGCAAGCTCCGCCGCGGATCCCCCCTTCGAGCGCAGCCACCCGGCCACCTCGCGGTGCCGCTGGCGGGCCCGCGCCCAGGGCATCGAGCGCTGGACCTCGCCGCGGTCCGCGTCGTCGGCGAAGCCGGCCCGGCCGTTGCCGAGCTCGCGCCAGCGGCCGGCGTCGAGGAGGGCGCCGATGGCCTCCTCCGCCACGCCGAGCTCGACCAGGGCCTCGAGCGGAAAGGATTCCCCGAACACGGCGGCGATCCCCAGGGCCACGGCCTCGGGGTCCTCGGCGTCCGGGTCCTTCCTGTCCCCTTCCATCACGGTGGTCAGGCATAGCGCCTCGGGTCCGCCGTGCGGAGCCAAAAACCGGGCACCCGGCCCACCCGCGATCCTCGCTTGCAGGTCCCGACATTGCTCTTAGGTTTGCGGAATCATGAGAATCCAACTCCCCATCCTCGCCGCCAGCCTCGCCCTCCTCGCCGCCCCGCTCGCCTCCGGCCACTGCCAGATCCCCTGCGGGATCTACGACGACAACAACGTCATCGGCCAGATGCACACCGACTACCTGACCATCGAGAAGGCCTGCAAGACGATCGACGAACTGCTCGAGGACCCGGCGGCCAACGGCCACCAGATCACCCGCTGGATCATGAACAAGGAGTCGCACGCGCAGTCGCTGCAGGAGAAGGTGCTCAACTACTTCCTCGCCCAGCGGCTCAAGCCCGACGCCGAGGGCTACGACGAGAAACTCAAGCTGTGCCACTCGATCATCGTCACCGCGATGCAGTGCAAGCAGTCGACCGACGCGGCCAACGTGAAGAAGCTCCACGACCTGCTCCACCAGTTCGAGGAGGCCTTCGGGACCAAGGAATAGTCCACCCCGCCAGGGACCGCGCGACCCCAGTCGCGCCCGGCACAGCCACCGCGCCAGTCGCGACCGCCATGGCCATTCGGCAGGCTGAAGCCTGCGGTCCGATCGGAGCGCCGACGTCAGTCGGCCAGGAGGTGCGGCAGCGGGGCGGAAGGCCGCCTCCTGGGTCGAACCCGGTGGGCGCCGCGAATTTTCCTCGAATATCCGCACCCTTCCCGGCGTCGGACGACCGGGGCTTTTTCCTGCCCCCCGGCCCCGATCGAGATTATCCTGGAACCCGATGAAGCCCGCGCTCCTCATCCTCCTCGCCCTGGGCGCCCTGTGCCCCATGGCGCCCGCCCAGCGCTCGCTGCTGGACTCCGACCCGGAGGTGATCTACCTCGCCAACCACGTCGACCGGCCGGTCGAGCTGCGCATCATCAAGGAGGCGCCGATTTTCTCCGACAAGGAGGGCAAGCGCCGGCTCGGCACGGTGTCGACCGACCAGAAGGTGGTGCTCGAGGCGATGACCGACCGCGCCTACAAGGTCACCGCCCGGACCGGCGGCAACAAGGTCAACGGCTGGGTCGCGCCCTGGGCCTTCGCCTCGAAGGACCCCGAGTTCGTCGACAACCTCAAGAAGCTCTACGAGCGGCAGATGACCGTCGCCGGGCTCATCGCCGAGCACCGCGCCGCGGTCGGCATGACCCTCGACGAGGTCTCGCTGGCGCTCGGCGAGCCGGGCAAGACCAAGGTCCGCCAGACCGAGAAGGGCCGCAGTGGCAGCTGGGAGTTCATCGACTACGACGAGGTCTCCCACTACACCTACCACCGTGACCCGCTCACCGGGAAGACCTTCCGGCGCTTCTCCCACATCACTCGCGAGGAGAAGGGCAAGACGGTGGTCGAGTTCGAGAACGGCATCGTCACCGCCATCGAGCAAACCGAGGACCGCCTCGCCGGCGGCGGGGTCAAGATCGTGATCCCGCCGGTGGTCTTCGGGTGGTGATCCATGGGGAGGCCGGGTTGGCAACCCGCAGCAGAAGCGGAGTCCAGGCCAATAAGGAGAGCGGGTTGGCAACCCGCAGCAACAGAGGAGCCCCGGCAAAGCACGGGACATGCTCCCCAATGGAATACAAGACTCCACAGCCCGACCCGGCCCGCCGCCACAGCCTGACCCAGCCCGCCGCCACAGCCTGACCCAGCCCGCCGCCACAGCCTGACCCAGCCCGCCGCCACAGCCTGACCCAGCCCGCCGCCCATGCACTCCCCATGGACCCAGCGGGTTGCAAACCCGCTCTCCATGTTTCCTCAGCGCGCCACCCCGCGCTGGGAGCCCTCGATGAAGGCGATGAGGTGCTTCACGTGGGCGTTGTTCGCCGGCGTGTCGGCCTTGAGCGAACTCAGCGCCTCGCCGAGGTTGCGGTCCTTCTTGAGGAACAGGCGCTTGTAGGCGGCCTTGATGGCCTTGAGGTCATCCTCGCTGAAGCCGCGCCGCTGCAGGCCGATCTGGTTGATCCCGCGGGTGCCCGCCGGGTGGCCCTCGGCGATCATGTACGGCGGCACGTCCTGGGTGACCCGCGCGCAGCCGCCGATGATCGAGTGGCAGCCGATGCGGCAGAACTGGTGGATCGCCGAGAGCCCGGAGACGATCGCGTGGTCCTCGACCACCACGTGGCCGGCCAGCGTGCCGTTGTTGGAGAGGATGATGTGGTCGCCGAGCTGGCAGTCGTGGGCGACGTGCGAGTAGCACAGGAACAGGTTGTCGTTGCCGATCCGGGTCGGCGTGTGCTCGTGGGTGCCGCGGTGGATCGTGGAGTTCTCGCGGAACACGTTGCGGTCGCCCACCTCGAGGTGGGTCGGCTCGCCCGCGTACTTGAGGTCCTGCGACTTCCCGCCGACCGCGGCGAAGGGAAAGAACACGTTCTCGCGGCCGATCCGCGCGTGACCCTCGATCACCACGTGGGAGTGCAGCCGGCAGCCGTCGCCCAGCTCGACGTGGTCTCCGACCACGCAGAAGGGACCCACCTCGACCCCCTCACCCAGCTTGGCCCCCTCGGAAATGATCGCTGTCGGATGAATCACGGCGGGATTCTCGAAACAACCGCCCCCGCTTGGCCACCCTTTTCCGCCGCGGGCCGCGGGAATCCGCCCCTGCTCACCAGGCCGCCACCCCTCAGTGGTCGTGGCAGTGCTCGGCGGCGCCGAGGTTGAAGACCCACTGCAGCCAGAGGCTGTGCTCGTTGGCGTAGCCGCCGAGGTCGTCGTAGCTGTACTGCAGCCGGGTGTGCAGGTCGCCGAGGTCGCCGAAGTGGCACACGTGGCCGACGTTGGCCGAGGCCCGCCAGCGGCGCTCGGCACCGGCGAGGCGGTTGCCCGAGGCCCACTCGAGCCGCGCCGCGGTGGTCCAGTCCTCGAGGAATTCACAGCCGCCGGCGACATAGACGCCCGACTCGTCGAAGTGGCCGGGCAGGCCGGCCCGGTCGTAGGCGTCGACCGAGCGGTAGAAGACCTCCGAGCGCCACCAGCACGGCCGCTCGGCGAGCTCGAAGGTGCCGTAGAGGTCCATGCCCGCGATCCAGGTGGTGCGGCCGAAGCCATTCTCGCCGCCGGCGAAGGACAGGCCGACCCGGCGCAGGCCGTGGCCCTCGGAGACCTCGGTCTCGACCCGGGCGAAGAAGTAGCCGTCGTCGAGGTAGGCCTCGTCGTAGTCGTAGACCCCGCCGCCCCCGGCGAAGCCATGGCCGTGGGCATGCTCGTCCTCGTGGTCGTCATGATCGTCGTCATGATCGTCATCGTGATCATCGTCGTGATCCTCCTCGCCGAGGTGCTCGAGGGTCTCACGGTAGAGGTCGTTGCGCCGCTCGCGGTCGCCGCCGTGGCTGTGGCTACGATTATTGCCGTAGCCAAACCGCAGGGTCGTCTTCCGCTCCAGCGCCGGAAGGCGCCAGGCCAGCTCGCCGCCCTGTGCATAGAGCCCCTCCTCGCCGAGCAGGCGGACCATCGAGACCGGCGGCTCGACGAACTCGCGGTCGTGGAGGTGAAGCGTGTTCTCGTAGCCGAAGGGCGCCAGGAACTGGCCGCCCCGGAAGCTCAGGCCGTCGACGATCCCCACCGCGGCATAGGCCTCCTCGAGCTCGCCGTCCCAGCCGTCGAAGCGGTCCCAGAAAACGTTGTAGTTGCCGTGCAGCGAGACCCGCGAGCCGAGCTCCATCACCGCGCCGAACTCGATGCCCTGCAGGTTGAAGCCGTCGTCCAGCGGCGCATGCCCGCCGCCGATCAGGGCCTGGTTCTTGTCGGAGGTCGACCCGCCGAGCGCGATCGCCACGCTCAGGTGCGGGTGGAAGCGAAACCAGCCGTCCCCGTCGTCCCCGGACCCGAGGTGGGGATGGTGCGGGCTGCCGGTCGTCTCCGCAGGGTGCCCGTAGTCGCTTGCATGGTCGTGATCATGGTCGTGGGGACAGCTGTCCTCCGCGGCGAAGAGCGGGACCGACAAGATCCACATGCCAAAAACGAGATACCTCATGCTTAAGAAAACTGAATTATTCGCAGCTTTCCCAAATTTTGGCAACAAGGAATCAAATGCAATAGACTTGCAAATCACCTGAGATTGCGGTAATTCACCCGAGTCCTCGCGCCCATTGCAGATGAAACACACCCGAACGAAAGGTTTCACCCTCGTAGAAATGTTGGTGGTCATGGTGATCCTTGCGGTTCTCGGAGCCTCGGCCTTCACCGTCGCCCGGGGCGCTCGCTCGAAGGCCCAGCAGGTCCAGTGTGCCAACAACATGCGGCAGATCGGCATCGCCCTGCAGCTATATGCCGATGACCATGGCCACTACCCCGAGACAGCGCACACGACCTCGATCGACAAGGCCTGGATCTACGAGCTTGAGGACTACCTGGGGGATTTTGACGAGGCCCGGGTCTGCCCGGCCGACCCGAAGGCCACGGAGCGGCTCGACAACCACGGCACGAGCTACGTCCTCAACAGCTTTGTCTTCGTGCCGAAGGTCGACCCCTTCGGCAACCCGGTCGGACGGGCGATGAACCGGCCCGCCGCGCTGCGCGACGCGTCGCGGACGATTCTGGCGTTCTGCTGCTCCGACCATGTGCCGGCAGGCCCCGGCAACGACCACACCCACTCCGAGCGCTGGCAATCCTGGTCGGCGGTGACCCGGGACATCGCTCCGGACCGCCACGGCGGCACGCGGGCAAACTACCTCTTCGCCGACGGCCGGGTCGCCGCCTGGTCGGAGGAGGAAGTTCGCCAGAAGATCGAGAGCGGCCGGAACATCGCCATGCCCCCGGGCTACGATCAATGAGCCGCGCCCAGCTTCTCGGCCTCGCCGTCTTCACCGCCGCCGCCCAACCCGGCGCGGCCCTTCAGCCACTCGAGGAGCACCTCGACCTGGTTCCCGAGTTCGATGCGGGATCGTGGGACTGGGAGGTCGTCACCGACACGGACCGCTTCGATCCCGCGACGGTCTTCCTACCCACACGCGACCTCGACGCGCTGAGTGGAGATGGCGAGCGCTACGAGCGCCCCGCCGGCTCGCAGTGGGACTTCCTCGGCATGGACGAGGGCGAGCCGGTGTGGTTCCTCCCCCAGTCGGACTTCGGCTACACCTGGCCTGGCTTCGAGAATGGCCAGAGCGGTCTCTTCGCCAGCTACGTCGAGAGCGATCCGCGGGTCGGCGGCCTTTCCCTGCCGTGGATCCGCATTTCACTGGCCTCCGTCGAGGGCCCCGGCAGTTTCTCCCTGTTCCAGACCCAGAGCGGCTCGACGGTGGTGTGGATGGCGAGTTCGGATGGAGTCGGGCCCGACGATGTGTTCTTCCTCGCGTCGCCCGGGCACGATCACATGAACTGGTCCTTCTCGGCCAAGGGGGTTTATCGGATCCAGTTCGCGGCGCAGGCCTACCTCGGCCCGGGAGCCACCAACCCGACCCCGGCGGGCGACCCCGTCGCGGTATTTCTGTCGGTCGGCTCGCGCGGCGAGTGGCGGGCCTCCCACTTCCCTGCCGACGAGGTGATGGTTGAGGCCATCGCCGGCGCGGATGCCGACCCGGACAAGGACGGCCGGGTGAACCTGGTCGAGTATGCCCTCGGCTCGGACCCGAACCACAGCGATCCCCTCAACCAGGAAACCGGTGAAGTCGCCGGGCCCGAGTTCCTCGTCATCGAGGACGGCGACAGCCGCTATCCCGCCCTGCGCTTCTTCCGCCGCATTCACGAGGACGCCGATGTCAGCTACTCGGTCGAGTGGAGCGAATCGCTGTCAGGCGACTGGGTCACCCGCGGGACCGAGGAATCCGTCGAGGACTTCGGCGAGCGCTGGGAGCGGGTCACGATCCGCGACACCCAAGCCGTCGGGGGAAGCCGATTCGGCAGGCTCCGGGTCGAGGCCACCGAACCCTGAGTCCGGATCCGTCCTTTTGCCACGTTCCCGCAGGGATCGCGGCAAGTTCGCCGGGGGGAAACCAAGAGAGTGCCCCCGCGCCCGCCAAAGCCGGCACGAGGGCACCAACAGATTCGCCCAAAAGGGCGGAATCAAAAGTCCGGCCTCAACGTCGCCGACGCACCAGGAAGATGGCGGAGACGAGGCCGAGCAGTGCCGTCGAGGGCTCGGGGACGACTTGGAACTGATAGGTCGCCATGGCCTCCTGGAAGCCATCCACGTTGTGGGTGCCCGACATCGTCACGGTGACGTCGTAGGTGCCGGGTGCACTGAAGCCCCAGTTGTAGTGCTCGTGCCCGCCGGCGTCGATCTCCAGCAAATCAGAACCATCGATGCCATCGGCGGTGGACATCAGGAAGTCCGGCCCGAAGGCGCCATCCAGCCACATGGAGAACACCCCCGGCCCGGCGACCGACTCCAGGGCGATCGACATGGGACCCGACCAATCCAACTCATTGAGTTCCTCGGTGCCGACACCTGCAAAGGGGGCTCCCAGGGTCGTCGCCAGCGTGCCGGTCTGGGGAAGGAACCAATACCCGGCTCCCGCCACGACCCCGACCGCGTCCCAAGCGGAATCCGATGACCGCCCCCCTTGGCCGATGACAAAATCGAAGGTGCTCTGGGGAACCACGATCGTGACATCCCCTGGCTCGAACTCCTCGTCGGCCACCGGAAGCCCGTCGATCACCGCACCCTCGACGTGGAGGTGGGGCTCGAGTTCGAAGATCCCCGGAGTCTCCTCGTCGACATAGCCGATGGCAAAGACGTCGGCGTGACCGCTCGTGTACAAGGCCGCTTGCGCGGGAAGCGCCAAGAGCCCGGACATCAGTAGAATGGATGGTGACTTCATGCGGGTGCAAATCAATCGCTAGTGCAAATCCCTTGCAAGTATAAATCGCAATTTTGATGCAGTTGCTTTTGATTTGCATGCCTTTCCCGTTTCATTTGGCTCGCGAGTGGCTAATTTCGCTCCAATGCAGGGGGCACTGCTGGCCGCGGGGGAGTCCCCGATCACACCATTTTTCGGGCTTTTGGCCTTGGTCCTTGTCATGGCGGTGGTGGTCTCGCTGCTGCTGACCCGGGTCCGCCAGAGCCTGTTGGTGGGCTATTTCCTGGTCGGGGTGCTGATCGCCAACAGCGGCCTGCTGCGGCTGCTGGGGATCGACCACGACGCCCAGGTGATCAGCCACCTCGCCGAGCTCGGCGTGATCCTGCTGATGTTCACGCTGGGGATCGAGTTCTCGCTCGGCGAGCTGCGCCACCTGTGGCGGATCGCGGCCCTCGGCGGCGGCCTGCAGGTGGCGCTGACCGGCCTGATCGCCGGCGTCGCCGCGCATGTCTTCGGGCTCGGGCCGGCCGAGTCGATCGCCATCGGCGTGGCGGTGGCGCTGAGCTCGACCGCGGTGGCGATGAAGTCGTTCCAGGACCTCGGCCAGCCGCACAACCCGGGCGCGCGCACCGCGCTCGGCATCGCCCTGTTCCAGGACATCTTCGTCATCGCCTTCATCCTCATCCTCCCGGCCCTGTTCGGCCTCAGCGAGGGCGGCGTGGCCGGCGGCATCGGCATCGCCCTGGTCAAGGGCCTGACCTTCCTCGGCGCGGCGCTCGCCTTCGGCAAGTTCGTCCTGCCCCACCTGTTCCATGCCGTCGCGCGCACCCGCAGCCGCGAGCTCTTCACCCTCACCGTCATCGGCCTGTGCTCGGCGGTCGCCCTCGCCGGCGAGGCGCTCGACCTGTCGCTCTCGCTCGGCGCCTTCGCCGCCGGCCTGGTGGTCAGCGAGTCGATGTACTCGCACCGCATCATGTCCGAGATCCTGCCCTTCAAGGATCTCTTCCTGACGATCTTCTTCGTCTCGGTCGGCCTGCTCATCGACCTCGGCGAGGTGCTGACCCACTGGCCGCTGATCCTCGGCCTCAGCGCGGCGATCCTGCTGGTCAAGGGGCTGGTCGTGCTCGGCGCCGCGCGCGCCGTGAAGGTTCCCTCACGACCCGCCCTGCTCGCCGCGGCCGCGCTGGCGAGCACCGGGGAGTTCTCGATCGTCCTCCTCGGCCAGACCCACCAGTTCCACCCGCTCGACGCCGACCTGCGCCAGGTCCTGCTCGCCGCCACGGCGATCACGATGGGCATCGTCCCGAGCCTGATGAAGTCGGCCGGTCCGGCCGCCCGCTGGCTCGAGGGGCGCGGCATCTTCCGCGCCCACCAGCGACCACCGGCCGCGCTCGAACACAGCGAGGACCTCGCGTCCTTCACCGACCACGCGGTGATCTGCGGCTACGGCCCGGTCGGCGAGGCGCTCAACGAGGCGCTGCGGCGCTGCGGCATCGACACCCTGGTCCTCGAGCTCAACGCCCAGACCGTGCGCCGGCTGCTCCACGAGTCGCAGCCGGTGCTGTTCGCCGACGCCACCCACCCCGAGGCCCTCGACCTCGCCGCCATCGAGCGCGCCCGCCTGGTCGCCTTCACCTTTCCCGCCGTCGAACTCACCTGCGCCGCCGTTCCCCTCGTCCGCGAGCGCAATCCCGGCATCTGCATCTTCGGCCGAGCCAAGTTCCCCAACGAGGTGGAACGCCTCCAGCGCCTCGGCGTGACGGTTATTCACGACGAAAAGGAAAGCGCCGCTGCGATGATCGACCGCGCCATGGGGAGCTACCAGCGCGCCGACCTCTCTCCCGGCGAGATCCGCGAAATCGTTGAAAACTAGAGGCTTCGGCCGCTGGCTCCAAGCGGCGGGCCACGTTCCACGCGCGATGCCCCGGATGTGGAACAGGAGCCCGTCCAAGAAGCCGCCCGGAGGGAAAAACCCCGGGAAGTTCACATTTTGTCCGATTTTGCCCCCTATCGGCCGGATCTGGGAGCTGTTTTGGCCTGCCAAATGACATTCAAGATTATAGAAATATCGCGTCTGCCGATTCATTCGGCCTTCTTAATCTCCCCCATGCACCGCTCCCCCACTCCTGCCGCGCTGACGCTCGCCCATGCCGAGGGTCGGGCCACTTCGGTCGCCGCAATCGCCGCGGGAACGATGGCCCGCGAGGCCGACCTGACCCTCAGCCCCGCCGCCGAGCGCAAGCTCAACCGCCTGCTGGCCGGCACCGCAGCAGCCTTTGCCATCGCCGTCGCGGCCCTGGTCGTGGTGCCGCTGGTGTTCTGAGCAAGCCGGGCGAAGTCCGTCTGCACGGGGAGCCCCGGGAGGATGGGAACCATCGGACCGCAGGCTTCAGCCTGCCGAATCGCCCTTCCACCCCGCCTCCACACCTCGAGGCCGACTGAAGTCGGCGCTCCGATTGCCGGCCACTTCTTCCCTCCTGCTCTCTACCCGGCACCACCGCACTGCGGTGGAACCGCCCCGGCTACTCCCGCACCCCGATCCAGACGTGCTGGCCCTCGTGCTTGACGTCGAAGAGGTCGATGGCCTTGAGCAGGCCGCTGAGCTTGGCGTAGCCGTAGTTGCGCGGGTCGAAGTCGGGGTGGTTCTTCTGGATGTGCGAGCCCACCCCGCCGAGCTGGGCCCGGCCGGAGTCCTCCGAGGCCACCGCGTCCACCGCGTCGCGCAGCAGGCGCACGAGCTTGCGGTCCTTGCGCAGGTTCGCCGGCGGGGTGCGCCGGCTCGATGACTGGCCGTCGTCGCGGCCGCCGAGGATCTCGGTGTAGATGAACTTGTCGCAGGCCGAAACGAAGGCCTTGGGCGTCTTCTTCTCGCCGAAGCCGTAGACCTTGAGGCCGTCCTCGCGGATGCGCGAGGCGAGCCGGGTGAAGTCGCTGTCGCTGGTGACCAGGCAGAAGCCCTCGAAGCGACCCGTGTAGAGCAGGTCCATGGCGTCGATGATCATCGCGCTGTCGGTGGCGTTCTTGCCCTTGGTGTTGGCGAACTGCTGGACGGGCTGGATGGCGTGCTCGGGAAGGTGGTTCTTCCAGCCCTTCAGCTGCGGCGTCGTCCAGTCGCCGTAGATCCGCTTGACGCTGGCGGTGCCGTACTTGGCCACCTCGTCGAGCAGCGCCGCCACGGCGGCGGGCGTCGCGTTGTCGGCATCGATCAGGACCGCGAGCGGCCGGTGGGAGTCGTCTGGGTTGCTCATCTCTTTTCGCGTCACTTCTCGACCAGGGCGAACTTCAGCTCGGCCTCGCTGACGAGGTCGCCGTTGACGGTGCAGCGGCACTTGGTCTGGCCGATCTGGCCGCGGATCTTGATCACCTCGGACTCGATCCGCAGGGTGTCGCCGGGCAGCACCGGGCGGCGCCACTTCACGTTGTCGGCGCTCATGAAGTAGCCGATCTTGCCCGCGTTCTCCGGCTTGCGCAGCATCAGGATGCTCGAGACCTGCGCCATCGCCTCGAGCTGGAGCACGCCCGGCATGATCGGGTGGCCCGGGAAGTGGCCAGGGAAGAAGGGCTCGTTGTTGGTGATGTTCTTGACCCCGGTGCACTTGCTGTCGCCCTCGAAGTCGACCACCCGGTCGACCATCAGGAAGGGGTAGCGGTGCGGCAGGATCTGGAGCACGTCGTTGATGTCGAGGACGGTCTCCCCCTTCGGCAGGTCGAAGGGCGCCGCCAGCGAGCGCATGCGCAGGTACTCGCGCTTGAGCGTGGCGGCCAGCTTGCTGTTCGGGCCGTGGCCCGGCTTGACGCAGATGACGTGACCGAGGATCCGCTTGCCGCTGAGCATCAGGTCGCCGATCACGTCGAGCGCCTTGTGGCGGGCGAACTCGTTGTCGAAGCGCAGCGCCTCCTTGCTCATCACCTGGTCACCGCGGACGACCACCGCGTTCTCGAGCGAGCCGCCCTTGATCAGGCCCTTGTCGAGCAGCGGCTTGACGTCCTCGTAGTAGACGAAGGTCCGCGCCGGGGCGATCTCCTTCTCGTAGGTCTCCGGGGTCACCTCGCTGGAGAAATACTGCGTGAAGCGCCCCTCGGGGCCGACGTTGGTCACCGAGACGCGGAAGGTCTTGGCGGGGACGATCGTGATCAGCGAGCCGTCGCCGGTCTCCTGGTGGATCGGCTCGCGGATCTCCCAGGTCTTGCGCGGCGCGCTCTGGGCGGTGATGCCGGCCTTCTTGATCAGCTCGACGAAGGGCGCGGAAGAGCCGTCGCCGATCGGCGGCTCGTTGGCGTCCATCTCGATGACGGCGTTGTCGACGCCCATGCCGCACAGCGCGGAGAGGACGTGCTCGACGGTGTGTACCTTGACCGAGCCCTCCGCCAGGGTGGTGGCGCGCTCGACGGTCTGGACCTTGTCGGCATCGGCGTCGATGAAGGGCTGGTCCGGCACGTCGACGCGGCGGAACTTGAAGCCGTGGTTTTCCGGGGCGGGCTTGATCGTCAGGGTCACCTTCTCGCCGGTGTGCAGCGAGGTCCCCTCGAGGGTGGCGGGACCGGCAAGGGTGTGTTGCGCGTCAGCGGACATGGAGCGGAAGTAGCGGGTAGCCGGGAGCAACTAGCAAGGGGAAAGCATCATGGCAACGGGGCGCCGGCGGCGGATTTCGCTGGCTAGCGGCCGCCGGCTGCCGGTTGAGTTGCCCCATGCGCGCCGTCTGCGAGTTCCGGGTGGTCGACGAGTCGCCCGAGTGGATCGTGGTGGAAAAGCCGGCCCCGCTGCTGGTCCACCCGGCCAACGCCCGCCGCGAGCCCACCCTGCTCGGCGGACTCGAGGCGCTGCTCGGCTTCGAGCTGGCCGGGGGCGCCCGTCTCTCCATCCTGACCCGCCTCGACCGCGAGACCAGCGGCCTGGTCCTGGTCGCCAAGAACCGCGAGGCCGCCGCCGACTTCGGCCGCCAGTTCGAGGACCGGCAGGTCGCCAAGGATTACCTCGCGATCGTCCACGGCCATCCCGTCGACGACGCCTTCACGGTCGACGCCCCGCTGCGCCGCGAGGGCGAGCTGCGCGACACGGCGATCTGGCTGCGCCAGTGCGTCGATGCCGGCGGCCGGCCCTCGCGCACGGACTTCGAGCTCGTGCGGCGCTTCCGCCATCCCCGCGGTGCGATGTCACTGCTGCGCTGCCGTCCGCACACCGGGCGGATGCACCAACTCCGCGTCCACCTCGCCCACGCCGGCCACCCGATCGTCGGCGACAAGCTCTACCTCGACGCCGGCGCGGAGTACCTCGAGGAGATCGGCGACGGCCTGAGCGACGCGTCGGTCGAGCGCCTCGTCCTGCCCCGCCACGCGCTGCACGCCTCGCGCCTGGCGCTGCGCTTCCGCGGCGAGCCGGTGGCGTGGGACTCGCCGCTGCCGGCCGACCTCGCCACCCTCCTGCCGCACGGCTGACGCCTGTCGGCGCCGGGGCAGGCGATGGTTGCCGCGGCCTGCCGCAGGGGTTTCACTTCCCCCATGGCCGCGCTCCCCGACATCGTCCGCTTCCTCGACGAGAACCTCCGCATCGCCGAGCTGCCCGACTATTCCGGTGCCATCAACGGCCTGCAGCTCGAGAATCCCGGCGAGGTCACCCGGGTGGCGGCGGCGGTCGACGCGGCTCATCCCGTCATTGAAAAGGCGATCGCAGCCGGCGCCGACCTGCTGGTCGTCCACCACGGCCTGTTCTGGAGCGAGACCCGCCCGCTGACCGGGCCGACCTACCGCAAGATCCGCGCCGCGATCGATGCCGGGCTGGCGATCTACGCCTCGCACCTGCCGCTCGACGCCCACCCGGAGTGGGGCAACAACGCGCGGCTCGCGGCGGCGATCGGGGTCGGGGAGACCACCCCCTTCCTCGACTACAAGGGGCTCGACGTCGGCCTGCGCGCGGAAATCGCGATCGACCGCGACGTCCTGCTCGAGCGCACCCGCCAGGCGGTCGGCGGCCCGGTCCACCTCTGCCCCGGCGGCCCCGCCGAGGTCCGCCGGCTCGGCATCGTCACCGGCGGCGCCGGGTCCGAGGTCGCCGCGGTCGCCGCCGCGGGCATCGACACCCTGGTCACCGGAGAAGGCCCGCACTGGAGCTACACCCTCGCCGAGGAGCTTGGCGTCAACCTGCTCTACGCCGGCCACTATGCCACCGAGACCTTCGGCGTGAAGGCGCTCGCCGGGGCCCTCGAGCAGCGCTTCGCCCTGCCGTGGACCTTCATCGACCACCCGACGGGATTGTAGGATTTCACATGCTGCAGTTCCCTCCGGGACCGCCCCGAGTGTCCCAGCGTTTGTCCGTTTGTCCGTTTGTCCTTTGTCGAACTTGAGGGGAGCTTCGCGCTTCCCAAGTGCTGATTCTTAGGCGGCCGACGTGCTCATGAAACGAGCCTTGGCTCCGCCCATGAACGACAACGCACAAAGGACAACGGACAAGAACCGCGCCAGCTCGGCACGCCTCAAGTCGCCCATCCGCCATCCACCATCCGCTCCCCGCTCTTTGCTCTTTGCTCTCAGCTCTCCGGTCCGCCGAGGTGGCGCTGGAAGAAGTCGACGCGGCGCCGCTGGGCGTAGCGCTTCTCCCCGGAACCGTGGCCCGCGCCGGTCATCAGCAGGAACTCGAAGTCCTTGTCGGCCTTGATGAGCTCGTTGACCACCTGGTAGGTGCTCGACGGATCGACGTTCTTGTCGAGCTCGCCGACGCTGAGCAGCAAGGCCCCCTCGAGCTTGTCGATGTGGGTCGTGTTCGAGTTCTCCTCGTAGTGCGGGCCGATCGGCCAGTCCATCCACTGCTCGTTCCACCAGATCTTGTCCATGCGGTTGTCGTGGCAGCCGCAGTCGGCCGCCGCCGCCTTGTAGAATCCCGGGTGGAACAACAGCGCGCCGAGCGCATTCTGGCCGCCCGCCGAGCCGCCGAAGATGCCGACCCGCGCGAGGTCCATCTGCGGCACCCTCGCGGCCGCCGCCTTCATCCACGCGATCCGGTCGGGGAAGCCGGCGTCCTTGAGGTTCTTGTAGCAGAAGTGGTGGAACTCCCGGCAGCGGTTCGCCGTGCCCTTGCCGTCGATGCGGACGACGATGAAGCCGTGCACCGCGACCTCGTGGGCAGGGGCATACCAGGCGCGCCACGACTTCGGCACGTGCGAGTCGTGCGGACCCGCGTAGATCTGCTCGATCACCGGGTAGCGTCTGGCCGGGTCGAAGTCCGGCGGGCGGATGATGATCCCGTGGATGTCGAAGCGCCCGTCGCGGTCCTTGGCGACGAAGGGCTCGGGGTCGCTCCATCCCGCCTCGCGCAGTGCGGTGTCGTCGGCCTCGGCCAGCACCGTCACCAGCGAGCCGTCGCCCCAGCGCCTCAGCTCGGTGACCGGCGGATGGTCGACCCGTGACCAACGACAAGTGTAGTATTTTCCGCCGGGCGAGCGGACCAGCCGGTCGTGCGTCCCGTCCGAGCGCGTCAGCGGGGTGATCGTGCCGTCGTCGATCGACACCCGGATGTAGTGGACCAGGTAGGGGTCCTGGCCCTCGAAGCAGCCGCTGATCCGGACGAGGACCTCGCGGGCGTCCTCGTCGACGTCGGCCACGTCGCGCACGACCCACTCGCCCCGGGTCAGCTGCCGGATGACCGAGCCGTCGCGGCCATCGAGCAGGTAGAGGTGCTTCCAGCCGTCGCGCTCCGAGACCCAGAGGATCTCGCGGCCGTCGTCGAGGTCGTGGCGGAAGGAGTCGTTGTAGACCGAGATGAAGGTGTCGCTGTCCTCGCGGACGAGGACCCGCTGGCGGCGCTTCCCGCTGTCGATCTCGATGACGTGGTGGCGGCCGAAGCCGCGCTCGATGAACTCGAAGGTGGCGCGCCGCGAGTCCTCGCGCCAGGCCAGCGCGCGGCACTCGAAGGGGTTCTCGAGCTGGCTGCGGTCCGGCTCGAGCGGCTCGCTGCCGTCGACGAAGAACACCCAGGGTTCGCGGGTGTCGATCTCGTCGCCCGGCTTCGGGTAGGGGTGGGTGAAGTGCTTCGGCTGCAGGCGGTCGTCGGGGGCCGAGTCGACGTAGTGGATGCGCTGTTCCTCGACGTCGCGGGTGCGCCAGATGGCGAAGCGGGACGAATCGGGCGCCCACACCGGCCGGTCGCGGAACAGCTGCCGCCCGTCGCGCTCCATCAGCACCCGCTCCCGCGCGCCATCCCCACCATCCTCGCCCAACTCACGCAGCACCAGCGAGCCCCGGCGGAGGACGACTTCCCAGCGACCGTCCGGCGACTGCCAGCCACCGCGTCGGCCGCGGTCGCGGCGCTGGCGCCCCTCGGGTCCACGGTCGCGCCGCCCACGCTCCGCCCGCGGCGGCAGCTCGTCCTCGGCCAGCTCGACCACCTCGGAATCGCCGGACGCCGGATCGACCCGGCGGAGCTGCTTGCCATCGGCGGTGTCCTCCTCGAAGAACAGGATCGAGTCATCCTCGGCCCAGCGCGGCTCGATCGCGGTGTTCGGCACCGCGGTCTGCGACACCTGGTACCACTTGCCGGTTAGCCGGTTGAAGGCCCCGAGCCCGCCGTGCTCGGCACGCAGGGCCGGGGCGAGGGCCATGGCGGCGATCAGTAAGGCGCCCAGAAGGCGGCCCGGGATGGGCTTGAAACCCTTGATTTGGCGGCATCCGGGGCGGGAAGGTCGATTGCAAACTCGACGGCAGGGCATTTTGGGAGTATCCATGCGATTGCTATGAAATCACCCCATTACGCCATCATGGCCTGCACCCTTGCCCTTTCCGCGGCATCCTGCACGACTTACGAGCACACACCCGGCGCCGGCTACAGCGCCCGTGACTCGTTCTACCGGGGCTACAGCGACGGACGCAGTGACCGCGTTCGTGGCCTCGCCCACAACCCGCACATCAACGAGGACGCCGCCACGCTGCCTTCGGCCTACCGCACCGAATACATGTGGGGCTACGTCGAGGGCTTCCGCTATCCCCATGCGCGGTATCGCTCCTCCTCGTCGAAATAGGCCCGATAGCGGCCGTGGTCGGCCGAACGCGGCCGGCCCATCCATAGCTCAGTAGCTCGGCAGCGGGTCCGGTTCGTCACTGCTCCACGACTCGCCGTGAGCCGTGTTCTCCAAGCCTTCGCCCAGTTGGCGGAAGTCCCTGCCGAGACCAATCATGGTATTGCAGGAACTCAGCGCCAGCGCGGCGACGGCTGCACACGTCCAGATTTTCATGCGGGCGAAGGGTAATACTTAAGAAAACCAAATCAACTCCGAATCGACCGGCCCGGGTGGATTTTCGCCATCGGCCGGCGGCGGCGGTGAATCTCACTCCCCCAGCGGATCTCACTCCTCCAGCAAATCGCGGCGGAAGTTGGTGAGCTGCTCGCGCAGCATGAAGACCTCGTCGCGCAGGGCCTCCAGCGCCCGCTGGTGGTCGTGGTCCTCCTCGCCGCGGGCGAGTTCCGAACAGGCGGCGATGGCCTCGTTGAGCCAGCCGAGGCAGCGCTTGAGGATGGCGAGCACGTAGCCCTTCTCCATCTCGAACTCCCCGCCGAGCGCCCCGGCGAGCTTCCCGGAGACCTGCATCAGCGAGCTGCTGAGTTGCTCGGCCGCGGGCAGCCCGCGGTGCTCGCGGACCAGGTCGTAGGCCCGCAGGGCGAGTTCCTGCGCCTCGACCTGGAACGGATGGGGCTCGAAGCAGCCGCCATCCTCCTCCTTCCACGACTCGCCCTCCCCGTCGTCCGCCCTCCAGCTCTCGTCCGACTCCTCGTCGCGGTCGACCTCCTCGGCCATGGCTTCGAGCAGGCCGTCCCACCCCATCACGAAGGCTCCCTTGCGCTCCGCGTCGGGGTCGCCCAGGTACTTCTCGAGCACCTCGCGGTAGGCCTCGGTCAGCCGGTCCGACTCGCGGAGCCGCTGCTCCCAAGCGAACTCGTCGTCGGCCTCCCGGCCGCGGCTCCCGCCAGTGGTCCGGTGGCGGGCGATCCGGCCTTGGAGGAAGTCCCGCATCGCCTGGAGGTTCGCCAGCTTCTGGGCCTGCTCGGCGTCACCATCCATCTCCCAGGTCCGCTCGCCGACCTTCAACTCGAAGTCGCCCGACTCGATCACCACCCGCCCGTCGCTGTCGCTGAACCACTCGAGGTAGAGCGAGTTCCCCCACACCACCGGCAGGTCCTCGTCGAGCGCGTGCGCGGTGGCGAACTCGTCGATGGTCCCCCGCCTCACCCGGCACTTGCGCGAGGCGGTGATGTCACCGACCAGGCCGACCTGCTGGTCGGCCAAAGCCAACCCCGGCTGGGCCGTCGGGCGCGGGTTGCGGAAGCTCAGCCGGGCGCCGGCGAGGTCGCGCCAGCAGTCGCCGTCGAGGGCCAGCTCCACCGGGTCGCCGCGACCCAGCAGCCAGATCCAGCCCACGGTCCGGCCGGCCACCGTGTTGTCGATCTCCCCGCAGACCACCGCGGCTGCAATCCGATGTCCCACGGCTGCATGCTCCGTCCCGCGCCCCCCCGGCGTCAATCCCGCATACCCGCGAAGCCGTATCTTTAAACTCCTTGAAGCATTTGCAGGCCGCCGTAGGATACGCGCGCGCCCCGGGCGGTCCCATTCCCTTGCCGGCCCCGGCCCGTTCAGCGCCAACGACCTACCCAAGTTCCACCGCGGCCCTTTCGGCGATCCCGTCGCGACCCCGTCGACCCCGCCGTCCCCGGGCCAGAGCCCGATCGGCCCCCGATCCGCCCACGGCCCAGCCACCATCCCAGCTCCCGCCCCACCCATGGACGCCCTCGGCAACATTCCCCAGATCGCGCTGCTGATCCTCGTGGTCATCGTGATCTTCAACATCATCATCTTCGTCCACGAGCTCGGCCACTACTGGGCGGCGAAATGGCGCGGCCTGCAGATCGACCGCTTCCAGATCTGGTTCGGCAAGCCGATCTGGAGCAAGACGATCAACGGCGTGCAGTACGGCATGGGCTGGATCCCCGCCGGCGGCTTCGTCGCGCTGCCGCAGATGGCTCCGATGGAGGCCATCGAGGGCGGCAACCTCAACGAGAAGCCGCTGCCGCCGATCACCCCGCTCGACAAGATCATCGTCGCCTTCGCCGGCCCGCTGTTCTCCTTCATGCTCGCCGTGATCGCCGCCTTCGCCGTGTGGCAGGTCGGCAAGCCGGCCGACTTCATCCCGAGCCAGACCATCGGCGAGATCGTCGAGGACAGCCCGGCCGAAAAGGCCGGCCTGCAGGTCGGCGACCGCATCACCCACATCAACGGCGAGGTGATCGACGGCTGGGCCGGCAAGCTCAACAGCGTCACGATGATGATCATCACCAGCAAGGGTGACTCGATCGACTTCACCGTGGAGCGCGACGGCCGGGCGATGGAGATCACCTCGGGCTTCGAGATCGAGGAGCGCAAGTTCTGGCAGCGCGGCGGCCTGCGCCAGGTCGGCATCGGGGTGCCCACGGAAAGCCTCTACGTCGCCGAGGTCTCGAAGGGCAGCCCGGCGGAAAAGGCCGGCCTGATCACGGCGGAGAAGCTCGCCGACCGGGTCGTCTCGATCGACGGCAGGGAGTTCACCAGTGCCGGGGATGCGGTCGACTACATCAACGCGCACGGGACCCAGCCGATCACCTTCGAGATCTCGCGCGAGAAGGGCAGCGACGAGGAGGCCCGATTCAAGACCTCGATCACCCCGGTCAAGCCGGTCCAGCCCGAGGGCAAGGACCCGATGATCGGCGT
>JAUIJB010000109.1 GCA_030430455.1 Verrucomicrobiia bacterium | reverse complement strand
GGTCGACCACCGAGCCGTCGAACATGTGCGACTGGAAAAGCGGGCCCTTGCCGGCGGCGATGCGCTTGCGGGAGGCCTCGAGCAGCGGCTTGAGGAAGCCGTCGACCTTGGCCGGGTGGCAGTGGTCGGTGTGGAGGCCGATGAGGATGTCGTATTTCTCGGCCAGGCGGTGGACGGCCTCGGCGAGGACGATGGCGCCGTAGGCGGCGTCCTTCACGGCGGTGCCGGAGGCGAACTCGCCGCCACCGGTGGAGACCTGGATGATGCCGTCCGACTTGGCTTCGGCGAAGGCCTTCAGGGCGCCGTTGATGGTCGGCAGGGAGGTGACGTTGATCGCCGGGTAGGCGTAACCGCCCTCCTGGGCGGCATCGAGCATCGCGGCGTACTGGGCGGGAGTGGCAACGGGCATAACGAGGGCGAGGTAGCGGCAGTGGTGCCAATTGTCTAGGGTTCAATGCGGAATGCGCGGCCGGCGGGCGGAAATGCGGGCAGGGGGGCGCAGGCTGGCCCGGGGGGAGTCCGTGGCGGCGCGACGCCGCGGGGCAATCGGCCGAGGTTGCGCTTGGAGCCCAGCCGGGAACTTGGTTGGCTGGCGCCATGATCGCAGGGATCGAACTGGGTGGAACCAAGACCGTGGTGGCGCTGGGCGAGGCCGACGGGCGGGTGATCGAGGAGCATCGCTACCCGACCACCGACGGCCCGGAGACCCTCGCCAGGGCCATCGCCTGGTTGCAGGAGCGCGGCATCCCGGAGCGGATCGGGATCGGCGCCTTCGGGCCGATCAGCGTCAACCGCGCCCGCGCCGACTACGGCTCGTTGCTGGCCACCCCCAAGCCCGGCTGGCGGGGGTTCTCGGTCACCGGCGCCCTGGCCGAGGTCTTTCCCGCGGCCCGGGTGGCGATCGACACCGACGTCAACGTGGCGGTGCTGGCCGAGGCCGACGGGCTCGACGACGTCGCCTACATCACCATCGGCACCGGCATCGGTGGCGGCGTGCTGGCCGACGGCCGGCTGGTCCACGGCGCGGTGCACTCCGAGCTCGGCCACTGGTTCCCGCGTCGCGCGGAGGGCGACGACTTCGCCGGCGTCTGCCCCTTCCATGGCGACTGCCTCGAGGGGCTCGCCAGCGGCCCGGCGATGAAGCAGCGCTGGGGTCGCGAGGCCAGGGACCTCGGCGACGAACCCCGCGCGTGGGAATTCGAGACCCACTACCTGGCCCAGGCCGTCCTCGTGCTGCTCGCCGCGGTGAACCCGGCGCGGGTCGTGATCGGCGGCGGGGTCTCCCAGGCGGAGGGTTTCCACGGCCAGGTCGAGGAGAAGGTCCGCGCCGCCGCGCAGTCATACTTCGCCGCGCTCGAGGAGAATTCGCCCTTCGTGGTGCCGCCGCAGCACGGCCAGCAGGCCGGCATCCGCGGTGCCCTGCTGCTCGCCTCGAGCTGAGCGGGAAGCTGACCGGGAAAAGCCCGGGCGCGCGCGAGCGCCGGGCCGGGTGGAGATGGCGGAGCTCGGGCTGGCCATGCAGCCCGGATTCGGGTTGAGATCGGCAGCGAATTGCCCCCGCCCATGGACTCCCTCCCCGATGCGTCCGACCGACGCCGATTCCTCTCGATCTCACTGGCCGGCACGCTGGCAGCGCTGGCTTCGGGCCGCGCCTCGGCCCGCGTGAACCCGCGCCAGCGGGCCCTGTTCGAGGCCAGCCGGCTCGGCTCGCTGGCCGGTCGCCGCCGCATGCGCGAGTCGCTGCGCATGCGCCAGAGCCGCGCGCTGATCCAGAGCCGCCTGCCGATCCCGGAGACGCGGACCTCGGGCGACGAGGACTCGCTGCCCGACGCCATCGGGTCCTTCACCAAGACCCTGCCGCACGACGCGCGGGGCGTGGTTGAACCGGCGGCCTGGCAGGCCATGCTCGATGCGCTCGATTCCGGAGCCGAGGCCGACCTCGATGCGATCCCCAGCGGCGGTCCCGTCAAGCTCGCCAACCCGGAGGCCGCCTGGGCCTTCAGCCTGTTCGGTGCCGACCCGCACGCGCTCGGAATGCCGGCGGCACCGGGCTACGCCAGTGCGCAGACCGCCGGGGAAATGGTCGAACTCTACGCCCATGCGCTGCTGCGCGACGTTCCCTTCGAAGCCTACGAGCAGCGGCGCAGGGGGGAAGGCGTGGCGGATATCATCTCGGCCCTCAACGCGCTCGGCGACTTCCGCGGGCCCAAGGAGGCCGGCGAGGTCACCCCGCGCACCCTCTTCCGCGGCAACATGCCCGGCTGCCTCGATGGCAACTACATCTCGCAGTTCCTGCTGCTGCCGGTCCCCTTCGGCGCCCTGCCGATGGACCAGCGCTTCCGGGTCACCGCGGTCGGCGATGACCACATGACCGACGCGGCGGGCTGGTTGAACATCCTCCGCGGTGGCGCGCCGACGACCACCGCGACCCACGACGACACGCCGCGCTACATCACCACCGGGCGCGACCTCGGCGAGTTCGTCCACGTCGACTTTCCCTTCCAAGCCTACCTGAACGCGGCGCTCATCCTGCTCGGCCGCGGCGTGCCCTTCCACCCCTCGAACCCCTTCAACCGCTACGCCAACCGCGAGTCCTTCGTGACCTACGGCATCTCCGAGATCGTCGGCCGCATGGGCGAGGTCTCGCAGCTCGCCCTGAAGACCGCGTGGCGCCAGAAGTGGCTGGTCCACCGGCGGCTGCGCCCCGAGGTCTTCGGCGGCCGGCTCCACCACAAGCTCGAGGGCAACCACGACTCGCCGATCCACGCCGACCTGCTCGACTCGGTCCTGCCGAGGCTGGTGCACCGTCGAAACCGCTCGTGGTTCCTGCCGATGGCCTACCCGGAGGGCAGCCCGACCCATCCGGCCTACCCGGCGGGCCATGCGGTGACCGCCGGCGCCTGCACCACCGTGCTCAAGGCCTTCTTTGACGGCAGCGCGGTGCTCGGGGATCCCGTCGAGGTCGATCCCGATTCCGACGCCACCGCCCTGCGGCCGTATTCCGGCGGCGACACCCTCACCGTCGGCGGTGAGCTCAACAAGCTCGGCAACAACATCGCCATCGGCCGCAACATCGCCGGCGTCCACTACCGCAGCGACGGCCACGAGGGCATGCTGCTCGGCGAGAAGGTCGCCGTCGCCGCGATGCGCGACTGGATCGGCCTCGCCACCCCGCCCGCCGGACCGATCCGCTTCGAGGGCTTCGACGGCAGCACCATCGAGATCTAGGCGCGGGTCCTGGGTCCGTTGTCGGGTTGTCCGTTGTCCGTTGTCCGTTGTCGATCATGAGGAGTGCCTGCGCACCTCCCATGAGCCACCCTGGAGTGCCCAGGGGCAGGTGCTTGGCAAGCGCGACGCCCCCACCAAGCACGACAACGGACAACGGACAACGGACAGAAAGCCTGACTCCTCACCCGGCATCGGATCGCCACTCCGACCTCCAGTCTTCCTTCTTCCCTCTGCGAATCTTCCGTCTCCGGACCAATTTGACGTTTCCCCCACCGCGGTGGATCTGCTAGATCCGACGTGATTTGTCGCGGGCCCGACTTGTCCGATCCGTCCGACCGCCGCGCCTCCCCCCAACCGTCCCAACTTCATGAAGGAAGCCTTTCGCAAACTTCACGAGTCCCACCCGAAGGAACTTCGCGGACTCGTCTACCACTGCCTCCAGCTCGACAAGAAACTGCTGCTGCGCTCCGACATCCTCCACGAGCTCGCCTGCTACTGTCGCGGCGACGAGGGTTGCCGGCTGCTCGAGCTCGAACCCGAGCGGGTGATCGGGACCATCCAGGAGGCGGCGATCGTCGATGGCACCATCTTCCTCGCCGTGCGTCCGGCGATCGCGACCTGGCAGTACTACCAGCTCGAGGTCGACCTGATGACGCTCACGCCGATCTCGCCGCGGGCCTTCCTCAAGGCCAAGGAGAGCTTCGTGGTGACACCGGAGGAGGCCGGCGAGCCCCTCCTCGAGCTCGACCTCGAGCCCTTCGAGCAGGACCTGCCGAAGATGGAGCGGCCGCGCTCGATCGGCCGCGGGGTGCAGTTCCTCAACCGCCAGCTCGCCGGCCGGCTCTTCGTCCAGCACGGCCGCGGCGCCGAGCTCCTGTTCGACTTCCTGACCCGCCACCAGTACCGCGGCCGCCAGCTGATGCTCAACGGCATCATCGCCGACCCCGCCGGGCTGAAGTCGGCGCTGCGCGAGGCGATCCGCTTCCTCGAGGGCCAACCCGGCGACACGCCGCTGGACGAGCTGCAGGAGAAGCTCGTCGGTCTCGGCTTCGAGGCCGGCTGGGGCCGCACGGCCAGGGGGATCGCCGAGATGATGAACCTGCTCTCCGACCTGATGGAGGCCCCGGACGCGGCGATGCTCGAGGACTTCCTCAGCCGGATCCCGATGATCTTCAGCCTGGCGATCCTCACGCCCCACGGCTTCTTCGGCCAGAGCAACGTCCTCGGCAAGCCCGACACCGGCGGCCAGGTCGTCTACATCCTCGACCAGGTCCGCGCGCTCGAGAAGGAACTCACCGACTCGCTCCGCGAGCAGGGGCTCGAGGGGATCGACCCGCACATCATCGTCATCACCCGGCTGATCCCGGAGGCCGAGGGAACCCAGTGCAACGTGCCGCACGAGCGCGTCCACGGCACCCGCCACGCCGAGATCATCCGCGTCCCCTTCCGCCGCGAGAACGGCGAGGTCGTGCCGCAGTGGATCTCGCGCTTCAAGATCTGGCCCTACCTCGAGCGCTTCGCCCGCGACGTCCGCTCCGAGATCCTCGGCCGCCTCGGCGGGCGGCCGGACTTCATCGTCGGCAACTACTCCGACGGCAACCTCGTCGCCAGCATGCTCGCCCACACCATGGGCGTCACCCAGTGCAACATCGCCCACGCGCTGGAGAAGACCAAGTACCTCTACTCCGACCTCTACTGGAAGGAGCACGAGGAGGAGCACCGCTTCGGCTGCCAGATCACCGCGGACCTGATCGCGATGAACACCGCGGACTTCATCATCACCAGCACCTACCAGGAGATCGCCGGGACCGAGGACACGCTGGGCCAGTACGAGAGCTATGGGAGCTTCTCGCTGCCCGGCCTCTACCGGGTGCTCTCCGGCGTCGACCCCTACAACCCGAAGTTCAACATCGTCTCCCCCGGCGCCGACCCGGAGGTGTTCTACTCCCACAAGGCGGAGTCGACCGTGCCCCAGGAGATGGCCGACGACGTCGCCGACCTCATCCACGGCAGCGCCCGGCCCGACGCGCTCGGGGTGCTGGACGACAAGGACAAGCCGATGCTCTTCGCGATGTCGCGGCTCGACCACATCAAGAACATGAGCGGCCTGCTCGACTGGTACGGCAGCTCGCCCGAGCTGCAGGAAAGGGCCAACCTGCTGCTGGTCGGCGGGCAGTTCGACCCGGCGCAGTCGGGCGACGAGGAGGAGCGCGGCCAGATCGAGCTGATGCACGAGTTGCTCAGCCGTCATGGCCTGCAGGGCAAGGTCCGTTGGGTGGTCATGCAGGCCGACAAGATCAAGGTCGGTGAGTTCTACCGCCAGGTCGCGCGCCACCGCGGGGCCTTCGTCCAGCCGGCCCGCTTCGAGGCCTTCGGCCTGACGGTCATCGAGGCGATGACCAGCGGCCTGCCGGTCTTCGCGACGCTCTACGGCGGACCGCTGGAGATCATCGTCGACGGCGAGTCCGGCTACCACATCGACCCCAACGACGGCCCCGCCGCGGCGGCGCGGATGAGCGACTTCTTCGCCCGCTGCGCCGACGACCCGGACCTGTGGGAGAGGATCTCGGAGGGGGCGATGCGGCGGGTGGAGGAGCACTACACCTGGAAGCGCTATGCCAGGCGGATGCTCTCGCTGTCGCGCATCTACGGCTTCTGGAAGTACATGACCAAGATCGAGCACGCCGACACGCGGGCCTACATCTCGATGTTCTACCACCTCATGTACAAGCGCCTCGCCGAGCAGGTGCCGACCTAGGTGCCCTTGGACTGCGGCGGCTTGACGCCGCTTTCGCGAGTCGTTCGGGGAGGGCTCTGAGCCGGGGTGGATTCAGGTCGCCGTTGAACTTCCTCGGGCGCCCGAGTTTACCGCGCTCTTGCATTGGAAGCTGCGAGCTTCCTCGACCAAGCGGGTGCCCTTCCTGAGGCAAGGTTCCAGAACGTCACCCAAAGCGGCGTCGAGACCGCCGCACTCGCCTCGCCGGGCAGCTGCCGACGTTGGTTCCCTTGGACTGCGGCGGCTTGACGCCGCTTTCGCGAGTCGTTCGGGGAGGGCTCTGAGCCGGGGTGGATTCAGGTCGCCGTTGAACTTCCTCGGGCGCCCGGCGTTTGCCGTGTTTCTTCATTGGAAGCTGCGAGCTTCCTCCGCCAAGCGGGAAACCTTCTTGAGGCAAGGTTCCAGAACGTCACCCAAAGCGGCGTCAAGACCGCCGCACTCCAGGGGATCCCTCACTCCACGAGCTTCACCGGGATCTTCGCCGCCGGCAGGCCCTCGACTTCGATGGTGGCCATCGCCTCGCCGGCATCCCCCTTCGCTTGAAGGATCGCCAGCGCGCGACCGTTGCGGGTCTCGCGGGTCGTTGACCGGGGCGGGCGGTTGTCGCGTTGGTCGCCGTTCTCGAGGGCCGCGAGCTTCAGCGGGGCTTCGGACGTTACCGTCACCTCGCGGTCAGCACCGCTGACCCGTCGGCCCTCGTCGTCGCGCAGCTCGATCGTCAGGTGGATTGCGTCACGGCCGTCGGGTTTCAGCTCGAGGCGGTCCGCGCTCACCGCCACGCTCGCCGCCGGTCCGGTCGTCGCCAGCATCGCCTCGACCCGCTCGCCGGAGGCGTCGTCTCCCGTGGCCACCAGCTCGCCTTCCTCCCAGTCGACCTGCCAGCGGGCCATGCCGTTCTCCGGCCGGCGGCTGCCGATCTCGCGACCATTGAGGCTCAGGGTGACCTCTTCCAGGTTGCTGAACACGGCGACGCGCATCGGCTCGCCGGGGTCGCGCGGCTCGTTCCAGCCGCTGCGCCACTGCCAGCGACGGCCCTGGCCGGCGCTCAGGTGCAGCACCGGCCGGTCCGACCAGATGGCCTCGCGCCACAACGCGTCGCGCTTGGGGAAGCCGGCGATGTCGAAGATACCCGCGCCGCTGCCGTGCTCCGGCCAGCGTCCGGCCTCGCCGAGGAAGTCGAAGCCGGTCCACAGGAACTGGCCCGAAATGAAGGGCTTGTCGCGGACCGCCAGCCAGGCTTCCAGCGAGTCGCCGTTCTCGCTGCCGAGCAGGATGCGACCGGGGAAGTCGGCGTGGTCGCGGTCGTAGGCCTCCTCCTGGTAGTTGTAGCCGGCCACGTCGAGCATCCGGGCGAGCCCGATCGCGTTGGCCGCGGTGGCATTCGACAGCGCCATCGTCACCGGCCGGGTCGGGTCGTGGCGCTTCACCGCGGCGATCAGCTCCGGCGCCACCGCCGCCAGCCGGGTCATCGACGGCTGCCTCGGGTCGTCCTTGAAGATCTCGACCTGGCGCGACTTCGGGTGGACGTAGGGGTCGGTCGGGTAGTCGATCTCGTTGCCGATGCTGTAGAGGATCACCGAGGGGTGCTTGCGGGCGCGGCGGGTCATCGCCTCGGCGTCGCGCACCGCCCACTCCTCGAAGTCCTCGTTGTAACCGAAGCGTTCGGCGCTGCCGACGTTGCGGCCGTCCTCCCACTTGCGCTTGCCGAGCTCCCACTCGTCGAAGGCCTCGTCCATCACCAGGAAGCCCATCTCGTCGCAGAGCTCGTAAAGGTCGTCCTGCATCGGGTTGTGCGAGCAGCGGATCGCGTTGACCCCGATGTCCTTGAGCAGCCGCAGGCGGCGCTCGAGCACGGCCCGCGGCACCACCGCGCCCAGGTAGCCGGCATCGTGGTGGTTGCAGACGCCCCGGATAAGCATCGGCTCACCGTTGAGGAAGAAGCCCTCGTCGGCATCGAAGCGGAACGAGCGGATGCCGAGCGGTGTCTCGACCTCGTCGACCACCTCGCCATCGACCACCACCTGGTGGGTGGCGCGGTAGAGATAGGGGTCGTCGACGCTCCAGCGCCGCGGCTTCTCGACCGGGTGGTAGAGGGGGAAGGCCCACTCCTCGCCGCCGGTCAGCTCGCGGCTCGTCTCGGCGCGCGAGAGCACCGTGCCGTCGGCGTCGGCGATCGCCGCACGGACGGTGACCATTTTGCCGGCGTCGCCCGCGTTGACCACCTCGCATGTGCTGTTCACCTCGGCGTGGCTGTCCTGGATGTCGGGCGTGGTGAGGAACACGCCGTGGCGGACGACGTGGACCGGGTCGACGACCGTCAGCCAGACGTCGCGGTAGATCCCGCTGCCGGTGTACCAGCGCGAGTCGGCGACGTTCTCGCGCTCAACCCGCACGGCGATGGTGTTGGCTTCGCCGGCCGGCCCGAGGTGCGGGGTGAGGTCGTACTCGAAGTCGATGTAGCCGTTCGGGCGGTGGCCGAGGTGCCGGCCGTTGATCCACACGTCGCTGTTGCGATAGACGCCCTCGAAGCGGAGCAGCACGCGCTTGCCGGCGGTCGACTCCGGCAGGGCGAAGTCCTTGCGGTACCAACCGGTGCCGCCCGGCAGGAAGCCGGTGGCGCTGGCGAACTCTTCCGAGAACTCGCCCTCGATCGACCAGTCGTGGGGCAGGTCGAGCAGGCGCCAGGCGGAGTCGTCGAAGCCGGGGACCTCGGCCCCGGCGGCCTTGCCGAGGTGGAAGCTCCAGCCCTCGTTGACGAGCGACTCACGAGGCGACTCGGGTGGGGATTCGGCGGCTCTAGCGCAGGTCCAGGCGAGGGTGAGGGCGGGAAGGAGGCGGAGAAGCGGGGAATTCATCGGCTGGCCAGCCCTACGCGCCATCGGTCCGGCCCCCTTCACAAGAATCGGGCCCCGGCCCCGGCGGGACAGATTCTAGGCTTGCAGCCGGCGCGGAATTCGGCAAAACACGCGGCCCGCGCGAGGCCTCGGCCGGACGCGGGTCCAGTCGGGGTGTGGCGCAGCCTGGTAGCGCGCTTCGTTCGGGACGAAGAGGCCGTGGGTTCGAATCCCGCCACCCCGACCACCAAACCCCGCCCCCGGCTTGCCCGGGGGCGGGGTTTGGTGCTTCCGGGCTGGCAGATCGGACATGGCGAGCCCGAGGCGAGCTGTTCGAGCGCGGGAAGCCGGCGAAGGCGCGGAGCGCCGAGCTGGCGGCATTATCATGGCGCGCGGGGGGCGCGCCCAAACTGGCACAGCATCGCTGGAGGCGATGCAATCCCGCCACCCCGACCAATCAACCCTCCCCCGGCCTGCCGGGGGAGGGTTGATTGCTTCCGGACCGGCAAGTGAGTCCATTCGAGCGCAGCGAGAAGGGTTTGAATGTGGCGGGAGCCTCGCGACCGAATCCTATGGGCGAGCGGCACGAGCCAGATCGGCATGCCCGGAACGGAGTGGAGGCAATCCCGCCGGCCCGACCATCCGGTCCTTCTATGGGACTTGGTGGGGGAGGGCTGATTGTTTCCGGGCCGGCCGATCGATCTGGCAAGCCAGTGCCGGGCCATGAATCCGGGGGGAGCCGGCGAGACCGTGGAGTGGGTGAAGGGTCGGCCATGATCTCACCGTGAACAGGCCGATGCCGGCTAGGTGATGACTTCCTTCTGAAGTTGTCGGGCGACGTAGAGGCGCTCGGGCTTGGGTGCCAGCTTCAGGCCGCGCATCGTTCGGGCACCCTCGCGGCGGGCGGGCGAAAAGTGCTCGCGGCATGCGGCGAAGGCCTGCTCGACGAACTCGCGGCTGCCGATGACCAGGCCGTCGCTGAAGTAGCGCACGCGACATCGCAGGTAAGTGGCCCGGTCGAGGCGACCG
>JAUIJB010000013.1 GCA_030430455.1 Verrucomicrobiia bacterium | reverse complement strand
ATCATCCATCCGTATCCCGAAGAGAGATTCCGCGCCCGACTCAAGGCAGGAGCCGTATGAGGTAGTTCCTCACGTACGGATCTGAGCGGGGGGCCGCCGGTAACGGCGGTCCCTACCGCGATCTGGGGAGCGATGGTGGGAGCGTTGTGAAGCAGGCACAGCTGGACGCGCCAGCGCTCGGGTGGTCGGGCGGTCACGCGAACCAGTCGACGCCGGCCTGGAAGATCGGCTGGAACTTGTTGCCGGGGATGTTCTTGGCGACCTGGTTGCCGCGGCGCTCGCTGTGGGCCATCTTGCCGAAGACCCGGCCGCAGGGGCTGGTGATGCCCTCGACCGCCGCCATCGACCCGTTCGGGTTGTTGGCAATGTCCATCGACGGCGTGCCCTCCACGTCGCAGTACTGCGTGGCGACCTGGCCGGCGTCGACGAGCTGCCGGATCACCCCGGGCGGGGCGACGAAGCGTCCCTCGCCGTGGGACACCGGCAGGCGGTGGAGGTCGCCAACCTCGCAGCGGGCGAGCCAGGGCGAGAGGGTGCTGCTGACGCGGGTGTGGACGTAGCACGACACGTGGCGGCCGATCTCGTTGTGGAACAGGGTCGGCGACTCCGGCGTCGCCTCGCGGAACTCGCCGTAGGGGACCAGCCCGGTCTTGATGAGCGCCTGGAAGCCGTTGCAGATGCCGAGGATGAGCCCGTTGCGGTTCTGGAGCAGATCCATGACGGCCTCGCTCACGCGGGGGCTGCGCAGCACGGTGGCGATGAACTTGGCGGAGCCGTCGGGCTCGTCGCCGGCGCTGAAGCCGCCGGGGATGAAGAGGATCTGCGAGCGGCGGATCTCCTCGGCCAGTGCGGCGAGGGATTCCTCGATGTGGGACTGGCTGAGGTTGCGGAAGACGAGGATCTCGCTGGCGGCGCCGGCCTCGCGGAACACCTTGGCGGAGTCGTACTCCGAGTTGGTCCCGGGGAAGGCGGGGATGACGACCCGCGGGGTGGCGATGCCGAGCTTCGGCGCCGGCGGCGGGGCCGCGGTGTGGAGCGGGATGGCGACCGGGACGCTGCGGTCACTTTCCTCCGGGTGGGTCGGATAGACCGCCTCGAGCGCGCTGCGCCAGATCGCGGCGAAGCGGTCGAGGTCGCTGTGCAGCAGTTCGAGACCGGGACCGGCGAGCCTCAGGCTCGGGTCACCGACCACCCGGCCGAACTTGATGGCGCCGAGGGCGGCCGGCAGCGGGTCCTCGTGTTCGATCAGGAAGGCAGCCGGGCGCGGCGCGAACAGCGGCGAGGCGTCCCCCGGATCCGAGCCGCCGGGCAGGTCGTCCGGGATCGAGGCGGTCTGCTGGAAGCCGAGGTGGTTGCCGAAGCAGCAGACCGCGACGGCGTGGGCGAGGCCGGCGCGGCCGACCCGCTTGATCGAGAGGATCCGGCCCTCCTCATTGGCGTCGGCGATGGCTCCGGCGGTCGCCATGATGCGGGCGTAGTCGGGCAGGCCCTCCGCGGTCGGCGGGATCTCGACGAGGGACACCGTGGACCCGGCGCGCTTGAACTCGGGCGACAGGGCCAGGCTGGCCTTGCCGGGGGCGAGGGCGAAGGAGACCAGCGTCGGCGGCACGTCGAGCTCGTTGAAGGAGCCGGACATCGAGTCCTTGCCGCCGATCGCCGCGAGGCGCAGCTCGTGCTGGGCCTCGAAGGCGCCGAGCAGCGCCGCAAAGGGGAGCCCCCAGCGGGCGGGGTCGCCGCCGAGCTTGGGAAAGTACTCCTGCAGGGTCAGGCGGACGTCGCCGAGCCGGGCGCCGGCGGCGACGCACTTGAGCACCGAGCCGGTGACCGCCCAGGCCGCGCCGTGGAAGGGCGAGGCGGAGGAGAGCTCCGGGTCGAAGTCCCAGGCCATGTAGCTGGCAGTGTCGGTGTCGCCCTCGAGCAGTGGCAGCTTGGCGACCATCGCCTCCGGCGGCGTCAGCTGGCGCTCGCCGCCGAAGGGCCAAAGCACGGTGCCGGCGCCGACCGAGGCGTCGAAGATCTCACCGAGCCCCTTCTGCGAGCACAGGTCGAGCCGGGCGAGGTGGCTCGACAGCGAGGGGCGGGCGTCGCCCGGATCGGCCGCCGGCGCTTCCAGCGGGTTGCCGCAGGCGGTGACGCGGACCGCGGCGGTCTGCTGGACGCCGTTGGTGTCGAGGAAGGCGCGCGAGAGGTCGACGATGGTCCGGCCGCGCCAGGTCATCCGCAGGCGGCCGTGGTCGCCGACCACGGCGACCTGGGTGCACTCGAGGTTCTCCTGGTCGGACTCGGCGATGAACTTGTCGAGGTCGGCGGGGTCGATGCAGACCGCCATGCGCTCCTGCGACTCCGAGATGGCGATCTCGGTGCCGTCGAGGCCGTCGTACTTCTTCGGCACGGCATCGAGGTCGATGTCGAGCGAGGGCGCGATCTCGCCGATGGCGACCGACACGCCGCCGGCGCCGAAGTCGTTGCAGATCTTGATTTTCCGGGCGAGCCCGGGCTTGCGGAACAGGCGCTGGATCTTGCGCTCGGTCGGGGCGTCGCCCTTCTGCACCTCGGCGGAGTTCTCGAGGGCGTCGTCACCGTGCTCCTTCGACGAGCCGGTGGCGCCGCCGACGCCATCGCGGCCGGTGCGGCCGCCGATGAGGAGGATCAGGTCACCCGGCGCCGGGGTGCCGCGGAAGACGTTGGCGCGGGGAGCCGCCGCGACCACGGCGCCGATCTCCATCCGCTTGGCGAGGTAGCCCGGGTGGTAGACCTCGGCGACCTCGCCGGTGGCGAGGCCGATCTGGTTGCCGTACGACGAGTAACCGCGCGCCGCGACCTGGCAGATCATCCGCTGGGGCAGCTTGCCGGGAAGCGTCGCGGAGAACGGCGCGGTGGGGTCGGCGGCGCCGGTCACACGCATCGCCTGGTAGACGTAGGAACGGCCGGAGAGCGGATCGCGGATGCAGCCGCCGAGGCAGGTCGCCGCGCCGCCGAAGGGCTCGATCTCGGTGGGGTGGTTGTGGGTCTCGTTCTTGAACTGGATGAGCCACTCCTCCGATCTGCGATTCTCGACTGATGATTGGAGATTGGTGATCTCGACGGGGACGACGATGGAGGCGGCGTTGATCTCGTCGGACTCCTCGAGGTTGTCGAGTTCGCCGGAGGCGCGCAGCTCGCGCAGCCCGGCGAGGGCGATGTCCATCAGGGTGACCGGCTTGTCGTCGCGGCCGAGTTCGCGGCGGGTCTCGAGATAGGCCTGCCAGGCACGCTGTACCGGCCCGGTTCCCTCGTCGAAGACCGGGTCTTCGATGCGGGTCAGGAAGGTCGTGTGGCGGCAGTGGTCCGACCAGTAGGTGTCGAGCATCCGGATCTCGGTGATGCTCGGCGCGCGGCCCTCCTCGTCGCGGAAGTAGTCCTGGCAGTAGGCGATGTCCTCGGGCGACATCGCCAGGCCGAGCTCGGCGCGCAGGGCGGCGGGGTCGGCGTCGGCGAAATCCTCGAGGATCGCGACGTCGGCGGGCTCGTGGGGCGACTGGCGGACGAAATCCGCCGCCACCGGAACCTCGTGGGAGTCGACCTCGTTGATCACGTAGGCCTTGATGGCGGCGACCTCGTCCGCGCCGAGCTCGCCGCGCGGGATGATCACCCGGGACGAGGCGACGAAGGGGCGCTCCTTTCCGGTGAGGATCTGGATGCACTGGGCGGCCGAGTCGGCGCGCTGGTCGAACTGGCCGGGGAGGTACTCGACCACGAAGGGATGCTCGTCGGCGGCGAACTCGACGGAGTCGCTGGCGTCGTCGACCTGGGGCTCGGCGAGGATCCGGCGGGTGGCTTCGCGGAACTCCGCGTCGCTCAAGCCGTCGATGTCGTAGCGCTGCACGAGGCGCAGCCCGGCGAGGCGCGGGAGGTCGAGGTTTTCCCTCAGTTCGTTGAGCAAATGGCGCGCTTCGGCGGCGAATTCGGGCTTCTTCTCGACGTGGATGCGATTCATGGGCGCGGCGGGCCGGGCGGAAACGGGGGATCCTAGCGGGGCCGGGGTCGGTGGCAAGCCATGACCGGCGCGCGACCGGCCCCGCAGGCGGGCTGCGGACCGGAGGCGCGCGGACGGGGTGCTCACTCGGGCTCACCCGGCCGCCCGGCCGGATCGAGGTGCAGGTCGTCGGCGGTGAACATTTCAAGGTCCGGGCCGGCCGAGCGCAGCTCGAGCTCGCGCGCGCCCAGCGAGTGCACGAAAAGCGGAGTGCCCCAGCGGTCGATCAGCAGGCCCTCGGGACCGAACACCGGGTGCTCGTCGGGGATGAAGGCCTCCCGGTAGGCATTGTCGCCGCGCAACAGGTCGGCCAGGTCGCCATTGCCGCCGATCGGGTAGCGGTTGGTGTCCTTGACGATCGAGAAGTAGCCGCTGACGACGCGGTGGATGCGCTTGAGGTCCTCGATGGGCGCCAGCTCGGGGTCGCCGAAGTCGCTCAGCAGCGCCTCGCCGGGAAGGGGAGTCTCGGCGGGCAGCCGGGTGTCGCGGGACTCGACGGATCCCGCTCCGCCACCATCGGCCCCGGCGGCCTCCCCGGGCCGCCCGCGCGGCGCGGGCTCCAGCTGCCGGAAGAAGGTCAGGCCGAGCCAGGCGAGCAGCAGGGCGACGGCGGAGATGAGGAGTCGGCGCGGCATGGCGACCCCCACCTTGGCACACCCGGGCGCGGCGGTCACGCCAGGAAGCCGACCGGGTGCTCGGCGCCGGCGGGGTCGAAGAAGCGGGTGATGTTCGGCAGCACGCTGTCCATGTCGCTCGAGTCGACGCCGAACCAGCGCAGCAGCTCGCAGAAATACTCGTCGACCGACAGGCGCGGGAAGATGCGGCCGCCGCGGCCGATGTCGTCGGGGCCGTCGATCGCCAGCGACGGGTAGTGGCCGAGGATCTCGCCGCCGCCGACCGGGCCGCCGAAGACGAACTGGTTGGCCGACCAGGCGTGGTCGGTGCCCTGGCCGTTCGAGCGCAGCGTGCGGCCGAAGTCGGAGGCGGTGAAGGTGAGCACCTCGTCGGTCAGGCCGAGCGCGTCGAGCGCCGTCTGGAAGGCGAACACCGCCTGGTCGAGCTGGGCCAGCATGCCGGCCTGGGTGTTGAGCAGCTCGCTGTGGTGGTCCCAGCCGCCGTACTCGACGAAGATCGTCTGGCGGTTCAGGCGCAGGGTCGGGCGGATCGCGATGGTCCGCACGGCGGCCTCGAGGTTGCGGCCGAGGCTGTTGTTGGGGAAGCCGGCGTTGGCGATCGCCGTGTTGACGTCGACGCCGTTGACGCTGCCCGGGTTGTCGAAGCCGGCCTGGAACTCCTCGCCGCGCTCGATGCTGTTCGAGGTGATCCGGCCGTGGGTGCGGCGGAACAGGTTGCGGTAGTGGTCCTCGATCGGGCTCGCGACGCTGTCGGCGATGGCGCGTCCCTTGGCGACATGGACCGGGGACTGGTCGCCGGTCCCGGTGAAGGTGAGGGCGCCGCTCCCGGTGATGACGAACTGCCCCTCGCTCTCGCCGATCTGGAAGGTCGAGTTGCCGGCGAGCGAGAAGTTCATCGGCATGTAGAAGTTGCCGGTCTGCTCGGTGTTGAGGGTCGAGTGGATAATGTCGGCCGCGCGACCCGCCCAGCCGGTGAGCACCTGCATGCCCTGCGGCACCGAGGTCTGCCACTGTTCGGTCTGGTCGCGGTGGGAGAACAACGCCTGCGGCAGGGCGACGCTGCGGTTGATGTAGTCGTCCTTGGTCTCGATGCGGTCGACCAGGGTGCCGATGTTGGCGAGGAAGCTGAGCTGCCGCCGGGCACCGTCGCCGCCGAGCCCGTTGAACATCTCGGCGATGCGCGGGCACGACGGGTGGATCCCGTAGCTGCGGCCGAAGGAGTCGGTGAAGTCGAGCGGGATCAGCTGCTCGCGCGGGATGGCGAGGTTCGAGCGCGAGGCGGCATACTCGTCGTAGCCGCCCGGCTGGTCCCTCGGCACCAGCAGGTTGAAGCTGTCGCAGCCGCCGCCGAGGTAGAGGCAGACCAGGCTGCGGCGTCCGCCGCCCCCGACGCCCTGCGCCGCGGCGTGGTTGGCCATCGTCAGGTTGAGCAGGGTGGAGAGGATCGAGGTCGAGCCGATCGCGGCGCAGCTGGCCTCCCCGAGGAATTCGCGGCGTGTCTTCATGGCAGGTTGGGTGTTCCGTTTGGCCGGATTGGCCGGATTGGCCGGATTGGCCGGATTGGTGCCCGGGGGCGGTTCGGGACCACTCAGTTCTGGGTGGCCCCCTCGGGGGAGTTGATGGCGGTCCAGAGCGCGACCGCGACCCGGTCGTGGGGGTCCAGGCCGGGCTCGGTGAGGGCGTCGAGGAGGGCGGCGCGGGTGTTGGCCGACATCCCGCCGGCGCAGACCAGCAGGTTGACCCGCTCGACCAGCGCCGCGTCGTCCCCGGCGAGCGAGAGCAGCTCCGAGTCGTCCAGCGGGAAGCTCAGCTGCCAGCCGGAGATGAAGCCCTCCTCGAGGTAGGCCCACAGCAGGTTGGGGAACGAGATCGCCGAGTAGGAGTCGATGATCTGGAAGCCGGGGCTGACCAGCCCGAGGTTGCGGATGTCGCCGGGTGCCTGGTAGACGGGCGTGAAGAAGTTGAAGACGTTCGGGGCGCTCAGGGGCTCCTGGAAACTGTAATCGTAGTAGGTTCCCTCCGGATTCCACCAGACGAAGTCGGGCGTCGCCTCGCCGACCTTCAGCAGGCGGCCGAGGTGCATGGTGCGGATGACCGGCTCGCGGACCTTGCCGAAGGCCGGCTCGAACCCGGTCTCGCGGGCCTCCGGGTCGAGCAGGATCGCCCGGACCACGGCGCCGAGGTTGCCGCGCCGGCCGCCACCGTCGTCGGCGAAGACCGCGGCGACGCGGCCGACGTAGGCCGGGCTCGGGTTGTCGGTGACCAGGAACTGGATCAGCTGGCGCGAGATGAAGGGCGCCGTGTTCGGGTGGTTGACCAGGGCGTCGATGGCGTCGCGCACGTCCAGCATGCCGTTGGCCGCGGTGGCCTCCCGCGCCGGGATGATGGCGCCGTTGGGCAGGTGCTTGGGCTCGAAGTCGTGATACTCCGGGTACATCACCATCGGTTTGGTGTAGTGGGCGTCGTCCCAGCCGCCGCCGCCCCAGCCGTAGGGGGCGTCGTAGTAGAGCCCGGTGAAGACGCGGGCGAGCTCGGTGATCTCGGCGTTGTCGTAGGTGGGGACCGGCTGGCCCTCCGCGTCGAGGACCCGGGTGCCGTCGGGATTGAGCTCCCACAGGCCGATCGAGAACAGCTGCATCACCTCGCGGGCGAAGTTTTCGTCGGGGTAGCGGGGGATCGACGGGTCGGCCTTCTGGTTGCCGACGTGGCTGAGGTACCAGCCCATGCACGGGTGCAGGGCGACGTCGTGAAGCAGCTCGGCGTAGTCGCCGAAGGCGTGATCGACGAGCAGGTCGTAGTAGTCGGTCACCCCGGTGGGCTTCTCGGTGAGCTGGGCATCGCGCCGCGAGATCACCAGGATCTGCGACAGGGCGAAGGCGACCCGCTGCCGCAGCTGGTCCTCGCCCATGATGGCGTGCCGCGCGAAGGGGGTGGTGACATTGGTCCCGGTGACGAACTCGTTGCCCTCGTTGTAGTCGTAGTGGGGCAGCACCCGCGAACCGGCGGCGTCGGCCTGGATCGCCTCGATGTAGGGGCGGTGGTACGAGGGAGGCAGGGCGAGCTGGTGGTCGATCCACGCCTCGAAGCCGGTCGCGCGGACCTCCGCGATGTCGTCGAGGGTCGGGCCGAAGGTCGCCTGCATCAGGAAGCGCGCGGCCTGGTAGGGCGAGGGGGTCGGCGAGGTGCCGGGGCCGCTGTCGCCTGGGTAGGCGCCGCTCTCGACCCGCTCGAGCAGGGCGCGGGCGTCGCCGGACAGGGGTGGCTGGCCGGCACGCTGGACCGCCGGGCCCAGCGAGTCGGCGTCGCTGGGCGACGAGAACAGCAGGTTCTCCTCGATCCAGTCCTCGACGCCGTCGCCGTCGGAGTCCATCGCGGTGACCACGGTGCGGTAGTACTTCGTCGGGTCATCGAAGGCGTTCGGGATGTCGATCGAGCGCCGGCCGCCGGCGCTCGTGCTCGGCGGCAGGTCGGTGGCCGGGTCCCAGCGGGTGAAGTCTTCGGAAACCACGACCGACTGCGCCTTGCCGGCCAGGTCGGGCCAGTCGAGGCACAGCGTGTCGCCCACCCGCGTCGCCCTCAGGTCGAGGCGCGAGTCGGGGTCGTCGGGGTCGGTGCCGGCCTCGCTCTCCTCGGCGTTGCTCATGCCGTCGCCGTCGTCGTCGGCTCCCGCCACCCGCTGCTTGCCGCCGGCCCACAGCGTCCAGGCATCGGACAGGCCGTCGCCGTCGAGGTCGTCGATGGTGCCCGCGAAGCCGCGCCATGCCGGCGTCGAGGCCGGATCGCCGGGGTCGCTGCCCTGGGTGAGTTCCTCACGGTCGTCGGCGCCGTCGCCGTCGCTGTCGGCCTCGTGCGGGTTGGTGCCGGCGAAGAACTCCTCGCGGTTGAGCAGGCCGTCGCCGTCGGAGTCGATCCCGGCGTCCGCCGGGTCGTTCGGGTCGAGGGAATGGCTGGTCTCCCAGTCGTCGGGCATGCCGTCGCTGTCGCTGTCGGCGGGCCCGAGCGGGTCCCGGGTGATGAAGGCGTCGATGCCCGGCTCGGTGTCGAGTGTCGGAACGTCCGGGTTGCCCCGGATGTCGGTCCACGGGGCCGTGCCGTTGAGGAGACGGTCGTCGGCGGCGGTGGCACCGCTCCAGCTGCGCGTGGCGACGAGCACCGGATTGGCCGGGTCGGCCGTGTTGTAGAGGTTGAAGGTCAGGTCCCACTCGTTGACGAGGAAGCTCACCCGGTCGGCGATGAACTCGAAGCGCAGCGGGTCGCTGTCGTCGGCCGCACCGAAACCGGTCAGGCCGATCTCGGCCTTGCGGTCGTTCTCGGGTGAGCTCGACCCCGTGTTGTAGAACGAATTCCCCGCCTCGCCGTTCTCGTAGAAGACGCCGTGGATGCAGCGGAAGCGGTGGGTGACCACCCCGCCGGACCGGTAGAGGCCCATGCCGATCGAGTTCCGCCAGCCGCCGTCGTCGAGCTCGACCACCAGCTCGAAGGGGGTGTAGCCGGTCTGCAGCGACTGCGAGTGGTTCCAGCGCACGCGGATGTCGTCGACGACCCACCGCCAGCTCAGGGTCACGGGGTCCCAGGTCGGCACCGGCGCGGGCCGGCTGGCCGGGTCCATCGGGTCGCTGCCGGCGGCGAGCTCGGAGGCGTCGCCGAAGGAGTCGCCGTCGCTGTCGGCGAGGTCGGGAAGGGAGCTGAAGGGCGATCCGTTGATTTCCTCGCCATCGCCCAGCGTGTCGTCGTCGCTGTCCGCATCGAGCGGGTCGCAGCCATGACCGGCCTCGTCGCCGTCGGCCAGCCCGTCGTTGTCGCTGTCGGGGTGGCGCGGGTCGGTGCCGAGTTGGATTTCCTCGAGGTTGGAGAGCCCGTCGGCGTCGGGGTCGAGCGCGCTGTCGTCGATCGCAGCCAGGAAACCGTGCTCGATCTCGACGCTGTCGGGCAGCGAGTCACCGTCGCTGTCGGTCGCCAGGTCGATGACCTGGATCGCGTGGATCGCGACGGCGTCGTTGTCGAGCTGCTCGACGGTGATGGTCTGCGACGCGCCGCTGAGGTTGCGGTAGCGGACGAAGTTGGCCTCGTGGATCTCGACCTCGCTGGTGGCGGTCGCCTCCCTCCAGCCGGGGAAGGGCGGTGCGGTGTCGCTGATGAAGTAGCGCCGGGTCGCGCCGTCGGCGCCGAGTTGGACGTGGCCGCGGTGGCCGGGGTAGCTGTCGCCGATGTAGGCGATCAGGTCGTAGCTGGCGAAGGGGATGCCGCTGAGGGTGACCGATGCCGGCACCGGCCCGCTGCCGCTGTTGGATGCCTGGATGTGGCCGCTGAGCAGGCGCTCGTCGCCACCGCCGACGTGAAGTCCGCGGGTGGCGTTGCGGTAGCTCCAGCTCGCCGACAGCGTGGTCGGCTGGCCGCGGCTGTCGTTCAGCGGACCCGCCGAGCCGGCCAGCGGGTTGTCGTCGGGCGCCCAGTGCGGCAGCCGGCTGGTCGGGTTCCAGTGCGGCGAGGGGACGATTCCGGCGCGCTCCCACGGCCCGAGCGGGACCGATTGGGGGAGCTCGGAGACGAACTGCAGGCCGATGCTGCCGGCGTAGGGAAAGGGCGTGGAGCTCTCCTCGGCGGGATCGCTGCCGAGCTCGGTCTCGTAGCCGTCGGGGTAGCCGTCGTCGTCGCTGTCGGAGTCCGTCGGCGAGGTGGTGAGCTCGGCGCCGTCGGGCAGGCCGTCGCCGTCGCTGTCCGCCCGGGTGGGGTCGCTGGCGGTTTCCGCCGCGTCGCCGAGGCCGTCGTTGTCGCTGTCCGGGTCGGTCGGGTTGGTGCCGGCCTGGAACTCGGCGAGGGCGTCGAGGCCGTCCCCGTCGAGGTCCGGGATCGCGTCGGCCGGGTCCGCGTCGCTGAGCCCGTAGGTCTCCTCGAACCAGCGCGGCATGCCGTCGCCGTCACCGTCGGCGAGGCCGTCGGGGTCGGACTCGAGCAGCAGGTAGTCGAGCTGGATGTAGCCGCCGGACGCGCCGCCGCTGCGCTCGATGGTGAGGATGTTGTCCTCGGCGAGCGCGTTGACCGCGGCCGCCGGGGTCGTCACGACGAGGGTGGTCTCGTGGTGGATGCCCTCCCAGGTTCCGAGCGGGACGCCGTTGAGGCTGAGCTCGATGTCGTGGGTCTGGAAGCCGGGTTGGCCGACGCCGGTCCAGGCGCCGCCGCGGATCAGGTCGATGGTGATCCGCAGGCGCGAATCGCTGCTGCGCTCGGCGGTGGAGAGGGGAAAGTGGAAGCGCTGGCGCGGGTCGCCACCGGTCAGCGCGCGCTCGACGTTGCGATCCTCCTCGTCGATCGCCACGACGCCGACGGGATCCGGATAGGTACCCGCGAAGTAGTAGTCGTCGTCCTTGCTCGTGGCCGAGCCGGGCGCCGGGTTGCTGTTGTAGCTCTCGGACCGGAACGGTGGGGTTCGGTCGTCATCGGTGCCGAGGAGCCAGACGGTTTGGTAGGTGGGTGCAAGGGGTGCAGCGGCTTGGACGCCGGGGGCCGCCAAAAGGACCGCGATGCCGAGCATGCGCAGACTTTGGGACATGGTGCTGCGGATTCTGCAAAAGTTTGCCTTCAAGGCAACCTAACGTTTCCGAATTCCTAAAAAAACCAGCGAAAGCCCCAGAAACGTCAGGGTCGAGGGCTCGGGAACCGCACGGATGTTGTCGACCCGCAGGCCCCGCAGGCCGGTCGCCCCGCGGAAGCTCGGCGCAGTGTTGTGGAGGATGCGGATCTGGGTGACCTGCGCCAGGGTGGCCGCGGCATCGGTGCTGTCGGGCCCATTGGCGGGGACCAGGTCGGTGAGTTCGAAGGAAAACGAGTCCCAGCCGAGGCGGGGTGCCACCAGCTGGTCCGGGGTCACCCACCAGCCGCCGGGGCCGTCGATGGCGATGCGCGCCGAGATCGACAGGTTGGCGATGTTGCGCAGGTCCATCTCGATCGTGTGGATCCCCTGGTCGCTGTAGTTTCCGGTCCAGTCGCTGGTGTTGTAGGCGACCAGCTTGCTGCCCGGGATCGGGTCGGTGTCATTGCCCTGGCTGGAGGTGATCCGCAGCGCGGAGTCGCCGAAGCCGAGCGGCCCGACGTTGGCCTCGATGAACGGCGGATTCGGGTTCATCGGGTTGCTGGTCCAAGCCGTCGGGCTGTCGAAGGTTTCCAGCTGGTGCAGGCTCACCGCGAGCGAACTCGACGCGGTGGCCAGCAGGCAGAACAAGGCGCGCAGCATGCGGTGCGGTGGGTGCGGGTGACGGGTCGGGATCGACGATCCAGGGTGCTGACCCTGCAGCCAGAAAGGAGAAGAGCGCGAAAAAATCAAGCCAAGTTAGGTGAAATGGGTCCCGCCATGCGGGGATTCGGGACCATGATGGGTGCGGGGGGGCTGGTGAATCCTTGTTCCAATCGGACCGCAGGCTTCAGCCTGCCCGGTTCGCCCTTTCACTCCACCTCCACCCCTCAATGCCGGCTGCCTCCTTCGCCACGGCTTCGGCGCCCAAGAAAGTCGGCGGTCCGATGGGATCGAGCCGGGATGGGTTTTTTCTCCGCGAAGGAATCCCATCCATCCCGGTCCCCGACCCCCGCCGTTCGGCTCACTCGCGGATGATGCGGTCGTGGAAATTCGCGATGGTACGGCGTTCACCGTCGCAGGCGACGAGTTCAAGGCGCCCCAGCTCGATCCACCACAGCGCGAGCTGCCCGTGCAGCCGGGCGATCCCGAGAGCCGGTTCGAGATCGGTTTCAATCGCCCAGCCGGGCTCGCAGTGGCTGCGGTCGGGAGCGCAGCCGGTCGCGCGCCAGTGGGGCAGGCGCCGCGCCGCCAGCTCGGCCTTCAGGAGCCGGTCGGCATGGTGGTTCCAGTGCGGCGGGCGGGGGGAGCCCAGCGGGTTCCAGGCGGTGACGATGGCGAAGCCGGCCGGCAGCGGGTCGGGTGGCGACTCGACCACGAACACGGTGTCGTCGTAGACCGCCGGGAGCTTCGGGTTCACGATGCCACGGTCGGCTCGAGTTCGTGGAGGAGATCGTGGGCGCGCTGGTTGGCGCGGTCGAAGGCCAGCACCTGAGCGGCCAGCACGCGGGCCTCGTCCGGCTGGCCGAGGCCATGCCGGGCGAGGGCGGCGAGCAGGCGGTGCTCGCTGTCGCGGCGGGCCTGGAGGTCCTCGTCGAAGACCAGCAGGTTGGGAAGGGAGGTGGCGAAGTAGTCGATCCGCGCCGGCTGGCCGACGTGCTCGTTGGCGAAGGCGAGGAGCTCCTCGAACAAGGCGCGGGCCTCGTCGTCGCGACCGAGTTCCTGCAGCGAGCGCCCGCGGAACCACGTCAGGGGCGAGTGCGAGGTGACCGCCATCTCGGAGAAGTCGCCCTGCTCGCCCGCCGCGGCCTCGAAGGCGGCGCGGGCCTCGTCTTCCCGGCCGAGTGCCTTCAGGGCCCGGCCGGTCCAGTGGTTCACGTCGGCCTTCGCCTGGAGCAGGTGATACTTTTCACCCAGCGAGTCCGGGGTGTCGTGGGCGGCGCGGAAGTGCTCGAGCGCCCGCTCCGGATCGCTGGCCTCGAGCGCGTCGCGACCGAGCAGCAGACGGGCGGTGGTGTATTCGCGCAGCACCGCGCCCTCGCCGCCCTCCCACGGGTGGAAGCGCCGCGACAGCAGCAACTCGAGCGCTTCGGCAGGCCGCCCGAGCAGGTTGAGCAGGCGGGCCCGGGAAACGCTCGCGTCGTCCCGCTGCCCGACCAGCGCGAGGCGCTCGTCGAGGAAGGCGAGGCGCTCGTCGAGCGGGTCGTTGAGCTTGGCGCGGAGCTGGTCGAACTCGGCGACGAGGCGAGGGTCGTCCGGGTCGAGTTCGATCGCCCGGAGGTAGCCTTCTCGCGCCGCAGTGGCGTCCCGGTCGACGTTCCAGCGGGCGATGGCGAGATTGCGGGCCACCTGCGGGATGTCGCAACCCTCGGCCCGTTCCCAGGCGGCGATGGCATCGCGGTGGCGGCGCTTGTCGTCGAGCAGGTTGCCGAGGCCGTAGGCAGCCAGCGGGTCCAGGGGACCGGTGTGGCTGGAGTGGTGGCCGGGCCTTCCAGGCCCGGGGTCGGTTGAGCACGTTTCGCCGCGGCTGGAAGCCCCGGCCACCGATCCGGCGGACCAGTTCACACGCTTGGCGGCCACCCAGGGCCAGCCCTCGAGGCCGGCGGCCGCGGGGTTTCGCTCGAGGTAGGAGAGTTGGTCGGCGAGATCGTCGCGATCCCGGATCAGGTGCTCGTAGCTTTCGCTCTTCCAGAATGCCCCGCGACGGCCCAGCAGCTTGTTGGCCTTCTGTGCGGAGTACGACTTGATGCTGCCGAGGAGGTCCTGGAGCCGGTGCTCGCCAAGCGGTCGGAGGATCAGGTGAACGTGGTTCGGCATCACGCACCAGGCGGCGAGGTCGTAGCGCTCGCCGTCGAAGTGCCGGATCGCATCGGCGACGATTTCGGCGACGCGGGGATCTCGCATGAAACAGGCGCCGCTTCCCTTGTCGAGGGCGGCCTCGAGATGGTCGCGGCGAAGGTCGAGGAGTTGCTCTTCAAGGTCGCTGGCGAGGGAGTCTTCGCCACGGCGTTCGGCCAGTTCGAGTCGTTGTTGGACGCCGGCCTTCTCAGCCTGATAGCGTTTGAGGACGGACTGGGGAAGTGAGTCGTCGAGACGGAAGGTGACGGCGTAGGTGGCGCCGGCCTGCTGCCAGTGGGGGAGCTGGTTGCGGTAGCTCGAGATCTCGAGTCGGGGGTTGAGGTAGGTGGGGGTGAATTGGTCCGATCGGGTGGGGCCTTGGCTGTCGGGATCCCGGTTGGCTTTGGTGCCGGGGCTGGAAGCCCCGGCCACGAGGGGTTCCCGGTGGGGAGTTTGGGGAAGGGGATCGGCGCCGGGGCTGGAAGCCCCGGCCACCGAGGCGGTTTCTCCTTGGGTGAGGGCCCACTCGAGCACCTGCATCTCCTCGAGGCGGGAGGGGAAGAAGTGGTCGCTGGACTGCGAACGTGCGGCGGCGAGGTCGGCGGGGTCGCGGGTGAGCCAGGCCTTCACGTAGCGGGTCATCTGGCTGCGGGCGAGCGGGTTGGGGACCGCGCATTCCGCGACCGGGGCCGCGTGGTGGGCGTCGAGCAGCGCGATGGCCTCGTCGGCGAGGCCCGCCTCGACGAAGTCGAACACCAGGTCGAGGATCGTCTGGGCGTCATTGCGCGAGGCGGCGGGGACGCGGACCTCACCCTCGCGGATCAGTCCCTCCGCCACCCCGGCCCAGTGGTCGAGCGGGTCGACGGCGGACAGCGACTCGAGGGCGGCCAGCGCCTCGCCGTTCCTGCCCAGCCGGTGGAGGACGAGTGACCGGAGCACCCTCGCCTTGTTGTGGTCGCGGTTGGTGGCGAGCGACTCGTCGAGGTGGCGCAGCGCGTCGTGCGGCCTGCGGTCGCGGCAGGCGAGGGTGGCGAGCTGGTAGTGGGAGCAACTACGCCACTCGTAGTTCCACGCCGCCTTGGCGAGGTGGGCCACCGCCCGGTCCGGCTCGCCGAGGAAACGGAGGACCAGGCCGAGGAGGTAGTGGGCCTCGCCGGTCGAGGGGTTCGGGTGGTGACGGGTCAGGCGGGAAAGCGAGGCCTCGAGGTGGCTGCGGGCGGCCTCGAACTCGCCGCGGTCGAGCGCGCGACGGCCGAGGGCCAGGTTGGCGCGGGCGTCGCCCGGGTCGATCGCGAGGCAGCGGCGCAGGTAGGGCTCGGGGTCGCGGGTCGGGTGGCGGTACTGCTCGAGGTGCTCGGCGATGAAGAACAACTCGTCGGCGGAGCCGACCTCCTCCGGCTGGGGCGGCTCGGTGGCCTGGCTGCGGTCGCGGGTCAGCGAGTCGCGGTCGACCGGGCGATGGGCCAGCACCACCGTGCCGGCGCGGTCGCGGAGCACGGCGCGGAGCTCGGTGGGGGACTCGCCGGCGAAGCGCAGCGAGTCGTCGGTCCAGGCGTCGCCGGGACCGAGCGCGACGGGGAAGCGGCCGAGCAGCTCGTCGTTGCGATGAACGACGAGCTCGCCCTCGAGGCGGGAGGAAACATTGAGGCCCAGCTCGATCGTGCGGTCGTCCCGCACGGCGAGGGCGAGCGCGGCCCCGGTGTTGGCCTGCTGGACCGGGCCGATTCCGCGGATCGGCCACCAGAACTGCGAGAAGGTCTTGGTCTCGTAGGGAAGCAGGTAGCTGAAGTCGGGCTGGTTGTCGGTGTAGACCCCGGCCATCAGCTCGACGTAGGGGCCGTTGGCGTCGGTCAGCTCGCGGTCCCACGCCCAACCGAACTCGTGGTTGCCCCAGGTCCACTGCTTCTTTCCGGGCGCGACGTGGCGGTCGGCGACGTGGACGAAGCCGCCCCCGGCGCGGTGGTCGTAGCCGCCGAAGAAGTCGAAGGCGGTCTGGCAGACCATGTAGCTGGTCGGCACCGGGATGTTCTTGTACCAGCCGAGGTCGTCGGCACCCGGGCGCTTGCGGTAGTCGACCCCGTAGTAGGGGTTCTCCGCGCGCGGGAACGACGACAACGCGCGCACCGCGTGGTCGGCGACGTAGTGGACGTCGGGCGGGAAGAACGACTGGTACTGGTCGTGGACCATCGCCGCGACGTTGGCCCACCACAGGAAGGTGCGGGTGAAGGGGGTGCGGTTGTGGAGCCGCGCGCGCAGCTCGATGAGCGAGGAGTCCGGCCGCAGGCGGATGCCGTGCATCCCCTTGAGCCGGTCGAGCGGGTCGTGCTCCGACATCCACACGGTGGCGGCGCCGTCGGCCTCGTGCTCGATGTGGACATCGGCCGGCATGAAGGTGCCGGGGCGGTGGTGCTGGGGCCAGTTGAACTCGACGCCGCCGGAGATCCACGGGCCCGCCAGGCCGACCAGGGCCGGCTTGATCACATCCTGGCGGTAGAAGAAGTCGTAGTCGTCGTTGGTCTTGTCCTGGCCGAGGAAGATCCGCCCGCCGATCTCGGGCAGCATGACCAGGCGGACGAAGTCGTTCTCCAGCCTCGCCGACCGGTAGCGGACGGGCTCCGGCTCGTCGTGGACCTTGTCGATGAAGGGCAGCGGGTAGACCTTGCCGTTCGATCCTTGGTAGACCCGCTTCTCGAAGAACAGCGGGTTGGTTTCCGGGGCGCCGACCGGGTAGGTCGGGATCTCGAGGGTTTCGAGGCGGGCTTCGAGGGACATGGATGATGGCGGTTCGAGCGGGGCGGGGCGCGCCGGAAAGCGGGTCGTGGGGGTCACCAGAACGCGATGAAAAAGGCCACGACCCCGAGGATCACGAGGGCTCCGGCGATGCGGACCACCGGCTCGGTGGTGAGGCTGATTTCGTCCCGCACCGGCAGCTCCCTCGGCTTCGCGAGCGGGGAAACGGCTGTCATCACGGCCATGACCGCGGCGACCATGGCAAAGGCGAGCAGCACCTGGATGAGGAAGTGGAGCTCGTGCCCCCACGGCCTCGCGTCCGACTTCGCGGTGAACTGGAAGGCGGCGTAGGCGAGGGGACCGGCGACCAGCGCCGTCACCCCGGCGGCGGCGGGGACCTTCGGCAGCAGGAAGGGCATCAGGAAGGCCGCAACCACGCCGGGCCAGATGTAGCCCTGGAACTGCTGGATGTACTGGAAGACGCCGCCGAATCGCGGGTCGTCGAGCATCGGGGCGATCGAGCAGCCGGCGAGGACGAAGGCCAGGGTGAGACCGCGCCCGAGCCAGACCAGGTGGTTCTGCGAGGCGCCGCCGTGGAGCATCCTGCGGTAGACGTCCATGGTGCCGATGGTGGACGCCGAGTTGAGCAGCGAGGCCAGCGTGCTCGTCACCGCACCGGCGATCGCGGCGTAGATGAACCCGCGAACGCCGGGCGAGACCAGCTCGGTCACCATGACCGGGAACGCGGCGTCGGTTCCGTCCGCGAGCCGGTCGGCATAGAGCTGCTGCGCCATCAGGCCCGGCATCACCATGGCGAAGGGCACCACGAGCCACAGCGCGCCGGCGAAGATCATCCCGAGCTGGCCGTGCTTCAGCGACTTCGCCGCGAGGTTGCGCTGTACGATGAACTGGTTCAGGCCGCAGTAGTAGATCATCACGATCCACATCCCGCCGGCGACGCCGGTCCACGGCAGGTCGGCGTTGTTGGCGGGCAGGACCATGTGCAGCCGGTCGGCGTTCGCCGCGGCGAACTCGTCCCATCCACCGATCGCGTGGAGCCCGAGGAAGAAGATCAGCACCCCGCCGGCGAGTAGCGCGAGTCCCTGGATGAGGTCGGCCCAGGCGATCGCCTTGAGGCCGCCGACCGTCGAGTAGCCGGCGCCGATCAGGCCGATCAGCCACACGGCCTTCGTCAGCTCCATGCCGGTGATCGCCCGCAGGGTGACGCCCCCCGAGTAGAGCACGGCGGGCAGCATCACCACGGCGTAGATGGCCACCGTCAGCACGGCCATCACGCCGCGTGCGGCGGTGTTGTAGCGGTACTCGAGGTACTCCGGCATGGTGTAGATCCCCGCCCGCAGGAACTTCGGCAGCAGGGTCATCGAGATCACCACGATGAACACCGATCCGAGCAGCTGCCAGCAACTCACCGCCAGGCCGGTCGAGCCCGCCGCCTGGCCCGCCATGCCGACCATCTGCTCGGTCGAGATGTTGGCCGCCACGATGGAGATACCGATCAGCGGCCAGGTCAGGCCGCGCCCGGCGAGGAAGAAGTCCGAGCTGTTCTGCTCATGTCCCGCCACCTTCCGGCTCTTCCAGACGCTGAGGCCGATGACGACCACGAAGAAGCCGGCGAAGACGGCGAGGTCCTGGGTTGTGAAGTGCATGGGTTGCCACCGTTCTAGTTCATTTCAAGGCAGGTGGACCATGGCTCATCGGATGAAAAACATGGACAAAACAAGGATCCGAACGAAGACTGGCCGGCATGGCGAGTTCGGCCACGGAACGTCGATCGGAAGGCTTTCCGGGGCAGCGATTGGTGATCATTCCGCCGGAGATTGTTGCCAGCTGCAGCCGCCAACCGGTGACGCGGGACCTTTGCCTCACCCACATCGGTGCCTTTGTGGCTGCTGGTTCTCATTATGTTGAGAGGAAGCGGGGAACCGCCCAGCACATCCTGATCGGCTGCGTGTCGGGTCACGGCGAGTGCCGGATCGGCGGGGGCGACTGGCGGGTCGGGCCCGGAGACCTCCTGTTCCTGCCGCCGGGCGAGGCCCATCGCTATTTTGCCAAGCCGTCCTCACCATGGACGATATTCTGGGTTCATTTCCGGGGGCTCCGGGCTGCCGACCACCTCGCCGTCCTCGGTGTTTCGGCCGACCAGCCGAAGCTTGCGGTGAACTCGCCGGCAGTCCTCACGGAGGCCTTCGAGGACATCTTCCGGCACACCACGCATGGCTACAGCGAGGGCGCGATGGTCGCGATGTCGACCGCCTTCGCGAGGTTGCTCGGGCTGGTGCGGGTCCATCCCCGGGTCCGGGGGACACGTGGGAGCGGGGCGGGAGACCGGCTGCTCGCGGTGCTGGGGATGATGCGCGACCAACTCGAGCGGCCCTGGACCCTGGAGGAGCTGGCTGCGAGTGCCTCGCTCAGCGTGCCGCACTTCACCCAGCGCTGCCGCGCGCAGACCGGCCTGCCGCCGATGGCGCTGCTCATCCGGCTGCGCCTCCAGCGGGCGATGGACCTGCTCCAGCAGGGCAGCCACAACGTCGCCGAGGCCGGCCGCGCGGTGGGTTACGAGGACCCGTTCTATTTCTCGCGCCTGTTCCGCAAGCACATGGGCATGCCGCCGAGTTCGTGCCGCAACGGGCCGTAGGGTTGGTGGTGAGTGAACAGTGACGAGTGACGAGTAGTGACCCCGGCCTCATTTCTTGCTGTCCGGGCCGCTGCCGTCGTCGAGGTCGGGGTCGAACCGGCGGGTTGGCGGTGCTTCGCCGTTCGCGCCGGATGCCTGCCAGATCGCGTCGGCCTCGGCGGGCGTCAGGCGGGCTTCCGGCTGGAAGGCGTCGCTTCCGGCGTAGTCGACCAGCGAGGACTTGAGCTGCCGGGTGACGGGGTCGTCCTTGTCGAGAGGGATCGCCGAGACGAGCAGGCGGCCCTCGCCGACGCGGCACTCGAAGACCACGCCGAGGCGCCAGTTGCGGTTCCAGTCGTCGATCGCGGCCACCACCGGCGAAAGCTCGCGCGGGGCCTCGGTGAGGTTCACCGAGCGGACGTTGTGGACGATCGAGGTCCACTGCCAGTCGCAGTGGCTCGCGGTCGGGAAGGAGGCCAGCGCCGGGTGCCGGTCGTCGACCAACAGCCCGAGCATGGCGTCGAAGCGCGGCTTCGGGTTGCGCGGCGGGCGCACGGTCATCTGGATGTTCCAGAACACGGGCACCCGCTTCATCGGCGGCGAGATCGCCGGGTCGAGGAAGTCCTGCGACGGGTTGAACAGCACCCTGCCGCCGTCGGCGAGGGCCCTGGAGGCCTCGGCCCAGTCCCTGGTGACGAGCAGGTCGGTGGATTCCCCGGCGGTCGGTTCCTCCGGGTAGAGCCAGAAGTTCCAGTCGTTCTCCACCTCGCTGCCCTCGAGCCCGACGACCAGTTGGTAGGCGGCCGGGGCGGGGAGGCTGGCGAGGGTCTGCTCGACCTTGCCGAGGGGGTGGTTCTTGCCGATGGGAACCTCGCGGGCGTCCCAGCTGCCGAAGGCGACGACCGAGCCGTCCTCGCCGGTGATGCGCCAATAGGGCCTGGCACCCGCGATCGGCTTCTCGCCGAAGTGGTACAGCTCGACATCGGCCGCGAGCGTTTCCGCGGTGGTGAAGGTCCGCTGTTTCAGCCGGGCGAGCGGCACGGTCTCGCTGTGGAAGCGCCGGAACGACTCGGCGTCGACGTACAGCTTGGGGTCCCAGAAGGCGTCGAGCACGCCGATCAGCGCGGTGCCCTGGCCGAGGTAGTCACGGATGTCGAGCATCTGGTGCCCGGCGAGCCCGGGCGTCCGCAGGTTGGCCTCGAGTTCCTCCTTGTAGCAGGCCAGCTGGAACTTGCCCGAGGCCATGGCGAGCTGCTCGTTGATCCGGGCCAGCCCGTTCTGCTCGGCGATGTGGCGGAAGATGCGGTAGTTCGACGGCTGCATGTAGCCGGTGAACTTCTCGATCACGCGGAAGTCCGGGTAGGCGCACCACTGGCCGATCTCGTGGGCGAGCACCGGGATGTCGACGTTCTCGAGCGCCTTGCGGAAGTCGTTGCCGAACCAGCCGGTGACGTTGCGCAGCTCGCCCTCGCCGTAGCGGACCAGCACGGCGAACTGGGCGCCGTCCTCGACCTGCTCGGGGCGGTTCCATCCGGTGCCCGCGGCGTAGAGGCGCCGCGGGTCCTCCTGGTACCACTTCTCCATCAGCGGTGGCAGCACCTGGGTATAGCGTCCCTTCGGTTCGTTGGAGGGTGAGAAGAGCAGGAACGAGGGATGGTTGCCGTAGGCCCGGAACAGCTTGGGCGCCTCCTCCTTGAGGTAGTTGGTGAAGGCGCAGTCGGGGTTGAAGGGGGTCCACAGGCCGCACTCGGCCTGCAGGTAGAAGCCCAGCTCGTCGGCGGCGGTGAAGGCGGCGTCCGGCGGGCAGCACGAGTGGAAGCGCATGCCGTTCAGGCCGAACTCCTGGCAGCGGCGGATGATCCGCTTCCAGCTGTCGACGTCGGTCGCCGGGTAGCCGGTGAGCGGGAAATCGAGCCCGAAGTGGGTGGTGCGCAGGTTGACGACCTCGCCGTTGACCAGCAGGTCCTTGCCGTCCCAGCTGACCTCGCGAAGGCCGAAGCGGACCGGGACCTCGTGGCTGCCGTGCGGGGACTCGAGGGTGACCCGCCGCTCGTGGAGGTGGGGGTGGAACTCGTTCCAGGTCGCGGCGTCCGCACCCAGCTCGATCACCACTTCCGCGCTTCCGCCCCCGGCGTCCCAGCCGACCTCCATCTCGCGGTCGCCGATCCTCAGGGTTCCCTTGCCGGCTTCCCCGGAAAGGTTGCCGATGCCCACCTCGAAGCGCGCGCTCTTGTCGGCGAGCTTGGGGAAGACCTGGACGTCGGAAAGCCAGACCGCGGGGGTCGCGCGCAGCTCCATTTTTCCGGCAATGCCGTTCCAAGTGGATCCGAGGGCGTCGGAGATCGCATGGGTGTCGGGCAGGTGACCGTTGTCGCCGCGCTCGTATTTGACGATCATCCGGTTGTCGAGGCGGACGGTCAGGCGGTGGGTGCCGGGGGCGAGCAGGCCGAGGTCGAACTCGTGCGGTGCCACCAGGCTGCGCGAGGATCCGACCTCGCGATCGTCGAGCCACATGGTCGACTTCCAGCGCGGACGCTCGAGGAACAACTGGACGCGCTGCCCTTTCCAGTCGTCCGGGATCACGATCTCGCGCTGGTACCAGGCGGCGCCGAGGTAGTGCCGCGGCGGCTGGGACAGGAAGGGGACCTCGACCTTGCCCGGCTGGGAGAAGTGCTCGCGGAGCCCGGCATCCTGCAGCTTCCACCACTCCCCGCCGAGCCCGAGGACCCAGGGGGTGTCGGGCGAGATCGGGTCGCCGAAGCCCTGCGACTGCAGCACCCCGGGGAGCTCGATCTCGTCCTCGAGCTCGCGCGAGTACCACTGCCCGGAGATGCCGGCGTCGTCGCGGTCGATTTCAAAGCGCCACTCGCCGGCGAGGTCGATCGCCGGGCCGGCCGGGGCGGGCAGGACCAGCGGGAGGGCAAGGAACAGCTGAAGAAAGGCGGAGGCGTGGAGGAGGCGGATCATGCGATTCGGGGTCGTGAACTGCGGGGAGCCCGCCGGGGAGCGGCGGCCGGTCCTTGAAACGACGAAAGCGTGACAGGAACCTGCCACGCTTTCGAGAAGGAGGAAACTACCCAATCGGAGTGCCGGGATGGTGAAAGAAGGCCGCCTACTTCGGGCGCTTGACCACCTGGATCCGCAGGTCGCGCAGCTGCTTCGGGTCGACCTCGGCCGGTGAGTGCGACATCAGGTCGCTGCCCTTGTTGTTCTTCGGGAAGGCGATGACCTCGCGGATGCTGTCCTCGTTGCAGACCAGCATCACCAGGCGGTCGAGGCCGAGCGCGACGCCGCCGTGGGGCGGGGCGCCGAAGCGGAAGGCGTCGAGGATGTGGCCGAATTCCTCCTGGGCCTGCTCCTCCGCGATCCCGAGCACCTTGAACATCGCGCTCTGCAGCGGCGCCTCGTGGATCCGGATCGACCCGCCGCCGAGCTCGTGGCCGTTGAGGACCACGTCGTAGGCCAGTGCGCGGATGTCCTTCAGCTCGTCGTCCTTGCCCGAGAGGAGCCTGGCCTCGTCGTCCGGGTGCGGACGGGTGAAGGGGTGGTGAACGGCGACCCAGCGACCCTCCTCGTCGTCGAAGGCGAGCAGCGGGAACTCGGTGACCCAGAGGAAGTCGAGCTCGGTGTTGCCCTCGAGGAGGTTCTGCATCGCGGCGCACTCGAGGCGGACGCGGCCGAGCACCTCGCAGGCCGATTCCCACTGGTCGGCGGCGAAGAGGATCAGGTCGCCGGGCTCGATGTTGAGCTTGCTGCGCAGGGCCTCGACCTCCGCGTCGGTCATGCGCTTGACGAAGGGCGATCGCCAGCTGCCGCGGTCCTCGCCGCGGGCCTGGATGTAGGCGAGCCCCTTGGCGCCCGCCTCCTGGGCGAGCTTGGTCAGCTTGTCGATCTGGCCGGTCGAGATGTCGGCGAAGCCCTTGGCATTGATCCCCTTGACCACGCCGCCGGCGGCGATGGCACCGGAGAAGACGCGGAACTCGCAGTCCTTGAGCTCCTCGCTGAGGTCGACGAAGCGGAGGTCGAAGCGGCGGTCCGGCTTGTCGGAGCCGTAGAGGTCCATCGCCTCGCGCCAGGTCATGCGGTCGAAGCGCGCCGGGATCTCGTCGCCGCGGGCGTCGCGGAAGATCCGCCCGAGCATGCCCTCGACGAGACCGATGATGTCGTCCTGGCCGACGAAGGAGGCCTCGATGTCGACCTGGGTGAATTCCGGCTGGCGGTCGGCGCGGAGGTCCTCGTCGCGGAAGCAGCGGGCGATCTGGAAGTAGCGCTCGAGCCCGGCGACCATCAGCAGCTGCTTGTACTGCTGCGGCGCCTGGGGCAGGGCGTAGAAGTGTCCCTCCTGCAGGCGCGAGGGGACCAGGAAGTCGCGCGCGCCCTCGGGGGTCGACTTCGACAGCACCGGGGTCTCGACCTCGGTGAAGGCCTGCTCGTCGAGGTAGTCGCGGGTCGCCTTGGTGACGCGGTGGCGGGTGCGCAGGTTGGCGGTCATCCGCGGCCGGCGCAGGTCGAGGTAGCGGTACTTCATCCGCAGGTCCTCGTTCGACAGCTCCTTGTCGAGCTGGAAGGGAAGCACCTCGGCCTTGTTCACGATGGTGACCTGCTCGACGACGATCTCGATCTCGCCGGTGTCGAGGTTCTCGTTGGTCGTGTCGACGCCCTCGGCCTTGAGGCGCTCGCCGACCTTGCCGCGGACCTGGATGACGTCCTCGCTGCGCAGCTTGTGCGAGGTCTCGGCGGCCTCGGGCGAGACCTCGGAGCGGAACACGCACTGGGTGATCCCCTCGCGGTCGCGCAGGTCGACGAAGATCACCCCGCCCTGGTCGCGGACGGTGTTGATCCAGCCGATGAGGGTGGCTTCCTCGCCGACATGGGAGGACCGGAGTTCGTTGCAGTGGTGGGTTCGCATGGTGATGGTGTGGGGACCAGGATGGATAGGATGGATGGGATGTTTTTCCTGACGCTACCTGTTTAGGGGGTAGACGCGTTTCACTTCCACCCGTGGGTTTCCGAAGTTGTGGATCAGGCCCATCGGGAGGCCGGTTGCCTTGAGGTAACCCAGCATCTGGGCCAGTTCGCGGTCGCTGATGTGCTTGATGGTCTTGGTGTCCACGATGATCTGGTCGTAGACGATCAGGTCGGGAATCAGGGTGTCGATTACGGAGTCCTTGTAGATCAGGGGGAAGACTTTCTGCTGGTCATAGGGGATCGAGCCAAGCTGGAACTCCCTGACAAGACCTCGCTCGTAAGCCTTTTCGCGAAACCCGCAGCCAACCTCGTTCATCACCTCGTAGGCGATCCCGATGATGGCTCCCGTTTCCTTTTCCAAAATCCTATTCATCCTATCCATCCTGATCCATGCACTCCCTCAGGCCAGCAGGGGGCCGTCGGGTTGCTGGAGGCGGTCCTCGAGCCAGTCGGCGAGGCCGAGGACGTGGCAGGACTCCTCGTGGCGGGACGCGAGCACCTTGAGGGTCAGCTCGGGGAGTTCGTCGCCGATGACCAGGGCGAAGCGCGCGCCGGACTGCTCGGCCTGGCGGAACTGCTTGTTGATCTTGGCCGCGCCCATCGGCATGTCGGTCGAGATGCCCGCCTGGCGCAGCTCGGCGAGGATGCCGAGGGCGTCCGGCCGCTTGGTCGGGTCGGCGACGACCAGGAAGACGTCGCAGGCCGGGGTGTTGCGCTGCAGCCAGGCCGCCATCTGCAGCTCGGCGTGCGGGGTCTCCTCGATCAGGTTGCGGATGACGTAGTCGCCCATCGCGAAGCCGGTGGCCGGCAGGTCGCAGGCGCCGTCGGAAATGGTCGCCACCAGGGTGTCGTAGCGGCCGCCGCCGGCGACGGCGCGCATCGACTTCCTGGCGTCGAAGACCTCGAAGACCACGCCGGTGTAGTAGGCCAGGCCGCGGACGATCGAGAGGTCGAGCTCGATGTGCTCGGCCATGCCGCGCGCGGCGAGCTCGTCACGGATCGTCGCGAAGGCCTCCGAGGCCCCCTCGGGGTCGGCGATGAAGGACTCGACCTGCTCGGTCGTCAGTTGGTAGGCGGCGAGCTTCTCCGCGGTCACCTCGGGCTTTTCGCGCTCGAGCTTGTCGATGACCTGCAGGAAGGCGGGGACGTCGTCCTCGGCGATGCCCTGCTCGCGCGCGAAGCCCAGCCAGGCCTGGCGGTCGGAGACGCGGACGACGAAGTCGCCGGCCTCGAAGCCGAGCGCGAGCATGGTGTCGATGGCGAGCGCGATCAGCTCGGCGTCGGCGGTGGGGCCGGCCTCGCCGATGATGTCGACGTTGAACTGATGGAACTCGCGGCCGCGGCCCTTCTGCGGCTTCTCGTAGCGGAAGCACTGGCCGACCTCGAACCACTTCAGCGGCTTCGGAAAGTCGCGCTGGTGCTGGGCGACGAGGCGGGCCAGCGAGGCGGTCACCTCGGGGCGCAGGCAGACGTCGCGGCCGCCCTGGTCCTCGAAGCGGAACAACTGGCCGGACAGCTCGCCGCCGGACTTCTTGAGGTAGAGGCCGGTGTCCTCGAGGACGGGCACCTCGTACTCGGAGAAGCCGTAGCGCCGGGCGACCGAGCGCCAGGTGTCGAAGAGGTAGTCGCGCACGGCACAGTCGCGCGGCAGGAAGTCGCGAAATCCGGGGAGTGCCTTGAATTTGGGTCCAGCCATGAGCGGGCGGGGAGGATGCATGGGGGTGGGGGCAATTCAAGGCGGGATTGGCGCCCCGGGGCGGAACGAATCGGGACCCGGATGGATGGGATGGGTAGGATGACTTCGTCGCCGGAGCGCGGGCTTTCGTTCACCCGGGCTGCCATGGCGGGCCCGAGGGGCCACCCGGGCCGACGGAGGCCCGGTGCTCCGATCCGAGCGAAATCCCATCCATCCCATCCATCCTGGTCTCCCTCCCGGGGGGCGACGCGGTCGGCAAGCCCGGGATTGCGGATCGGGACGGGCCGGGCAAGCTGGGGGCGGATGATCCGCCACCTCCGCGCCGTCGATTTCCGCTGCCTCGGCCAGCTCGGCATCGAGTTGCCCGCGGCCGGCGCGGTGTTCACCGGCGACAATGCCCAGGGCAAGACCTCGGTGCTCGAGGCGGTCTGCGTGCTGATGCGGCTGCAGTCGCCGCGCAGCCACCGCATGGCCCCGCTGGCACGGGTCGGCGGCCCCGGCGGCTTCGGCCTGGCGGCGGACCTCGCCGGGGAGGCCCGGCGGGTCCGCTGGGCACCCGGGACCGGGCTCGGCTGCGAGGTCGATGGCGAGCGCAGCCCGGGTCAGGCCGACTACCTCGCCGGCGGGGGACTGATCGTCTGGATGGGCAACGAGGACCTCGAGCTGGTGCGTGGCAGCGGCGAGGTGCGGCGGCGCTACCTCGACTTCCTCGGCTGCCAGCACGACGCGGCCTACCGCAAGGCGCTCGGCCGCTACCGCCGCGCCCTGCGCGCGAAGAACCTGCTGCTCAAGGACCCGCGGCCGCGCGAGGGCGAGATCGCCAGCTACGAGTCGATCCTTGTCGAGAACGGCGACCTGCTGACCGCGATCCGCGCCCAACTCGTCGCCCGCCTCCAGCCCGAGGCGGCCCATTTCCAGAATGAGATTGCCGGGCGGGAGGAGGCGCTCGAGGTGGACTACCGGCCGGCCGGCGGCCTGGGCCTGGCGCGGGCCTTCGAGCAGGCGCGCGACAAGGAACGCCGCCAGCGGCAGTGCCTGGTCGGGCCGCATCGCGACGACCTGAAGCTGCGCATCAACGGACTCGAGGCCGGCGGCTTCGCCAGCGAGGGCCAGCAGCGCACCCTCGCCTTGGCGCTCAAGCTGGCCCAGGGGCGGGTGCTCGAGGAGGGCCGCGAGCGCAAGCCGCTGTGGCTGATCGACGACATCTTCGGCGAGCTCGACCGCGGCCGGCGCCACGCCGTGTTGCGCTCGCTGCCGACCGCCTCGCAGAAGTGGATCACCACGACCCGGCTCGACTGGTTGCAGGGGACCGAGGGGCTCGAGGGCATGGCGCGCTTCGAGGTGACCGCGGGCCAGGTGGGGAAGGCCTGAGGAGGGGGAACGGCCGGGCCGTCGGGGCGCTCACGCCAGGCGGATCCGGTCGACGCGGAAGGTGCGGGTGGCATCGCGCAGGCGGCAGTGGCCACGGACATAGATGGCGCCGCCCGGACGCAGGCGGAACAACTCAGTCGGCTTGAAGCGGCGCAGCACGCCGGGGGTGCTGCCGCCTTGGTAGAAGAAGGCCAGCGTGCCCCCGCTGGCGGCACTGCGCAGCAGCCGACGGGCGAGCGGGTCGCTCGATTCGGTCACCGGGATCCGCAGCGCCGGGAGCTGCAGCGAGGCGACGCAGCGCGGCGCCCGGCGGCGGTGCCTGCGCGGGAGGAGGGCGGGTGGGAGGGATCGCAGGGCGGGGGCGAGGGACATCAGCAGGCGGTGGAACAGGGGTGCATGGATGATCATGGCGGCGATCTTGCCAAGGGGGGTGGGACAGGGGTGGGGTGTGGGTGAAAAAGGGGGGGCGCTTCTCTGGGCCGCGCCTGCTCCAGCGGTGGGAGCAAGCGGTTCCGGAGCCGCGGCTTTCCCTGTGGGTCGTGCCGTGGCGCTTCCCGCCGCTCCCTCGGGCGGTCTCGTCGGGCGCGACTGGGGTCGCGCGGTCCGAGCGGGCGCCCGCCTGGATTCGGTCTCGGCACGGGAGGGGTGGCGCGGCAGGATCCAGCATGCCACGAGACAGCGGCGGCAAGCACACCCGCAGACCCTTGCAGCGGATGCACGAGATCCACCGCGCGATCCGCGCCGGAGGTCATCCGAACTGCCGCAGCCTCGCCGAGCAGCTGGAGGTCACCCCGAAGACGATCCAGCGCGACATCACCTTCATGCGCGACGAGTTCCGCCTGCCGCTGGTTTACGACGAGCGCGAGCACGGCTACCGCTACGAGGGCGACGAGGTGGACTTCCCCGACTTCGAGGTCGGCGCCGAGGAGCTCGCCGCCCTGTTCCTCGCGCGCAACGCGATGGAATCGATCCGGGGCACAAGTTTCGGCGAGAAGATGCGCGAGGTCTTCGTCCGCCTGACCCGTACCATCGGCGAGCGCGTCAACCTGGGCTGGGCGGAACTCGACGAGGCCTTCAGCCGCAAGGGACCCGAGATGAAGACGCGCGAGGTGAAGATGTTCGGCCAGCTGGCCGACGCGGTGGTGCGTCGCCGGGTGCTGCGCTTCCACTATCGCAAGCTGCGCGCCGGCCGGGCGGAGGCACGGACGGTCCACCCGCTGCACCTCGGCGAGGTGGAGGGCGCCTGGTACCTCATCGCCCACGACCGCCTGCGCGGCGAGCTGCGCACCTTCGCGCTGCCGCGCATCACGCGGGTGCGGGTCGCGGAGGAGAGCTTCGAGCGGCCTGCCGGCTTCGATGGCCGCGAGCACCTCCGGCAGCGCTTCGGGGTGTGGGGTGCGCCCGAGGGCGGCCGGCCCTTCACGGTGCGGGTGGAGCTGCGGGACTACGCCGCGCGCCTCGCCCAGGAGCGACGCTGGCATCCCAGCCAGGAACTCCGCTGGCTCGACGGATCGGGCGAGCGCGTCGAGGTCCGCTTCGAGGCCGGTGCCCTCGAGGAAGTGCTGCGCTGGGTGCTGAGCTTCGGCAGCCGCGCCCGGGTCATCGAGCCGCGTGAGCTTCGCGAGAAGGTCGCCGCGGAGTTGCAGGCAATGCTTCGCGATCAGGATGCCTGAAAACAATGGGTATTCCGATGGTCAGGATCACCATGGTGATTTCCTCGCTTTTGCGATTCTTTGCGCTTGCCTAACAGCCGTGGATCCCGTCTAACAATGCGCGTCCCCCCCAGAGACACTCCGGTTTGGCCAACCCCTCGGCCGGCGCCCAGCACAGCCTGCCTGCCGAGGATTCCCCCCAAGCTTTTTCATTCTCCCGGGGGGGAGAACACCCCTCGTCTCAGACGAGGAACCATTGGCCGTCGTCGGGAGTGACTTGTCATGACCGGCGGCGGTCAATTGTTGTTTGGGCGACGGCTCGCCTGCTCTCACAGCGGCTGTGGAGAGGTGGCGGAGCGGGAGAAATAGGTCCTATGGGTCCTATAGGACCTATGGAAGCATCTCATGCGCTCCTCAGTGTCGGCCCTGGCGCTGCGAAGATGGGCGGGGCGGGAGCTCACCTTCCGGAGCCGTCCCAAATTCAAGGGTGAGGCCCAGCCTCACGCCAGATAGGTCCCATCGGTCCCATCGGTCCTATGCCCTGTGCTCCGCCACCCCTCACAGCCGCTCGTTCCACTGGCGGTGCCGACACGAGTCGGCAGCTGGCGACGGTTCGGATCCGCCCGAGGTGGCGAAATCAGGAGGGGAGGTGGTGGCTCGAGACGGAATCGAACCGCCGACACGCGGATTTTCAATCCGCTGCTCTACCAACTGAGCTATCGAGCCCTGACCTCTCGGAAGGGGGCGGGATTTAGGCGGGAGGTCCGGGATTTGACAACCCCAAAATTGCCCCCGTCGAAGCGGGCGCCCGATCACTCCGCGGGCCCGGCCGGAAGCCCGGCCAGGAAGTCGAGGGTCAGGCGGCCGACCGCGCCAAGCATCTCCGCGTCCACCTTGTCGAGGGTGTCGCCCGGGCGGTGCCAGTAGTTCATCCGCTGGAAGTCGCCGATCAGGTGCAGGCAGGGCAGGCCGGTCGCCTGCAGCGGCAGGTGGTCGTCGACGATCTGGCCGCGCGCCCGGCGCACGGTGGTCGGAAAGGCGTCCGGCAGCGCCGCCTCGAGGGCGCGCTGGAAGACGGCGGGCGACTCCGGGTTGAAGTGGAGCTCGAAGTTGGGATCGCCGACGATGTCGAGGACGATGCCCACCGAGGGCCACGAGCCACGCCGCGACAGCAACCCGGCGTAGTGCTTGCTGCCGTAGAGCCCGTCGGAGGGCGTGATGTTGGGACGAAAGGCCTCCTCGCCGTCGAAGAAGACCAACTCGACCTGGCTCCCGGCGGCGGGCTTCGCGGCGAGCACGCGGGCGAGCTCGATGAGGATGCCGGTCGATGAGCCGCCGTCGTTGGCGCCGACAAAGGGAAAGGACATCAGCTTGCTGTCGAGGTGGCCGCCGATCAGCACGGCGGTCGATTCCTGCCAGTTGATCTCGCCGCCATCGGGTGGGGGGAGTCGCGCCAGCAGATTGGTGAAGGAGATCAGGCCGGCCGGGGTTTCCTCGAGGAAGGTCTGGCGGGTGCAGCGCCAACCACTCTCCCCGAGGCGGGTCTCGACCAGGCGCAGCGCCTGCTGGTAGCCGCTGCTCGACGGCGGCCGCGGGCCGATGGCGACCAGTTGCGCGACGTGGCGATGGGCGCGGGCGCCGGAGAAGTCCTCGCCGAGCCCGGCGGGAAAGCCGGCGAGCCCGACGCGGCCCGGCTTGGCGATGGTTTCAGCCGCGGCCTGACTCCCGGATTCGGCCGCCTCCTTCTTGCCGCAGCCGAAGGCGAGCAGCAGGAGGAGCAGGAGGGGCGCGAGCGTGCGGCTCGCGGCCGACCGGGTGAACTTGCTGTGGGGCGGCATCGCTTGACGTGGAGGAAAGGGAGGCTGCGGGACCCGCGGGGCGGCCCGGGGGCCCTCGAGCGGTTTCAGAGTTCTCCGATCCCGAGCAGATCGAGGATCCGCTGGAGGTCGTCGTCGCCGTAGTACTCCAGCTCGATCTTGCCCTTCTTCGCGCCGTGCTGCACCCGCACGTGGGTGGCGAAGCGGTCGCGCAGGCGGTTCTGGATCGCCCGGACGTGGTGGTCGACCTCGCCGCCCTTCGCTCCACCGCCGCCATCCTTCGCGGCTGCCTTGGCGTCCTTCAGCTCGCCGTTGCCGAGCTGCTGGGCGAACTTCTCGGCGGCGCGCACGGTGAGGCCGTCGCGGATGATCGTCTCGCTGGCCAGCACCTGCTGGGCCTTGTCCTTGATGGTGAGGATCGCCTTGGCGTGGCCGACGGTGATCTGGCCGTGGGCGACGAGCAGCTGGACGTCCTTGTGGAGGTCGAGCAGGCGCATCGAGTTGGCCACGCTGGCGCGCGACTTGCCGACGGTGGCGGCGATCTCCTCCTGCTTCATGCCGAACTCGCGGGCGAGCCGGACGTAGCCGGTGGCCGCCTCGATCGGGTTGAGGTCCTCGCGCTGGAGGTTCTCGATCAGCGCCATCTCGAGGACGTCGCGGTCGCTCGCCTCGCGCTCGATCACGGGGACCGTTTTCAGGCCGAGCTTCTTCGAGGCCCGCCAGCGGCGCTCCCCGGCGATCAGCTCGAGCTTGCCGTCGACCCGGCGGACGATGAGCGGCTGGATCACGCCGTGCTGGCGGATCGACTCGACGAGTTCGTCGAGCGGCTGGTCGACGAAGTGCGAGCGCGGCTGCAGCGGGCTGGGGACGACGCTTTCGATGGCGACCTCGCTGACGCGACCCGCCTCGTGCTCCGGCGGAGCAGCCGGGTCGTCGCCGCCCTGCTTGCGAATCAATGCGCCGAGTCCTTTGCCGAGAGCCTGTTTCGCCATGGGACGGGGAGCTTGGCAAAGTGAGGATCGGGAAGCCAAGCCGATTTGTCGGAATCGGAGGAATGGCCCGGTTCCCGGTGGGAAGCGCGTGGTCGATGGAGTCACTTGACGCTCGGCCCCAGCGGGGTCATCCCTTGGCCATGACAATTCCGGCGCGCGTGATTGCCTGCATCGTCGTGACCGCGGCGACGGCGTTCGCGCAGGTCAACGTGGCTCCCCAGGGCAACGCCCCGGCCGGCGTGGTCGACTCGGCGGTCAAGGCCGTCAAGGAGCTCGGCCGCCAGGTCGAGCTCGGCAACAACCAGGCGGCCATCGACAGCATGTACCCGCAGTGGAAGGATCGCATGGCGATCCGCCACGGGAGCCTGGCGGAGCTGGAGCGGCGGCTGGACGGCATCGCCGAGGAAATGAACCGCAACGGGATCTCGATCCTGTCGGTCAAGGTGAACGGCGTCCCGCGGGTCTACGAGGTCTGGCCCGGCAAGGCCGACGAGGAGGCCGAGGGCGGGATCAATTACACCAAGTGGCTGGTGATGGTGCCGACCGTGACCCGCCTGCGGATCATGCTCCGCGACGACCCCGAGCCGCTCCTGATCGACAGCCACAGCTTCCAGGTGGCGATTTCCGACAAGGGGGAGAACAACTGGACCTTCATCAACGGCTCCGACATCACGGTTCCCGACCTTCGCAGCCTGTTCATCACGCTGCCGCAGAACATGAAGCTTCCGGAGGTCAAGCGGGAGCAAGTGAAGGACTGAGGAGCCACCGCAGGGGCCGGCCGAGTCAACAGACAGCGTTCCATGGGCAAGAAATCCAAGAAGTTGATCGAGGAGGCGCGCCTGCGCCGCAAGCTGACCAAGCTCTACGAGCGGGGCCAGAGCGAGTTCTGCGAGGTGCGCGAGTCGGTGATCCACGGCAGCGGTGTCTACGCCGCCAAGGTGATCCCCAAGGGAGAGCGGGTGATCGAGTACATCGGCGAGCTGATCGACAAGGACGAGAGCGAGAAGCGCGCCTGGGCGCAGCACGCGATCGCCGAGGAGACCGGCGACGCCGCGGTCTACATCTTCACGCTGAACAAGCGCTGGGACATCGACGGCAACGTGCCGTGGAACACGGCCCGGCTGATCAACCACTCCTGCGACCCGAACTGCGAGGCCTGGGTCGAGGGCAAGCGGATCTTCATCCACTCGCTGCGCCGCATCCCCAAGGGCGAGGAGCTGACCTTCGACTACGGCTTCGACATCGAGTGCTACGAGGACCACCCGTGCCGCTGCGGCAGCAAGAACTGCGTCGGCTACATCGTCAGCCGGGAGCAGTGGGAGGACCTCCGCAAGGAGCTCGACGCCAAGAAGGCCAAGGAGGAGAAGAAGGCTCGCAAGGCCGCCAAGGCCGGCAAGGCGACGCGCAAGCGACGGAAGTCACCGAAGCGCTCCAAGGCCGGCGCCTGATCGTGCGGCCCCGGGTGGGTCACCAGCGCTTCAGACTCACCAGCGGTTCACCGAAAGGCCGAGCGAGACGTAGGGGGCGCCGTCCATTTCGCCGTAGGCGAGCGGGTATTGGTCGCGGCCGCCCGGCGACTCGAGCCTCAGCTCGTTGCCGAAGGTCATGCCTGCGCCGAGCTCGAGCCAGAGCTCGGAGACCAGGTTGTACTTCCAGTAGAAGCCGGCGCGGATGGAGCTGTAGTCGAGCTTCGCCGACTGCGAGCCGAAGAAGCCCGGGGTGTCGACGTTCCACTGGCCGCCGTTCCAGGCCGCCTCGAAGCCGAGCCGGTGGCGCTCGCCGAACTCGCGGCGGGCGATGAACTTCGGGCCGTAGTAGGTGACCAGCCAGTCGGGGGTGGGGGTCCAGACGAAGCCCGGGCCGGCGACGAGGAAGGGGTCGTTGGTGATGTCGCTGGCGTAGACGCCGAAGCCCACCACGAGGCAGTCGTTGACCTGGTAGGCCGCAGCGAGGGCGGCCGAGAGGAAGAAGTCGCGCGAGTCGACGCTGCTGAAATCGGAGCGGATGGCGGGCTCGACGTAGGCGCCGTAGTACCAGCGGGAACCCCGGCTGCTGTGGTAGAAGATCGTCGGCAGGCTGACCTCGTGCAGGCTCTCGTCGAAGCGCGGCGGCAGCGGCCCGGGGGTGAGCGGGGAGACGTCGGTCTCGAGGCGGGAGAAGGTGTAGTTCAGCGAGGGCAGCAGCGACCAATCGCCGCCGAGGTCGATGGGCTTGCTCAGGAAGGTCCACAGCCGGGCCTCGCTGAAGTCGACATCGCCCCGGGTGAGCTCGTTGAAGTCCATGCCGTGCGAGGCCGTGGCGCCAAAGGTGGTCGCATCGATGAACTTCGAGATGTCCAGCCGCGGCGGGAGGTCGAGATCGGCCTCGATCGCCTCGGCGTGGTCGGCGGCGGCGAGAGGGGATACCGGCAGGGCGAGGGCGGCGAAGCGGGCGAGGGCTTTCATCGGCCCGGAGTGTCGCCGGATGGCGCGCGGGTGCAAGCTTGCAGGCCCGGAAGGGAGGCCGGATGGACGGGGCGGAGCGCAGGGGCGGCCCGGGCAGGCTGCCGCCTTCGCCAAGGCTTCGGCGCCCAAGGAAGCCTGCGGTCCGATGGCTGGCGGGATCGGAGCGCCGACTTGAGTCGGCGGGGAGGTGTGGGAGAGGAGTGAAAGGGCGAGACGGGCGCGACTGGGGCCGCGCGGTCCGGTGGCGATCCTTGTCCAGAAAACCGGATGCGTCCGCCGCTCAGCGGTTCACCAGCGAGACGACCCAGCCGACGGTGGCGGCGGTGGCGGCGAGCAGCAGCAGCAACAGCAGCAGGCTGCGCCCCTGCGAGCGGCGCTCGTTGCGCACCTGGTTGCGGCCGGCCCGCTCCTCGAACTCGCGCTCCTTGGCGCGGCGCAGGATGTCGTCGGACGGCGGCAGGGTGCGGGCGCGCTCGCGTTCCTCCTCCTCGAGTTGCTTCGGAAGGTCCTGCAGCGCGGCGATCTGTTCCTCGATCTTGCGCTGGTGCTCCTCGAACAGGTCGAGTTCCTGGTGGCTGGCAGGCTTGCGGCGGATGGAGGCGATCATGGAAGGGCGACGTTGGCGGGTGGGTGGGCGACGCCGCGGGTTCAGGAGCCCTTGACCAGGAAGACGACCAGGGCGAGGGCGCCGAGGATGATCACGGGCAGGTTGAAGGCGAGGCCGCGGGAGAACTGCTGGGCGAACTCGCCGCGCGGGCCCTTGGCGCGACGCACACCCTGGAAGATCGACGCGCAGCGTGAGGCGGCGAAGTGATCGGCAGCCTGGCCGTACTCGTCCTCGGCGTGTTCGACGATCGCCATGGCCCGGTCGAGCTGGCTGGAAAGCTGCTTCTGCGACCAGGACTCGGGATCGAGCTTCTCGATCTTCTTGAGGTGGCCGTTGAAGCAGCTGCGGCACTGCTCGAGGTCCTCGATCTCCTGGCGCATCTCGAAGATCTCGCGCTCGATCAGGGTGGCGGCCGAGGACAGCCGCTCGGTCATTTCGACCTGCACGCCGATCAGCTCGCGGCGACGGGAGTTGAGTTGCTCGGTCTCCGTCTTCAGGCGCTCGAGTTCCTGGCGCTGCGACTGCAGCTGCTCCAGCTGGGCCTGGGCCTCGAGCAGCTTGCCTTCGACATCGTCTCCTCCGCCACGGGAGGACTCGGCCATTTCAAGCTGACTGTTGCGAATGCGGAGGTGGTGGGTGTGCTCGGTCGTCTGGGGCATTCCGGTGGGAATGGGTGGCGGGACAGCCAGCGACTTTCTAGGCAGCGGTGTTAGGGAAATCCAGCAAATATTTTAGGTTTGTTGAATGGTTTTCCCATCCCCCGTCGCTTTCTCGCGCTCCTCTTCGGGGTCCCGGAACGGGCGGAAGTACCAGTTCTTCAGACCCCGGCCGAACCGGTAGAGATCCTCCAGCGCCATGTAGGCCGAGGGCACCAGGAAGAGGGTGATGAAGGTCGCGAAGAGGATCCCGAAGGCCAGCGAGACCGCCATCGGGATCAGCACCTGGGCCTGCAGGGAACGGTCGAGCATCAGCGGCAGCAGGCCGACGAAGGTCGTCAGCGAGGTCAGCATGATCGGCCGGAAGCGGCGTGCCCCGGAGTCGATGACCGCACTGAACAGTTCCTGGCCGGCGCGCCGGCGCTGGTTGGTGAAGTCGACCATCACCAGCGAGTCGTTCACCACCACCCCCGCCAGCGCGAGCATGCCGAAGACCGAGAGATACGAGGGCGTGATGTCGAGGATGAGGTGGCCGGCGAGCGCGCCGATGACGCCGAAGGGAACCGCCAGCAGCACGATGAAGGGCTGGCCGAGCGACTTGAACGGGATCGCCAGCAGGGCGTAGAGCGCGAGGAACAGCGCGATGCTGGCCACCAGCGTCTTGTGGCCGGTCTCCTCGTGCTCGCGGATGTAGCCGTCGAAGCGCCACGAGTAGCCGGGGTGCTCGTTGATGATCGCGTCGATGCGCGGGCGGACGTCCTCGGCGATCTCGATGACGTTGACGGTCTCGTCGACCGGACGCGCGCGCACCTCGCTGACCTGGGCACCGTCGATGCGCCGGATGCGCGACTGGGAAGGCTCGAAGGAAGCCGCGGCGACCGAGCGGAACGGGGCGCTGCCACCGTCGGGCGTGCGGATGCGGAGCTCGTCCAGGGTGTGCAGCGACTGGCGCTGTTCGAGCGGCAGGCGGACCATCACGCGGATGTCGTCGCGCCCGCGCTGGACCCGCTGGGCCTGCTCGCCGAAGAACGCGCTGCGGATCTGGCTGGCGAGCTCGCGCTGGGTCAGGCCGAGCGCGGCCCCCTCCGGCTTGAGGGTGATGTGGAGCTCCTTGCGGCTGCGGCCGTCGTCGGCCCAGGCGTCGGCGATGCCCTCGTAGGACTCGAACAGGGACTCGATCTGGTCGGCGATCCGGGTCTTCAGCTCGCTCGCCTCACCGCGCAGCTCGACCTCGATCGACTCGAGGTCGTCGCCGCCGCCGCGGAAGCCGCCGCCGCGGTCGCCGGAGACCCAGAACGAGCGGACGTCGGGCATCTCACCGACCAGCTCGGTCCAGCGCTTGGCGATCACGCTGTTCTTCGGGCCGGGTTCCGAGCGCAGGCCGGGGTCGAGGATGGAAAGGGTGACGAAGCCCTCCTGCGGGTCGTTGCCGGGGCGGCCGCTCCAGCCGCCGGTGCTGGTGAGCATGTCGAGGATGAGGCTCTCGCCGGTCCCGGGGTCGGTGAACTCCTTGCGCAGCTGGCTGACCGCCTCGGTCACCTTGAGCACCCGCTGGTCGGTGATCTCGAGCGGCGTGTCGCGCGGCATCCGCACCGAGGCGATGATTCGGTTGCGGTCCATTTCCGGCATGTTGACGAAGCCCAGGCGGCCGCTCTTGAGCAGCCCGAAGGCGCCCATGCCGATGGCGATGAAGACGGCGAAGGTCGTGTAGCGGTGCCGCGTCGCCCGCGCCAGGGCCGGGTGATAGACCCGCCAGATGAAGGACTCGAGGCCGTCGGCGATGCCCTTCTGGAAGCGGGTGAAGAAGTTGAAGCGGGTTCGCCCGGTCTTGATGTGCTTGAGGTGGGCCGGCAGGACGAGCTTCGACTCGATCAGCGAGAAGACCAGCACCAGCGCGATCACCGGCGGGATCTGCTTGGTGAAGTTGCCGTAGAAGCCGTCGAAGGACATCAGCGGCAGGAAGGCGACGATGGTGGTCAGGGCGCCGAAGGTGACCGGCACGGCGACCTCCTTGGCCCCGTCGACCGCCGCGTCGAGCGGCGGCACGCCCTCGCGCAGCTTGGTGAAGGCGTTCTCGGCGGTGACGATGGCGTCGTCGACGACCAGCCCGACGACGATGATGAAGCCGAAGATGCTCATCACGTTGAGCGACATGTCGAGGCTCGGCAGGAAGATCAGCGCGCCGGCGAAGGCCACCGGGATGCCGATGATGACCCAGAAGGCGAGCATCGGCCGCAGGAACAGGCCGAGCACGATGAGCACCAGCAGGCCGCCCTGGGCCAGGCTCCAGAACAGCGTGCCGAGGCGGCCCTCGAGCTCGACCGAGCTGTCGTCCCAGGTGTAGAGCTCGATCCCCTCCGGGAAGCGTCCGTCCTGGGTGGCGACGTAGTCCTTCACCTTGGCGGCGATATCGAGCGCGTTCTCGTTGTTGAGGCGCAGCGCCTCGACGAGCAGGGCGGGCTTGCCGTTGAAGCGGAGGATCTTGCGGTTCTCCTCGAAGCCGTCGCTGATCCGGGCGACGTCGCCGAGCTTCACCTCGGCGCCCGACTGGTTGCTGATGACGATGTCCTCGAATTCCGCGCGCGAGTAGGCCTGGCCCTTCGAGCGGATGACCATGCCGCCCTCGTCGGTCTGGATCTCCCCGGCGGGGAGGTCGACCGACTCCCGGCGCACCGCGTCGGCCAGGTCGGTGAAGCCCAGGCCGAAGTCGCGCAGACGGGCGAGGTCGGCCTCGATCGCGATCTCCTTGCGGGTCTCGCCCTGGATTGCCGCCTGCGAGATCCCCGGCATCTCGAGCAGGTCGTCGCGGACCCGCCGCGCCGCGCGGACGAGGTCCTCCTCCTCCATCTCGCCGGTCACCGCGACCTTGATGACGTCGAACCACATGTTGGTGTCCGGCACCCGGAGCCGCGGCGGTTCGATCTCGTTGGGGAAGCTGGTGATGGCGTCGACGCGCTCCTTGATGTCGTCGAGCAGCTCGTCGGGGTCGATGTGTTCCTCGGCGCGCACGACCACCTCGCCGTTGCCGGCGTCGGCGCGGGAGTCGATCTCCTTGACGCCGGGCAGGCCCTCGAGGGCGAGCTCGATGGGGATCACCACGGCGCGCTCGACGTCCTCCGGGCTGCCGCCGCGGTAGGGCACGCTGATGCGGACCTCGTTGAAGCGCAGGCCCGGCTGGACCTCGAGCGGGACCCGCGTCGAGTACGACCAGATGCCGGTGAGGAGAATCCCCAGCATCAGGAAGTTGGCCGCGATGTTGTTTCGCGCGAACCAGCGGATCATGCGCACCTCTACGGGGGCAGCCCCCCCGGGTCTAGCGGCGGATCAGGAAAATGTTGCTCCAGCCGCGGGTCCGGGGGCGTTGGGAGGGGCCGGCGTGGGCGGGAGGGTCGGCCGGCGTGGGCGGGAGGGTCGGCCGGCGTGGGCGGGAGGGTCGGCCGGACCGGCCGGCGGCGGCTCCGTGTCGCTCACGGGCTGGTGAACGGGCCGCGGACCGCGAAGCGCAGGATGTTGTCGAAGTTCTCGAAGTAGGCGATGGCCGGCTGGCCGTCCGGGTTGATCGCCAGCGAGGTGGCTGCGCCGATGTTGCCGGCGTCGTCGACCAAATCGCTGCTCCAGTTGCCCGCGGTCTTGACGGCGAGGGCGAGGTCACCGGACTGGGTGACATGGGAGATCGCCGGCTGGCCGGCCGGGGTGAAGACCAGCGAGGTGAAGGATCCGCCGTCGCCCGGGCCGTTGACGTCCTCGGTCTGCCAGCTGGAGCCGTCCCAGGCGGCGAAGCGGAGCATGCTGCCGGTGCTCTTGAAGTAGCTGATCGCCGGCTTGCCGGACGGGGAGAAGGCGAGCGAGGTGTACTGGCCGACCGTGTCGGTGGACTCGATGGTGACCGGGGTCCAGCTCGAGCCGTCGAAGGAGGCGAACTTCAGCGCGCTGTTCGAGAGGTCGTAGTAGCTGATCGACGGGTTGCCGTCGGCGCCGAAGGCGAGCGAGCAGGAGCTGCCGACCGAGCCCATGTCGTCGACCGTGGCCTGCTGCCAGCTGCCCTCGTCGAGCACGGCATAGCGCAGGTTGAAGGTCGCGAATTCCTGGTAGCTGATCGCGGGCACGCCGGTGGGCGAGAAGGCGAGCGAGACGTCGCCGCAGAACTCGCCGAGCTCGTCGACCTGCCAGGTGGTGCCGTCGAACTCGGCATATTTCACGCCGTTGGTGTCGTCGCGGTAGGCGAGTGCCGGCTGGCCGCCGGGAGTGAAGGCCAGCGAGCAGGACGAGGTGATCAGGCCGTCGCCGTCGACGATCGCGTAGTCCCAGCCGGTGCCGTTGAAGTGGGCGAAGCGGAGAAGGTTGTTGACCTGGTCGATGTAGCCGATCGCCGGATGGCCGTCGGGACCGTAGGCCAGCGAGGCGGAGCCGCCGAAGTTGCCGCTGCCGTCGGCGGTGCTGGTCATCCACGGCAGCGAGACGCCGAGCGCGCCGGCCATGGCATCGATCAGGCTGCCCTGCTGGACGATCCGGGCCGACTGGACGGAGAGCTCGTCCTGCAGCGCCTGGTTCTGCGCCTGCACGGCGGCGATTTCATCCCAGATTTCCTGCAGGGACTTCTGGGTCGGGGCCGGCGCGCCGGGAGGCTCGAGGGCGCCTTGGCCGGGGGCGGCGACGGGAAGGAGGACGGCGGGAACGAGGGCAAGAAGCAAGGCTCTCATGGAATCGGGTGCGGGGCTCTGATCGAGAGGGTGGGGTGGGTGGGATCCAACGGTTGGGGTGGCTGCGCCGAATCGCAGTCCCGCGGAGATCCTCGCGGAGGAGGATCAGGGCTGCAAGGGCAGGATCGAGACGGCGCGGACGAAGTGGCGCGGGTCGTCGGGAAGCGCGACGCTGCGGGTGGTCTCCACACCCGGGTCCGGGGCGAAGATCCCGAGTCCGCTGTCGGCCCACGGCGGAACGAGGTCGCCGCTGTGCTCGATCCGGTAGACCCGGTCCTCCGAGCTGGTGAAGCTGAGCTCGACCAGGTGGGTGTCGAAGTCGAAGACCCGGCTGGTGAGGCGGAAGTAGGAGGTCGCGTCGTTGGGGTCGGTGCCGGTGACGTATTCCGCCACGTCGCCCAGCGGGTCCTTGTCGCTGTTGCTGGTGGCGTCGGCCACGACCAGGCTGCCGAAGTGGCGGTATTCCCAGGCGTCGGCGATGCCGTCGCTGTCGCTGTCGGCGCGGGCGATGCTGGCCGCGACCAGGTCCGATGAAAGCGTGTCGAGCGTGATCCAGCCGATGTTGCCGCTGTAGATCGAGCCGTCGAGCTGCCCGCTCAGGAAGTCGATCCGCGGCTGGCCGTGGGTCGGTTCGAAGCGGATCCAGCCGATGTTGCCGGCGTAGGCGTATCCGCTCAGCCGCCCGTTGCCGTCGAGGTTGACCCCGAAGTCGCCCGCGCTGTCGTTGGCGTAGCTGTGGCCGTTGGCCGGGGTGCCACCGAAGTGGATCCAGCCGAAGTTGGCGGCGTAGGCCCAGCCGCGCAGGAAGCTGTCCTCGATCTCGACGCCGTCGCTGGCCGAGGGGTGGAAGTCGACCCAGCCGGCGTTGGCGGCGTGGGCGAAGGAGTCGCCCGGCGCGATGGTCGAGTCGGCGAGGCCGGCCAGCGGCAGCATGGGGAACAGGCCGGCCACGGGGCCGAGGAGGCGATGGAGGGGAGGATTCATGGCGCAGGCGGGCGGGGCCACTCCGCGAGGATGACACATTCGGGGGCGTTTGTCTTGCCCGAGTTGGGCGGAAAATTGGAATCCCCCGGGTGGAAATCCGCCGCGCTTGCCACCCGGCGCGAGCCCACCCGCCGGCCCGTTCAGCTCCCACCCGCCGGCCCGTTCAGCTCCCACCCGCCGGCCCGTTCAGCTCCCACCCGCCGGCCCGTTCAGCTCCCACCTCCCAGCCCATTCACCCATCCCCGCTCTTGCGCGAAGCGGGCGGGAAGGTCATGGGAGGGGGCGTGGAGCGCTGGTTCCTGATCCTTGCCACCATCTTGGCCGCCCTCGCCGGGGTTTCGGGCATGATGTCGCTGCGCCACGGCCACCGCAGCCGCTGGACCCTGCCGACCATGGTCGGCGCCATGCTGGCCCAGTTCGCCTTCCTCTCGCTGCGCGGCCAGGCCCGCGGCGCCTGCCCCCTGCTGGATTTCGGCGAGGTCCTGGTGTTCCTCGCCTGGTCGCTGACCCTGCTCTACATCCTCGTCGGGCCGACCTACCGGATCTCGCTGCTCGGGGTCTTCTCGGCGCCGGTGGTGGTCCTGTTCCAGGCCGTCGCGCTGCTGCCGGGCATGCTCGATGAGTCACCGCAGCCGGTCACCGAGATCAACCCGTGGCGCGAGACCCACGCGGCGATGTCGGTGCTCGCCTACGGCGGGCTCGCCCTGGCCGCCGTGGCCGGAGTGATGTTCCTGGTCCTCGACCGCCAGCTCAAGGAGCACCACCTGAGCTCCGGCCTGTTCCGTCACCTGCCGCCGGTGCGCGAGTTGCTGGTGTCGATGGTCCGGCTGCTGTGGATCGGGCTGGCGATGCTGACCATCGGGGTGGTCGCCGGGTTCCTCATGCCGCACGACAGCGGCTGGGCGCACCTGATCGCCGCCTGCGTGGTCTGGCTGGCCTACCTCGCGCTGCTGCTCGTCAAGCAGGTCCGCGGGATCACCGGCCGGCGCTTCGCCTTCGCCGCCGTCGCCCTGTTCGTCCTCTCGCTCTCGGTCTTCGCCTTCGTCTGATGGAGCTGGTTTGCGTCGGCTTGAATCATCGCAGCGCCCCGGTGGAGGTTCGGGAGCGCTTCGCCGTTCCGCCGGCCCGGCTCGGCGAGACCGCCCGCCAGCTGCTCGAGCACGAGGGGGTCGCCGAGAGCGTCGTCGTGTCGACCTGCAACCGCACCGAGTTCTACCTCTCGGCCGAGTCGGTCGAGGCGGTGCTCACCGCGCTCGAACGGCAGTTCGAGGCCGGCGACCCGGAACACTGGTACCGGCGCCAGGGCCGCGACGTCGCGCGCCACCTCTGCCGCGTCGCCGGCGGGCTCGACTCGATGGTCCTCGGCGAAACCGAGATCTTCGGCCAGATCAAGGACGCCTACCGCCGCGCGCACGCCTCGGGCAGCACCGCGGGAATGCTCAACCGCCTGTTCCAGCGCGGCTTCGGCATCGGCAAGCGGATCCGCAGCGAGACCGGCATCCAGGAGGGCGCCACCTCGGTCGCCGGCTCGGCCGTCGAGCTGGCCGAGAAGATCTTCGGCAAGCTCCAGGGGACCCGGGTGATCGTCATCGGCGCCGGCGAGATGAGCCGCCAGACCGCCCAGGCGCTGGTGTCGCGGGGCGCCTCGAGCGTCTTCGTCACCAACCGCTCCTTCGACCGCGCCGTCGAGCTGGCCGCGCAGATGGGCGGCCGCGCGGTGCCCTTCGACGAGTGGGCGCCGGTGCTGGCCGGGGTCGACGTGGTGATCTCGTCGACCGGCGCGCCCCACGCGGTGGTCCTGCCGCACCACGTCGAGGCGGTGCGCCGGGTGCGCAAGTTCCGCCCGCTGTTCCTGATCGACATCGCCGTCCCGCGCGACATCGATCCGGCGGTCGGCGAGATCGACGAGGTCTACCTCTACGACATCGACACCCTCGAGCAGCTCGCCGACAAGGCCCGCGAGCGGCGTCGTGCCCAGATCGAGGCCTGCGAACGGATGATTGACGAGGAACTCGACAAATTGAACCTGCCCGGCACATGAGCAGCGACATGAGGATCGTCGTCGGAACCCGTGGCAGCGCGCTCGCCCTCGTCCAGGCCGCGCTCACCGAGCAGGCCCTGGCAGCCGCCCTGCCGGGCGTCGAGCTGGTGCGCGAGGTCATCCGCACCACCGGCGACCGCCGCACCGACGTGGCCCTGAGCGAGGTGGCCAGGGCCGAGGGCGGGCTCGACAAGGGGGTCTTCACCAAGGAGCTCGAGGTCGCGCTGGCGGAGGGCCGGATCGACCTGGCGGTGCACTCGCTCAAGGACGTCCCGACCGTGCTCGAGGAGGGCTTCGAGATCGCCGGGACGCTCGAGCGGGCGCCGATCCGCGACGTGCTGGTGACGCGCGACGCGCGCGGCTTCGACGGCCTCGCCGAGGATGCCGTGGTCGGCACCGGCAGCGTGCGCCGCGCCCGCCAGCTGTCGTGGCAGCGGCCCAAGCTGCGCATCCGCGACATCCGCGGCAACGTGCCGACCCGCCTGGCGAAGCTGGCGGGCGGCGACTTCGACGCCATCCTGCTCGCCGAGGCCGGCCTGGTCCGGCTCGGTCACGAGATCGACGGGCCGAGCATCGTCGACGACGTCGCGCTCCACTTCCATCCGCTGCCGGAGGACGAGTTCCTGCCGGCCGCCTCGCAGGGGGCGATCGGCTTCGAGATCCGCAGCGGCGACGCCGCCGCGCGCGAGGCGGTCGCCGCGATCAACCGGGGCGGGGATTTCCGCCGGGTCGTCGCCGAGCGCGAGTTCCTGCGCCTGCTCGACGCCGGCTGCCATACCCCGGTCGGCGTGCTGAGTCGGCTCGAGGACGGGGTGCTGTCGATGCGGGCCCGGGTCTTTTCCGAGGACCCGGAGCGGGGCGGCGAGCCGCGGGAGGCGGAGGCCGGCGGGGAGGATCCGCTGGAGGTGGCGAGGGCCCTTTTCGACGGGCTGGAATGACGGAGGCCCGGCGATGGCCGGGCAAGGCAATGCTATGGATATGAGTGAAACGGGAATCTGTTACTTGGTGGGCGCCGGTCCGGGGGACCCGGGGCTGGTGACCCTGCGGGCGAGGGAATGCGTCGAGGCGGCCGACGTGATTATCTACGACGCGCTTAGTAGTCCGGAGATCCTGCGCTGGGCGAAGCCGGGTGCGGAGCTGGTCTTCGTCGGCAAGCGGGCCAGGAACCACGCCATGCCGCAGGACGAGATCAACGCGCTGATCGTCCGCGAGACCGAGGCCGGCCGGAAGGTGGTGCGGCTGAAGGGTGGCGACCCGATGGTCTTCGGCCGCGGCGGCGAGGAGGCGGCGGAGCTGGCCGCGGCCGGGGTGGCCTTCGAGATCGTGCCGGGCATCAGCTCGGCGATCGGTGGTCCCGCCTACGCCGGGATCCCGGTGACCCACCGCGACCACTGCTCGCAGCTGACCCTCTTCACCGGCCACGAGGACCCCACCAAGGAGGAGTCGTCGATCGACTACGCCCAGATCGCCCGTGCCCCGGGCACCAAGGTCTTCCTGATGGGCGTGGCGCGTCTGCGCGAGATCGCCGCGGCGCTGGTCGACGGCGGCGCGGCGCCCGAGACCCCGATCGCGCTGGTGCGCTGGGCGACGACCGGGCGCCAGCGGACCATCCAAGGGACCCTGGACGACATCGCGGACATCGCCGAGCAGGCCGATTTCAGGAGCCCGGCGGTCGCGGTGATCGGCGGGGTGGTCGGTGAGCGCGAGCGGATCAACTGGTTCGAGTCGCGCCCGCTGTTCGGCCGGCAGGTGGTGGTGACCCGCACCCGGGCCCAGGCCGGGGTGCTCAGCCGCGCCCTGTCCGACCTCGGCGCCGGGGTGATCGAGCTGCCGACGATCCGCATCGAGCCGCCCGAGGACCGCCAGAGCTTCGCCGAGATGGTCACCCACGCCCACGAGTACGACTGGCTGGTGTTCTCCAGCCCGAACGGGGTCGAGCGCTTCTTCGACGCCTTCTTTGCGGTCTACGGCGATGCCCGTAGCCTCGGCAACCCGCGCATCGCGGTGATCGGTGAGGGGACGGCGAAGAAGGTGCGCGAGTACCGCTTCGAGGTCGACCTGGTGCCGGAGAAGTTCGTCGCCGAGGGCCTGGTCGAGGCCTTCAAGGGCGAGTCGGTCGAGAACCTGACCATGCTGTGGGTCCGCGCCGAGGAGGCGCGCGACGTGATCTTCGACGGGCTCGCCGCGCTCGGCGCGATCGTCGACGAGTGCATCGCCTACCGCACCGTCGCCGAGACCGGCGACCCGACCGGTGCGGCGGAGCGCTTCCGCGACGAGGGTGCCGACCTGGTCACCTTCACCTCGAGCTCGACCGTCGAGCACTTCTTCGCCCTCGGCCTGCCGTGGCCGGAGGGCTGCGGCGCGGCGAGCATCGGCCCGATCACCAGCGCCGCGCTGCGCAAGCACGGGGTGGAGCCCGTGCTCGAGGCGGACCAGCACGACATTCCCGGGCTGGTCGAGGCGATCCGTGGCCACTTCGCAGGCGATTCCTGAGCGTCGCACCTGCACCCGTGGCCGGGGCATCCTGCCCCGACTCCGGGTTGGCGGAGAGTCGGCCCGGCCGACGAAACCCGGGAGCCGGATGCTCCGGGCATGCCGCTCCGGACCGGGCTTGGGCACCGTGGGCGGGGGTCCCAAATGCCCCCACTCCGGGCTTTACGGGGGGCGGCGGGTTTGCTTCATTCCCGCCCCGCCATCCTGGTGACGCCGCTGTAGCTCAGGGGTAGAGCAGGTCATTCGTAATGATCAGGTCGTCGGTTCAAATCCGACCAGCGGCTCCAGGGGGTGATCCGTTGAGTGGGCGCGGGAGGGCTCAGCCGAGCGGCTCTTGGGAGGTGGCTTCGTCGGTGGACTTCACAGCTGCGAAACGCGGGTCGGCCGATGCGGGACGGTAGGCCTTGGTCTTCTCATCGAAGAGGAAGATCGCCTGGTCAGCGAGGCGGACGTAGCCCTTGAGTTCCTCGATCCGGCGGCCGTTGCGGGTGTGGATGGTGAAGGGCAGGCGGCGTTCGTTGCCGGCAAAGCGGACCGGCTCGTAGGTCGGCATCAGGACGGGGGTGGCCACGCGCGAGAAGATCGGCCGCGGCGGGGCGAGGCGGGCGACGATGTCGCGATGAACCGCCAGCCGGGCGGCCTGGAGGAGGGCGGCCTCCGGACCGGATTTTCCCGGGTTCGAGGCGGGCTCGTCCGACGCGGCCGGGATGATGATCTCGGGCGGCAGGAGCACCCGCTGCCCGCCGGGCTCGGCGAGCAGGGGGGTGACGGCGAGGGCGAGGAGGGCGGGGAGGGTGAGGCAGGTCGTCTTCATGGTCTTCATGGTTCGGTCTGGAGTTTGGTTGGGAGTTCGGTGGGGATGGATGGGCTCGATGGGGAGGAGCGCGTCCGGCGGATCAGCCACTCGGCGACGGCCAGGTTGCCGAGCAGGCTGAGCCACAGGCAGGCGACGTAGTTCGTCGTCGCCTCGAGCCCGGCGAGATGGCCGACGATGTGCAGCACGCGGAAGCTGACGGCGCTCGATGCGGTGGCGAAGGAGCGCAGCATCCAGGCGCGGTGCGCGGCGAGGTCGCGATGGGGCGGCAGCACCGCCCGCCAGGCGGCGAGGGTCGAGTGGAAGCCGATGGCGCCGAGGAGGAGGAAGCCGAGCTGCCCGGCGAGGCCACCCTTGGCGTGGAGGGCGAGGTGGGCGCCGGTCGGGCAGACGATTGCCAGCATGGCGAGGGCGTAGAGCCGGCCGGCCACGCGGTGCAGCGCGGGCAGCCGGCGGAGCAGGCGGCGGGAGAACTGCGGCAGGGCGGCGAATAGGCAGAGCAGGCCGCCGCCGACGTGGAGGTGCAGCGAAAGCCGCCACAGCGGATCCCCGCCGATTGCGGCCTTTTCCCGGATGAACAAACCCGCGCCCCCCGGCCGGAAGTCGACGATCGAGTTCTCGAGGATCAGCAGGCAGCCGGCGAGGTAGCCGAGCCAACCGAGGCCGGCGAGCAGGCGGAGCATCATGCCGGCAGGCTAGCAGCGATCGCCGGCCAGCGGGGTAAAGGCCCGGTAAAGGATGGTGGCTCGGGAAGGGCGCGATGCCGGAGCACCGCCTGGCGTCGCGGGCGAGGGGGCATATCGGCCAACTAGGGGGGAATTCCGCCAGTTAGGTGGTTGGTGCTGGAAATTAGGTGAAAGAGTTAAGAAGGAATGATCGGTATCTGCCGGAACCCCTCCCCCCATGAATCTGCCGGATGTCGTCTTCTGTCACGGAATGTGGTGCCACGCCGAGGTGGCGCCCGCCATGGAGCGCACCCTGGTGGCGGCGGGCCTGCGCTATCACAAGCCGAACCTCCCCGACCACGGCTCGACGCAGCCGCGCCGCCGGATCGGGGGATATTCGATGCGCGACTACGCCCGGTACGTGGAGGAATTCGTCACCGCAAGGTCGCTGGAGGAACCGGTGCTGGTGGGTCACTCGATGGGAGGCCTGGTCGCCCAGATGGTTGCCTCGCGGGTCGAGGTCGCCGGTCTGGTGCTGTTGAATTCGGTCGCACCGGCGGGGGTGAATCATATCTTTCCTCGATCGCTTTGGTCGACGCGACATGTGTTTTCGAGCTGGCCCTTCTGGAGCCGTCCCCAGCGCCCGCCGTGGCCGGTGGCCCGCTACGGCCTGCTCAACGAACTCGACGAGCCCGCGGCGCGCGAGGTCCATGCGACGATGCGGCACGACTCGGGCCGGGCCTACAGCGAGATCGTCTTCTGGTGGCTCGACCGCGGGCGGACCATCACCATCGACCGGCCGGTCTCGGGCGAGAAGCTGATCTTCGCCAGCGGGCGGGACCGGATCATCGTCCCGCACGTCGCCCGCTGCCTGCGTGCGCGCTACCCGGAGGCGGACTACGTGGCGCTGCCCGACAACGGTCACTGGATCTTCGGCGAGGCGGGGGACCAGCAGGTCTACCGGCGGATCGTCGAGTGGATCCGGCGGCTGCCCCGGAGCCGGGCCGGCATGGCCGAGCAGGCGGTGGCGTCCTGAGCCGTGCCGCGGATGAACGCGGATGGGGGCATCGGGCATCAGGTGACTGGCGGCTTGTGCCCGAGGGTGGGTGACGCTTGGATGGGTGGATGCTGGGAAGGAGCCCTGGATTCGTTGGCGTGGTGGCCGTGGTTCTTGGTTGGTTCACGGCGATGGCCGCGCTGGGCGAAGGGGAACGCCCGTTGTTTCTTCCCTTCGACGCGACCATGGAAGGGGTGCCACTCGAGCCGGGAACCTACCTCGCGAACATCGTCGCCCATGGCAAGACCTCGCGCCTTCTGTTCACGGTGGGCGAGCCGAAGATCAAGGTGGAGTTCTCCAAGGTGCTCGACTTCCTCAAGAAGAAGGCCGGGGTGGAGTGACGGCGGCGTCGGGTGACGCGGGAGTGGCTGGCATCCCTTCGGGATGCGGGATTCCGGGCTGCTGTTTTCCGGGGGTGTCGCTTCGCTCAACCCTCGGCTAATGGCGGCGATCCCTGCCGGGATCGTGAGTGACTCGAACCAGGGCGGAGCCCTCCAAACATCCCGGATGTCAGCCATTGGCCGGGGGTTGAGGAGCAAGGCGACGACACCCCCGGTCAGCGACGCCCAGGTCACCGACCCCGGCAGGGGTCGCAGCCTGGTGCTTTTCCGGGAGCGCGACGCTACCGATGAGGGTGAGAATCGAGGTTCCCCCGGCGCGAATCTTCAGTTAGGGTAACGGGTGCTTTTCTGCCCCGGCTTGCAACCTGTCCCAGCCATGAAGACCATCCACTCCCTCCTTCTCATTCCGACCCTGGCGGTTTCCAGTTGCACCTCGACGCCACCGTCGCCCCAGCAGGCCGCGGCGATTCCGCCGGTGGCCGCGGAGGAACTCGACTACGCCGACCAGTGGCGCATCGAGGTGCGCGGCGGGGCGGATTCCAACGGCCAGTTCGTCTTCCGTGTCACGCCGGAAGGGAACGATCCGCAGCTGGTGACGATCTGGGTCGACGACGGCGAGGGCGAGAACGAGGTGGCGCGCACGATTCGCAGCGGCTTCGAGACCCAGCTCGACTCCGGGCAGTTCGACAGCGAGGTCGACGACGGCGAGGAGGTGGTGATCGAGCGCACCCGCCGCGCGCCGGACTTTGCCGTGGAGGTCGTCAGCTCCACGGTCGAGGGCGTGAAGCTGGGGCTCGACGACGAATAGCCGCGCGACCCACGCGACCCGGCGAGCCCCGGGGTCTCGCGCAAGCGGTATCCAAGAGCGTCATGCCGATCGTCACCGCTTTCGGGTTGCCTCGCTGCGACGGGTTTCCCAAGGTCTAGGCTTGAATTTCATTTGCAGCACGATGGAGCGGGAAGAGTCGACGAGCAGTGGTTTTCTGGGCGGATGGAACCTTTGGCGAGCGTCGACCGTGCCGTTGGCCGTCGCGCTCGTCCTCGGTCAAACCCTGCTGCCGTCGATCGCTCGGGCCGCGCAGGCGCAGCCGGCCGCCATGGCGCTCGGTGGGGTGCTGCCGGATCCGGACCCCATTCCACAGCTCGGAACCCCGGGAGTGGACGAAGCTCCGGCTGGCGGCATGCAGGCCGTGGGCGGAGAAATCCCCAACCTTCCGGCCGTCCGCAACACCGCGCCCCGCCCGGAGGAGGCGATGGTCAGCGACCAGCAACGGGCCGAGGTGTTTGCCCGGGCACGGGCGGAGGAGGCCCATTTCCGCCCTCACACCGACGGCTTGCGCTCGATTCACCGCGGCTCCCAACTGCAGCTCGACTACGGCGACCGGGGCTTCCGCGTGACCCCCTTCGACGGCGGGCCGGGCCTCGCGCCGGACGGCTCGGCCCGGCCTCCGGCGTGGTCCGTGGCGATGGAGACCCGGCGCTTCGAGTTCGATGATGAGGTGATCACCGTCCCGGTGTCGCCGGGGGCACCCGCCGAGGCGGATGCGCGGAAAGTGCAGCGCGAGCTCGCAGCGGGCTGCGAGGAGTGGCTGGTGAACCGCGAGGACTGCTTCGAGCACGGCTACACGCTCGAGGATCCGGAACTCCCCGGTGGGGCGCCCGACCGGCTCGCAGTGGTGATTTCCGTGGCCAGCTCGCTGGAGCTCGTGGAGACCGACGCCGGCCTCGACTTCCGCGACTCCGGCGGCCGGACGCAGCTGAGCTACAATCACCTTCATGTCTTCGACGCGACCGGTCGCGAGCTCGACTCGGCGATGGAGCTTTCCGCCGAGTCGGATGAATTGAGGCTGGCAGCCGACCTCACGGGCGCGGTCTTCCCGATCACCGTCGACCCCTTCATCGTCTCCACGGTTTCCCAGATCATGGCCCTGGGCGGTGCCAGTGGCGACGAGTTCAGCGCGGCGGGGCATGGCTGCGGCGACGTCGCGGCCTTCGGTTCACCCGGCGACGGCAGCGGAACCGTGCGGATCCTCCAGGAAAACCAAGGCGGGCAGGGTGCCTGGGGCGAGATTCCGGTCATCCTCGCAATTCCGCTGAGCGAGAACCCGGCCGATGGAGACCGCTTCGGTGCGGCCGTGCTCGTCCTCAAGCACGAGGCCACCGGGCAGTACTACATCGCGGTCGGCGCGCCGAATCACGAAGGCAAGGGCAGCGTCTTCATCTTCTGCCGCAACGCGGGCGGGCCGGACAACTGGGGGCACGTGCAGACGATCCGCGACGCGGAGATCGAGGTCGGCGATGGATTTGGCGGAAAGCTTGCCGGGCAGAACGACAAGATTTTCATCGCAGCAGCGGAACACGGGGCGGGCGCCGTCTTCTATTGCCAGTGGGAAGACGACCGCTTCGTGCGCAGGCAGACGATCGAGAAGCCGGTGCAGTTCAGCCCGCAGACCGGGGACCACTTCTCCTGCGATGTGTCTTTTGGGGGCATCCACCTCTTGATCGGGGCGAAGGACGAGGACGAAGGCCGCGGCGGGGCCTACCTGCTCCGCTTCGACGACGCGACCGGCCTGTTCGTCTTCCTGTTTCGCCTGTTCAGCGAGAAGGCCGAGATCGGCGCCGGCTTCGGCGCGGTCGTCGCGATGGGTGTGCTCGGTCTGATCCTGGCGGTGGGCATGCCCTGGGACACCGTCAAGGAACTGGGGCCGACCGAGCTCGTGGCCGCCGGCTCGGTCTTCATCTACGCCTTCGTCGCGGCAACGCTGACCTGGACCTTCCTCACCGCCCTGTTCGGCAACGCGGCGGGTGCCCTGTTCGGCTCTGCCCTGGTGTTCAATTTCCTCAAGGACCTGGTGGTCGGGGCGACCGGTGCGCTGACCCGGCCGGGTGTCGTTGCGGGGCTGGCCTTCTTCTTCGCCTTCAACCCGCTGACCTTCGGCTTCGAGCTCCCGGTGGTGATTGCGCCGAGCAGCGAGTTCTTCGTCGAAGCCGGGATGGCCTTCGCGACCTGCCTGGTCCTGATCGGCACCCTGCTGCTGGTCGGCGGCCCCGCCTACAACGGCAACATGGGGGCGGTGTTCCGCTTCGCCATCCTCGCCACGGTGCTGACCTTTCCGCTGTGGCAGTTGCTGTGGTGGCCGCAGTCCTTCATCGATGCCAACCCGTTCCTGACCGGGCCCCTCGGCGACTACAACCGGAATGGCATCCCGAACCTGCTCGAGTTCCTGATGTTCCTCGTGCCGGTGCTGGCCAACCCGGGCTTCTTCCGCGGTTGGGTGGCGGATGGCCGCTTCCACGTGCCGTTCCGCCAGGCGCGCGCGGTCGTCGGCGCGCTATTGGTGCTGCAGTACACGCTCAGTCTGACCGGGTCCTGGTGGGCCAGCTCGAGCGGCCCCCTCGCCGGGATGTTCCAGTTCAAGGAACGTCACCGCGGGATCAGCGCGAACGAATACGTCGTGTCGATCCCGCTCATCGTCGCGCTGTTCCTGTTCGTCCGGCTCAACGGCGAGTTCGTGGAGCTGCAGTAGCCCATCGGTCGCAATCGTCACCCGAGCCTTGCCGGCTTGACAGCAGCGCGGAGTCTTACTTAGGTGTCAGGATCCGAACTTTCGATGGCTGCTTCGCCCCCCCGGATTCGAAGCTCTTCAAGCCCCCCGAACCACGCGGCGGACTCCGGTTCCGGCTTCAATGACGCCTCGCAGGTTGTTTTCTACGCGCTGACGACCCTGGGGGACGAGGCGCTCATTCTCGCGGATCCACCCGTCCCGGTCGGCATCACCGTGACGGCAACCAGCGCGAGTTCGTCCATGGCCTCCTTGAACTGGACCACCAGCCCCGCGGGCACGGCTTGCGATGTCCACCGCACCTCCGACTTCGCGGTCTGGACGCAGGTTGCGACGGCGGTCACCAGTGGGACCTACACCGATCCTGCTCCCCCGGCAGGCGGCGCGTTCTACGTCATCGTCGCCCCAAGCGGCACGCCGTTCCCCTGATCCCGCCGGATCAAAGCTCCAGTTCGGTCCGTTCCCCGGCCACGATGCTGAGCGCCCGCGTCTGCTCCTCGCCGCCGCGGCGGAAGCGCAGGGTGTAGTCGCCGGGTGGCAGCTCGATGGCATCCCCACCGCTCATGCCGGCGGCGATGAGTTGCTCGCCCGCGAGGACCTGGAAGGGGATCTCGAGGGCCTGGCGGAAGGCGCCGGCGAGTTCATCGGCACCCGGCGCATTGAGGTACTGGCCGTTGCCGAGCGCCGCCCAGCTCTCGAAGGTCTCGCGCAGGCCGGCGTCGTCGATCGAGTAGCCGACGATGTTCACCCGCAGGTCGGTGCCACCCTCGCGCAGCCGGCTGATGGCCAGAGCCGGGTCGCCGCCGCAGGTTTCCTCGCCGTCGGTGACCAGGATCACGATGCGCTCGCCGGTGATGCCGGGCAGGTCATTGGGAACCTCGGCGAGCGAGGCGGCGATCGGCGTCTTCGCCAGGTTCATCGCCTGGATCGACGAGATCTTCGCCCGTGCCTGCGTCGGATCGAGCGGGCCGAGCGGGATCTCGAGGTCGGTCCGGCAGCTGTCGGCCTCCTTGTGGCCGAAGACCCGCAGCGCGAAGGGCGTACCGGCGGGCAGGGTCTCGTCGACCAGCGCCAGCAGGGTTTCGCGGGCGATCTCGATCCGGCGCCGGCCGTCCTGGCGCTGCAGCATGCTGCCGGAGGCGTCGAGGATGACCTCCACCGCCGAGTTCGCGGCGATCCGGCTGCCGCTGGCGAGGCTCACCCGCAGGCTGCCGGGATCGACCGGTGCCGGCAGCACGCGGATCGGCCGCGTCGCCAGCACCGTGCCCTTGGCGGTCTGGTAGCGCAGCTCGAACTCACCGGGCTCGGGCGGGGCGAGCATCTCGACGAGTTCCTCCGGCGGCGCGAGGTAGCGCGCGGCGAGGCGGGTCGGCTCGTCGGCGGGGTCGACCATGAGGATGCGGTCCTGGCGGTTGCCGGGGCCGGTCCAGGCGATCTCGAAGTGCAGCGTGGCAGTGACCTCCTCGGGCGCCTCCAGGGTGGCCGAGGCCGGGACGACCTCGACTGCCTGGCGGGCGAGGACCTTGCCGCCGGTGAAATAGGCGACCTCATACGAGCCGGTCGCTTCCGGGGCCACCAGCGTGACGCCTCCCCCCGTGCTGTTGCCGGTGTAGCGGTAGCTGGCCGACGAGGGCCGCGAGTCCGCGCCGGCGGGAATCAGCGCGATGTAGTCCTGGCTGTTGTCCGGCCCGCTCCAGAACACGGCGAGATCGCCGCCGGCCTGCACGGTGGGCTTCGCCTCGACGCTGGCCGTGGTGCCGCCGACCTGGAGCTCGCGGCTGGCGAGCGTCTCGCCCCCCATCTGGTAGATGATCCGGTAGTTGCCGTTCTCGATGGGGGCCTTGAGCTTCAGGGTGTTTCCCTTCGCGTTGGCCGGGTAGGTGTAGGACCCGCCCTGCAGCGGGCTGCCATCGCCCTGCACGACCCGCACCCGGTCTTGGCTGTAGGCGGGTCCGGTCCAGGTGACTTCGAAGGTCTCGTTGATCTCGACCTCGCCGGGTGCCTCGAGGGTCGCGCTGACCGGGGTGACGGTGATGGGAGTCCGTGCGGTGACTTCCTGCTTCGGTTGGAAGCCGATCTGGTAGTGGCCGGGCTTGGCGGGGACCCCGAGCCTGGCCTTGCCGTTGCGGAGATAGGCGTAGGGGGCGCCCTGCCAGGTCTCGCCGGACTCGTCGAGGAAGCGGATCCGGCCGCCTTCCTCGGCGCCGGTCCAGCCGACCTCGATGGTGCTTCCGGCGGGCGCCTCGGCCGGAGCCGACAGCTCGGCGAGGGCGAGGGGGGTGGTGAGGAAGAGCGGGAGGAAAAGAGCGAGGGCTTTCATGAGGATGACATGAGACCCAACGGATCCGGCCCTGCCGGGTCAAGCCAAAGGGGCTGGCATGCCCCTCAAGTGCAACATCGCCGCTGGAGTGGGTGGACTCGACACCCGGGCCGCGCATTTCTCGGCCGGAGCCGGGCGGACGGGATCGTCCGCCCTCCCTACGCGAACAGGCGCCGCTTCAGGGCGTAGGAGACGTGAACCAGGCCGATCAGGGCGGGCACTTCGACCAGCGGACCGACGACCGCGGCGAAGGCGACGCCGGAGTCGATCCCGAACACCGCGATCGCCACGGCGATGGCCAGCTCGAAGTTGTTGCCGGCCGAGGTGAAGGCGACGCTGGCGCTGCGCGGGTAGTCGGCGCCGAGCCGGGCGGCCATCACGAAGCTGACCAGGAACATCACCGCGAAGTAGATCAGCAGCGGAATGGCGATGCGCAGGACGTCCAGCGGCAGCTCGACGATGGCGTCGCCCTGGTAGGTGAACATGACCACGATGGTGAACAGCAGCGCCACCAGGGTGAGCGGGGCGATGCGCGGAAGGAACCGGCTTTCATACCACTCGCCCCCCTTCCAGCGGGTCAGCGCGAAGCGGGTGAGCATGCCGGCGAAGAAGGGGATGCCGAGGTAGATCATCACCGAGGTGAAGATGTCGGCCATGGCGATCTCGACCACCGCGCCCTCGAGCCCGACCAGCGGCGGCAGCACGGTGATGAACAGCCAGGCGTAGGCACCGTAGAAGAGGATCTGGGCGATGCTGTTGAGCGCGACCAGGCCGGCGGCATACTCCGACGAGCCCTTGGCGAGGTCGTTCCACACCAGCACCATCGCGATGCAGCGCGCCAGGCCGACGAGGATCAGCCCGACCATGTAGTCCGGTTGGTCGCGCAGCAGCAGCACCGCGAGGACCCACATGATCACCGGGCCGATGAGCCAGTTCTGCACCAGCGAGAGCCCGAGGATCCGCGGGTTGGCGAAGACCCGCGGCAGCTCGCCGTAGCGCACCTTGGCCAGCGGCGGGTACATCATCAGGATCAGGCCGATCGCCAGCGGCAGGTTGGTGGTGCCGACGGTGAAGGGCGCGAAGAAGGCCTCCGGGTCGTCGATCAGGAAGCGGCCGACGGCGATGCCGGCGGCCATGGCGGCGAAGATCCAGACCGTCAGGTAACGGTCGAGGAAGGACATGCGGGCGGCGACCGGCTCGGACATGGCTCAGCGCTGGTCGAGCCGGCCGTCGGCGTAGGCCGTGAAGACCCGCAGGATCTCGTCGCGCACCCGGCGGAACACCGCCAGCTGCTCCTCCTCGCTGCCCCCGGCGTGGGCGGGGTCGTCGAAGGGGTAGTGGTGGCGGTTCAGTTGGCCGGGAAAGACCGGGCAGGCCTGGTCGGCGTTGCCGCAGACCGTGATGACGGTCTCGACCTCGCGGTCGAGGAAACGGTCGAGGTGTTTCGACTCGTGGCCGGAGATGTCGATGCCGATCTCATCCAGTGCCCGGATGGCGAGCGGGTGGACGTAGCCCGCCGGCTTCGAGCCGGCCGAGGCGACTTCGAATTCGCTGCCGAGCGCCCGTTGCAGGATGCCCTCGGCCATGTGGGAGCGGCACGAGTTGCCGGTGCAGAGAATGAGGATCATGGGAGGGGGTCAGCAGCAGCCGCTGCCGGGGGTGCAGGTGCCGGCCTGGCCGGGGAGCGAGGGCAGCGAGAAGTCGGGCAGGCAGAGTTCCTTGGCGCGGCAGTCGGTGTGCTTGTGCTCACTGTGAAAGCGCAGGGTGGCGTCGCCGACCTCGCAGCGGGTGAGCGGCAGCTGGGTCAGCACCGGCGCCTCGACCTCGATCTCGACCGGGAGCCCGTCCGATGGCAGCAAGCCGTCCGCCCGGCCGAAGATCGCGAGCAGTTTGGCGGCCTTGAGGCGGTGGTCGATGTCGTCGGCCACCCACACCTGGAGCAGGCAGGATCCCTCCGTGTGGCGCGTGCCGCCGCAGTCGATGAATGACTTCGCGAGGTGGCCGACCTCGGTGATGTGGAAATGAGCCGGGACCGGGCTGCCGTCGGGCGTGATGAACTCGATTCCGTGTTCCGGGAATCGGCGTAAAAAGTCGAGGAACTCGATGGTGGTCATGGTATTAAAGATATGTTAACAATCACAATCGGGGTGCTCCGAGCCGATCGACTCGATGCAGCGCAGGAAGGCGGGCAGGCAGTCGCAGGCGAGGCGGTAGTGGACCTGCTGGCCGCGCTTCTCGCAGTCGATCCAGCCCGCCTTGCGCATCAGGGTGAGGTGCTTCGACACCGTCGAGAGGTCGCCGCCGACCCGCGCCTGAAGCTCGCTGACGCAGCAGGGGGCCGAGGCCAGGATCTGGACGATCTCCAGCCGCGCCGGGTGGGCGAGCGCCTTGAGAATCTGTACCTTGCGGTCCGTGCTCAGTGCGTTCATTACTTGGCAAAAATGCCAAGCTTGGAGTTTTTGTCAAGTATGTGGTGATCGGGCTGGCGTGCCGGCGCGGAGGGTTGCTCAGGCGATGCGGGACTCTCCAGCGCCCCTCCCGGGGCGCCGGCGTCCCTCTCCGGACGATCGAAGATCCCGAATGAGGCCCGATGTCATCGAGCCCCGGCAGGGGCGCAGGCGAGGCGGGAATCGCCCGCTCGCGCCGAATCGTCGCACGCTTGCCTCGCAGCCCGTCTTCACCCGGATCCCCGGTTCCTCCCGGAATGGATCTCACTCAGGGAGTCAGCAGCTCGAAGCCGAGCTTGTAGAAGCACTGCGAGGGGATCGGGGACGGGGTCGGGAAGTCGATCCGCTCGCGGGAACCCGCTGCGGGGGAAGTTGCCACCGGGAGGGTGCCCTGCCAGTCGCCGTCGCCGACGCGCTGGGCCACGACCACCCAGTCGCCGCCGAGGGTTTCGCTCATGTAGAGCAGGTAGCGGACATCCGCCGGCGGAATGGCCGGCAGGGTGACGCCGATGGTTCCCGGGTCGACCATTCCCAGCAGGGGATAGCCGGGGTCGGCGGCGCTCAGGTCGGTGCCGGTGGCGTGCTCGTAGAGGTTGGAGCGGCCGTCGCTGTCGGCATCATCCTCGGCACCCCGCAGCAGGGGGTCCTCCACCGCGGAGACGGCGGTGAGGAAGGGCGACTCAGGGAGCTCGGTGATCACCCCCTCGAGAGTGGGAAGCAGCAGGAAGCTGGTGTCACCCGAGTTGCCCTTGATGGCCTCGCTGCTCTCGTTCATGCCGTGGATCGCGAGGATGTTGGTGCCCGCGGTCAACGGCGCCGAGGCGAGGTCGATCGGGAAGGTCACCGCCGAGAGGCCGTCCTCGTCGAAGCGGTCGACCGGCGCCAGCGAGTCCCACGCCGGTTCGCCCGCGGGGACGTTCTGGCGCGCCACCTCGGTTCCGTTCAGGTAGGCGACGAAGCCGTCGTCGAACTTCAGGCGCAGCGTCAGCGAGAGGATCGCCGCCGGGTCATCGACCTCGAAGGGGACGCGCATGAGAGCGCCCGCATACTGGCCCGCCATGGCGGTCTCGAGGTCGAGGTCGCCGATGAGCGGGGCGAAGATGCGCCGGGTCTCGGGCCCCTTGGTCGCGTCGAAGCCGGCGCCCAGCTGGCCGCCGGTCCAGCCCGAGTCGTCGAAGCCCTGGGTCTTCCAAGCCGAGGCGAAGCTCGCGCTGGTGGAGACGGTGACGGCGGCGCTGGAGGTCTCGGTGACGAAGGTGACCGGCATGTAAACGGCGGTCAGCGAGACCTCGCGGAAGGTGCGGTGGTCGCCGTCGCTGACATTGAGCCGCAGGCGGGTGGTCGAGGGCGAGGCAAAGACGAGCTCCGGCGACTCGGCCGCCGGGTCCGACAGCTGGCCATCGCCGGAGAGGATCTGCCACTCGTATCCGAGCGGCCCCGGCAGGCCGTCGTCGCTGACGACCGGCGCCAGGGTGGTGCGGTCGCTGTAGATCGTGCGGTCGGGCCCGAGCTCGATCCCCGGAGCCACCGCCGGGAAACTGGGCGCGGCACCGGCGGGCTCGACCGAGACCTCGATCTCGTCGCTGAGGGTTTCCTCGCCATTGCTGACGCTGAGGCGCAGGAGATAGGTGCCGTGCGCCGTGAAGCTGACCGGGGTCGAGTTGGTCCCCGGCGAGGCGAGAGTCGCCGTGCCGCCGGTCGGGGCGGAGACGATCTCCCAGGTCGGGGTCGCGCCGCTGGTCAGGCCCTCGAGGTAGAGTCCGGTGCCCTCGGGCAGGCTGACCTGCGCCGTTGAGGGCGAGAGGATTTCGGCGGCCAGTTCGAGCACCCGCGGCGCGGTGCCGCTCAGGGTGTAGCCGCCGAGGCTGGCGTAGTCGCTGTAGCCGGTGGTGGCCGGGTCGCCGGAGCCGGTGCCGCTGATCTCGACGAAGTAGAGCCCGCCGGAGAGGGTGGCCGTCAACGAGGCATCGAGGCTGTTCGAGGGGTCGGCGACCACGACCTCCGCGCCGCCGGAGTCGAGCAGGCGCATGCGGATGTCGAGGTTGGGGTCGATGGCAGCATTCACGGCGCTCAGCGAGACGCTCCCGCCCGAGGTCTGGAAGCTGAACAGGTCGATGTCGGTGTTGAGTTCGATCATCCCGGCGGCATCGACGGCGTCGCTGCCGCTCTCGGTCATCGGCGTGGCCCCGACGGTCGTGCCGGCATGGTCGTCGGCGACGTAGCCGAGGCCGTTTGAGGGCTTGCTGATGATGGCGAGGTCGTCCTCGCTGTTGTTGGCGCCGGAGTACTCGCCCTGGCTCCACTGGCTGACGCTGCGGCTGTAGGCGACGCCCATGATCGGGCCCCACGAGGTGGCGCCGCTGCCATGACCATCGTAGTAGCCGAGGCTCGAGGTCCCGTCGTGGCGCAGGCCGAGGATGTGCCCGGCCTCGTGGCTGGCGGCCTCGTGGCAGTTCGAGGCGTCGTAGAACAGGTTGTTGGTGAAGACCCAGCCGGGATAGTCGTAGAAGCTGCTGCCGAAGATGTCGACGTAGGCCACCCCGCCGACGTTGGTCGAGCTGGTGTACCATTCGTAGGAGGGGGTGAAGATCAGCATCGCGCGACGGTCGAGCGGGTAGCTCTCATAGACGGTCGGGTCGGTGGTGACGTTGACATTGAAGGGGCGGTAGTCCTCGGCGATGCCGGCCCAGACCCGCTCGATCTGGGCAGCGTCGAGCCCCGACTCGAGGGCGTCGATGGGGTCGTCATTGTTGTAGGACGAGTTCCACTGGGTGTTGCTCACGGTCTCGCCGTCGAAGTCGAGGTAGATCACCCCGTTGGCGCCGCGGCCGAGCTCGGAGATCAGCTCGTAGGGGCCGAGCTGGCGCTCCTCCGAGGGCAGGCGGAGCACGGTGGCGTCGCGCACGGTCTCCTCGGAGTCCTTGAGCGACTTGCCCTCCCGGGTGCTGGGCGGCCTGCGCCGGCTGGGCTTGCGCCGCTCGGTGGCCTCGACCCGCTCCTCGCGCTTGGCCGGCTTGCGCTCGATCAGCGTGGCCTCGGTCTCCCACGACGAGTCGACGTGGGTGTTGGCGATCGGCCCGCTGGGCATGCCGCTGAGCTGACGCCAGAGCGCGGGCCCGCCGCCGGCGCCCTTGCGGCGGTCGACGAGGGTGGCCTCGGTCTCGTTGGCGTAGCGCGGGTGCGCCCCGCTCCCGCTCCCGACGGCGGAGATGTCGAGCTGGGTGGGGCAGCGCGCGCTGCAGCCCGGGCGCGGGATCTGGGCGAGCTCGTCGTAGCTGAAGCGCCGCTTGCAGTCGGCGCAGCCGAAGCTGCCCTTGGCCAGGTCCCGGAGGAGCGAGGCCGCCACCCGCGGCGGGATAACCCCTTGCTCCACGAGGTCCTGCGCCAGCGGCTCGTTGGAGCCTTCGGCCTGGCGAGTCCGTAAGACCTTGCGGAGGTGGTCCTGGCTCAGC
>JAUIJB010000108.1 GCA_030430455.1 Verrucomicrobiia bacterium | reverse complement strand
AGTCCCCTGGAGTGCGGCGGCTTGACGCCGCTTTCGTGTCGTTCTGCAGCCTGGCCTCGCGTCCGGCCTGCGCAGGATCTTGGTGGTTTGCAGCTTCCAAGCCCCGGCGGGAGCGAATGGCCAAGCAGCCGAGCGATGGATTGAGCGACCTGAGGCCGTCACGGTTTCTCCGGCTTCCCGCACGACTCGGGAAAGCGGCGTCGAGACCGCCGCACTCCAAGGGTTGGCGGCTTGGATACCGTAGAAACCGTGGAAACCGGAAGGTGGTCCGGAACGGCGGGAAAGCGCTGGCCCTCCTACTCCACCTCGCGCACGTCGGTGCTGGGACCGTTGGTCTTGACCGACTCGATGCCCTTTTCCATCGCCGCGGCCGACTCGTACATCTGGCTCTGGCCGATGACCTGGCCGTTGGCGGCCTTGAGCACGAAGTAGGGCTGGCCGGCCTTCGACTCCTTGCGCTCGAAGCAATCATCGCCGCAAGCGTGCTTCTGGATCGAGGCGATGCCGTTCTCCGCCGCCGCCTTCGAGGTGTAGGCCTGGCTGGTCAGGATGACCTGGTGGTTGGCCGACTTGAGGTTGAAGCGCGGCTTCTCGCCGCAGGTGAGCTCGTAGTATCCGGTTGCCATGACCGACAACCTTAGGCCGGGGCGTGGGGACGTCCAGCAGTCTTCTCCCTCAGCAGGCGCGGCGCCGCCACGACACCGAGGACCACCCCGGCGAGGCAGCCCAGCGCGTGCCCCAGCACGTCGGTGTTGCCGTTCGGGTCGCCGCCGCCGGCGCCGAACCATCCGAGCATGACGAAGCCCACCGCCAGCGGGACCATCAGCGGCCTCATCTCGCGGTACGAGCGCGAGCGCCAGGCGTTGCGCAGGCCGAGGCCGACGAGCAGGCCGAGCGCGCCGAAGGTCGCGGTCGAGGCACCCAGCGAGCGGAACGGCTCGGGGGCGTGCCACCAGGCGGTCAGGGCGTTGCCGAGGGTCCCGCTCACCAGGATCAGCCACCAGCCGCGCCACGGGCCGAAGGAGTGCGCGACCAGCACGCAGAAGACGCCGCCGATGGCCAGGTTGCCGAGCAGGTGCGGCCCGTCGCCGTGGAGGAACAGGGCGGTGAAGGGACGCCACCACTCGCCTGCGCCGAGCAGCGCCTCGCTCGAGTTGCAGAAGCGCTCGGCGATCAGCGGGTCGCGCTGCTGGAACAGGTAGATCGTGAGCAACACCGCACACCACAGCAGCGCCAGCTCGATGCCCGAGCGGAACACCGGCGGGTCGAGCCGGATGCGGAACTCGGCCTGCTCGCGGCGGTACTCCTCGAGCTCCTCGGTCACCGCGACGGCATAGGGCGGCTCGACGAACAGGCGGAAGCGCCGCGTCTCCGGATCGAGGTGGATCCAGCAGGCGAGGTTCATCGACAGAACCACCAGGGCGTGCTCGTTCGCGCCGGCGAGGGAGTCGAACTCCCCCACCGGGACCATGGCGTCGGATTCCTCCCGGGTCTCCAGCATCGCCGGACAGCCTGCCGCGGATTCGCGCCACGGCAACCCATCATTTGGCGCCCGGACCGCGCGACCCCAGTCGCGCCCGAAATCAGCCCGCCAGCTGGCGCGCCGCCTGCAGGGTGTTCTTCATCAGCATCGCGATCGTCATCGGCCCGACCCCGCCGGGCACCGGGGTGATCGCGGCGCACTTCGCTTCGACCTCGTCGAAGGCGACGTCGCCGACCAGCCGGTAGCCGCGCTTCCTGGTGGCGTCGTCGACCCGGTTGATGCCGACGTCGACCACCACCGCGCCGGGTTTGACCCAGTCGGCCTTGATCATCTCGGGCCGGCCCACGGCGGCCACCAGGATGTCGGCCCGCCGGCACACCGCAGGCAGGTCGGCGGTGCGCGAGTGGGCGATCGTCACCGTGGCATTGGCATCCTTGGCGACCAGCAGCATCGCCATCGGCTTGCCGACGATCATGCTGCGTCCGACCACCACGGCCTCCTTGCCGGAGGTCTCGATGCCGGCCGACTCGAGCAGGCGCATGCAGCCGGCCGGGGTGCAGGGGACGAAGCCCGTGGGATCCTCGAGCACCAGCTTGGCGACGTTCTCCGGATGGAAGCCATCGACGTCCTTGCGCGGGTCGATCGTGCGGACCACGGCCTCCTCATCGATGTGCGGCGGCGGCGGGCTCTGCACCAGGATGCCGTGGATCGCCGGGTCGGCATTCAGCTCGGCCACCACCGCGAGCAGCTCCTCCTGGCTGGTCTCCGCGGGCAGCTCGATCTTGCGCGAGTGGATGCCCAGCTCGCCGCAGGTCCTGACCTTCGAGCCGACGTAGACCTGCGAGGCGGGGTCCTCACCCACCAGCACCACCGCGAGGCCGGGCTTCACGCCCCGGCCCACGAGTTCCCCGACCTCCGCGCGGCACTCGTCGAGCACCGCGGCGGCCACCGCTTTTCCATCGATCCGTTTGCTCATGATTCCAAGTCGCCGACCTCGGCATTGAGGACCTCCTCGATCCGTGCCCGCCAGCCTTCGAAGTCATCCTCCGAAAGCGCGGCCGGGACGGCAAGCGCCCGGTCGAAAACCACCCGCACCCGGCTGAAGGGCTTGGGGACGTGGAAGCGATCCCAGCTCTTCAGGCGCCAGGCGGCGCCGAACTCGACGTGCACCGGCACCACCGGCGCGGTGCTGGTCTCGGCGAGCTTCACCAGTCCCGGCTGCAGGCGGTAGCGCGGGCCGCGCGGGCCGTCGGGCGTGACGCAGACGTCGCTGCCCTGGCGCAGCGCCTTGCGCATCGCCACCAGCGCGGCGACGCCGCGGCGCGACGAGGACCCGCGCACCGCGCCGATCCCGAACACCCCGACCGCCCGGGCCAGCATGGCGCCGTCGTGGCTCGCGCTGGTCAGCACGACCGCGCGGCGGGTGCGGCCGAAGGCCTTCCTCCAGGCGCCCGGCACCACGAAGATGCGGTTGTGCCACAGGGCGTAGATCACCGGTCCCTTGTGGACGCCGGCGAGACCGGCGCGGTCGTCGACCTCGATCCTCAGCGTCCAGCCGAACACCCGCATGACCCAGCCGGCCAGCCAACCGGTCAGGCTGGCCTTGCGGCTGCCGCGGATTTCCCTCCTCTGCTCGTCGTTCACAGGAATCCCCCCGCTTGCAGCGACTCGACGAGGTACTGCCGCCGCCCGAGCAAGCCGTCGAGGAGTTCATGGGCCGCGGCGTCCGGCTGGCACCGGGTGGCCTCGTCGACCGCCGTCAGGTAGCCGGCGATCTCGTCGAAGCCGAGCGTTTCGCCATGGTCGTGGAAATAGCTCACCGCCCCGTGCATCGCGGCGCCGGCGAGCGCTCCGCCCTCGCCCCTGACCGCCACCACCGGCAGCCCGAAGACGTCGGCGAGGACCTGGCCCATCGCCGGGCCGGGATCGCGCACCAGGCGGATTTCCCCGGGCTCGAAACCGAGCTCCGCGAGCCGGCTCAGTCCGTAGCCGAAACCCAGCGCCACCCCCTCCGCCGTGGCCCGTGCGAGGTGTTCCGGGGTCCAGTTTTCCGCCGTCATGCCGAACATCACGCCATTGCCCGCGCCGACGCGCGGCGCCGATTCGCCGCGCAGGTAGGGCAGGAAGACCAGGCCGCCGGCACCCGGCGGCATCTCGACCAGCGCCGCCTCGAAGCGCGCGGCATCCCAGCCGTAGTGGCGACGGAACACCTCCGGCGCCGCCACCGCATTGCGCATCTCGAAGCGGACCAGGCCGTTGCCGCAGAGGTCGCGGCCGGCGAGCCCCTCGCCGCGGTAGTCGACCACCGCCTCGGCCGAAAGGCCCGCGAGCGCCCCCGCGGTCGACAGGTCGGCGACCACCTCGCCCGGCTTCGTCGCCCCCGCGGCGAGCATCGCGGCGGCGGTGTCGACCACCGCCGGCGAGACCACCACCCCGGGCCCAAACCCCCAGGCCTCCGCCAGCGGCGACCTCAGCCGCCCGGCGGCGGTGCTGCCGGCATGCAGCGGCGCCAGGCGCCCGCGCAGGTCCGGGTCGACCCAGTCGACGATCTCCCGGCACCACTCGCCGGCCACCAGGTCGTAGCAGCCGGTCGACGCCGCCACCGACGGCGCGCAGGCCCACTCGCCGGTCAGCCAGTAGACCACGAAATCCTGCGGGCTCATCAGCTTCGCGGCGCGCGCGAAGTGCTCCGGCTCGCGTCGTTTCAGGCCCAGCGCCAGGGCCGCCATGCCCGCCGGGTCGACCGCATTGCCAGTCATCTCGATCCACCCCGGCGCGCCGCCGAAGGCGCGGGCCAGCTCGTCCGCCTGGACCCGCGCCGAGCGGTCGCCGGCCAGCTTGGCGGGGCGGATCACCCGGTCGCCCTCGTCCAGCGCCACCAGTCCGCCCGCCGGCCCGGTCACCCCGATGCCCGCCAGCTCGGCGCGCGCCTCGCCGAGTTGCCCGAGGCAGGCGCGCACCGCCGTGTCGACGGCCTCGATCCATTGCCTCGGGTCCTGCTCGCGATGCCCCTCGGGCAGCCCGGGCAGCCAGTCGTGCGCCGCACTCGAGCGACTGGTCACCTCTGCCGTCTCCAAATCAAAGGTCGCCACCCGGGTCGATGACGGCGCGATCTCGATGCCTAGAAACTGCATGAATGGGGGCCTCTTGTCCGACTCGGGCCCACCCTTCGCAGCCCCCGGCGCTTTGACAAGCACACCTTGTTCCCAAGCATCCCGAGGACTCCGGTCCCAGCCCGCCCGGGGGCCGTTGAAGAACTCCTCGGAGGACTCCCGACAACCCGCTTCTGCACCAAACTTAATAAAACTTAAGCTTCATCTGGCCCAAAATCGGACAAAAGTTTATGGTCAAAATACTGTAACTAAATACAGCTTTTTGGCTGTTTTCTGAGCTTTGCTGCCAATTTTCGCCCACCCGGGCCCCTCACGCCATCGTGTAGGATTGTCAGGCGAACTTGATTTCTGACCCCTTGCAGGTTTGAATTCATCCCGTCGACAGCACCCCCGCCGTCGATTCCCCCACACCCCCAACTCCCCCCACACATGACCCCCCACCTCACCCAAGGTGGACGTCGCCTTCTCGGCCTTGCCGGAATTCTTGCGACGTCCCTCATCGCCACCGCCAGCGAGCTTCCCACCCACTCCGGCTTTGCCCAGGTCGACTGGAAGCTGGAAGACCCGGCTGAGCGCAATCCGATCGTCGAGACCACCACCGCCAGCCTGCTGAAGCCGGCGGCCGACGTCACCATGCAGGTCCGTGCGATCGGCGTCGGCGCCCGCGCCGGCCAGCTGCATCTCCCGGTCGACGCCACCTGGTCGATCGACGGCAAGTCGGCGAAGCGCTTCTTCTACGGCGACGACCTCGCCATCGAGGACGACCGCGTGCTGGTCGAGACCCCGGTCGCCGCCGGCGAGACCATCGAATTCTCCGCCCGCGTCTGGAACCAGGGCTGGCAGGACGCCGCCACGACCGGCGATGCCAAGGCCGACATCTCGGTCCTGCGCGACGGTGACCCGGCCGCCGGCTCCGCGAAGGACGGTGCCGCCAACCTGCTCGCTCCCTTCCTCGACAAGTCCGGCAAGCTCGAGCTCGACCCGCGCGAGCGGATCGTCGTCTGGCACGACTCCGACCAGTCGATCGACTTCGCCATCCTCGTCCGCTTCGACTGAAGCCCCGCGCCGGTCATCGAATCCCCCCGAGCGATGAAGATCCCCAGCCTCCTCCTCCTCACCGCCCTCTCCGGGTCGCTTGCCCAGGCAGCGCCCCGGGAGCGCGCGGCGGTGGAGAACCACGACCTCGAGCGACCGGCCCAGCAGCGGGCCTGCGGAAGCGTGCGTGAAAGGGTGGCGGAGGATCCCGGCCGGAGGCGGCACAGCGCCGACACGCCGCCGGCCGCCGGACTCGCCTCGTTTCCCTTCTCCATCAAGCAGGAGGTCTGGGGCGTGCTGACCGGCGAGCGCTTCCCCGATGCCGCCCAGTGGGTGCTGCTCGAGCAACGCCTCGCCTCCAACGACCTCCCCGCCGCGGAGGCCAACCCCGATCCCCTTTCCATCTCCCTCTCCATCTCCTTTCCCATCACTCATGCCGCCTGAGGCGGCACCCTCTCCCCCCAACCCCGAAAGAAGTGTCGGCCGGCCGGCTCCGGAATTATCGAAGCACAGCCCCCCTCCGGACCGGTCGGCCGGCCTCTTTCACCCCCCTCGACTCCTTCCCTTGCATCGATGCCGCGCCCGGTCCATGACTCCGCGCGCCGATGCTTTCCGTCTCCAACCTGCGCGTCGAGTTTGGCCCGCGCGTCCTGTTCTCCGACCTCTCCTTCGCCGTCCAGCCGAGGGAGCGGATCGCCTTCGCCGGTCACAACGGCGCCGGCAAGTCGACCCTGATGAAGTGCCTCGCCGGCCGCCTCGAGCCCAGCGCGGGGGCCATCACCAAGCCACGCGACTTCCGCATCGGCTACCTGCCCCAGGAAGGCATCCACATCCACGGCCGCAGCCTGTGGGACGAGGTGCTGGGCGCCTTCGGCGAGACACTCGCCCTGCAGGAGCGCATCGACCAGCTGTCCGCCGAGCTCGGCAAGCTCGACCCCCGCTCGTCGCCCTACGCCGAGACGCTTGAGACGATCGGTGAGCTCGAACTCAAGCTCGAGGCCGCCGACCCGGCGCGCATGAAGCCGAGGATCGAGTCGATCCTCCAGGGCCTCGGCTTCCGCCACGAGGACTTCCAGCGCGACTGCAGCGAGTTCTCCGGCGGCTGGCAGATGCGCATCGCCATGGCCAAGCTGTTCCTCACCGAACCGCAGGTCCTGCTGCTCGACGAGCCGACCAACCACCTCGACATCGACTCGCAGGCCTGGGTCGAGCAGTTCCTGCAGGGCTACGACGGCGCCATCCTGATCATCTCCCACGACCTCGCCCTGCTCGACGCCCTCTGCACGCGCACCATCGCCTTCCACCACGGCCGCGCCGAGGAGTATGCCGGAAACTACTCCTTCTACCTCCGCGAGTCGGTCCACCGCCGCGAGGTCCACCGCAAGCGCTACCAGACGCAGCAGAAGGAGATCGAGGACGCCAAGCGCTTCATCAACCGCTTCCGCGCCCAGGCCAACAAGGCATCGCTGGTGCAGTCGCGGATCAAGCTGCTGGACAAGATCGAGCTCATCCCGCCGCCCGAGGACGACGACGCGGTGATGAACTTCCGCTTCCCCCAGCCGAAGCCCTCGGTCCACTCGGTCGCCACCCTCGAGGATGCCTGCAAGTCCTACGGCGACATCCGTATCTTCGACGGCTTCGACTTCGAGGTCACCCGCGGCGAGAAGTTCGCCATCGTCGGCCCCAACGGCGCCGGCAAGTCGACCTTCTGCCGGGTCATCACCGGCAGCGAGGAGGTCGACTCCGGCAGCGCGACGCTGGGCAACAGGGTGGCACCCGCCTTCTTCTCGCAGAACCACGCCGACGAGCTCGACCCCGAGCGCACGGTGCTCGAGACCGTCGAGGAGGCCGCCTCGCGCGAGGCCGGCCCGCTGGTTCGCAACCTGCTCGGCTGCTTCCTGTTCCGCGGCGACGACGTGTTCAAGAAGGTCGGCGTGCTGTCCGGCGGCGAACGCTCGCGCGTCGCGCTGGTCCGCATGCTCGTCCAGCCGGCCAACTTCCTGATCCTCGACGAGCCGACCAACCACCTCGACGTCCAGTCGCAGGAGGTCCTGCAGCAGGCGCTGGCCTCCTACGAGGGCACCGTGATGATCGTCTCGCACAACCGCTCGTTCCTCGACCCGGTGGTGGCCAAGACCCTCGAGTTCCGCCAGGGCCACCCGCCGCGCGTGTTCGCCGGCAACATCACCTACTACCTCGAGAAGGTCGCCGCCGAGAAGGCCGCCGCCAGCCACGACTCGGGGCGCAGCGGCGGCGGTCAGGCCAAGCGCGACGAGGCCCGGGCGCCGGTCAACCGCAAGGAGCAACGGCGCATCGAGGCGGAGCAGCGCAAGCGCCGCGCCGACGTCCTCAAGCCGCTCGAGGAGGAACTCGAGAAGCTCGAGACGAACATCGGCGAACTCGAGAGCGCCCAGGCAACCCTGACCACGGCGCTGTCCGATCCGCAGGTCTCCGGCGACCCCGAACAGCTCCGCAAGACCGGTCTCGCGGTGCAGCAAATCACCGACCGGCTCGAGACCGCCTACTCGCGCTGGGGCGAACTCTCGGACGAGATCGAGACCGCGAAGGCGAATCTCCGAGGGTAGAGAAACGCAATCGACGGGAGTTTCCCGTCAATCCCGCTGAAATCTCGCCAAATCCTCTTAAAACATGGGGGATGCCCGCCTTCGTCCTTGCCCGCCGGCGGCTGATCTAACCATCCTTCCGGCCTCCCGGAACCGCGAGAATCACGCGCCATCCCGGCATCCACTGACCCATCACAAACCATGGAAACCCTCGACTGGATCGTCATCGCTGGCTACTTCGGCCTCATCGGTTACATCGCCTGGTGGTACGGCCGCCAGCAAAAGGACACCGCCGACTTCTTCCTCGCCGGGCGCAACGCGGGCTGGATCACCATCGGCGCCTCGATCTTCACCTCGAACATCGGCTCCGAGCACATCGTCGGCCTCGCCGGCCAGGGTGCCGCGACCGGCATGGCCATGGCCCACTGGGAACTCCACGCCTGGGTGCTCATCATGCTGGCCGGCCTGTTCGTCCCCTTCTACTACAAGTCCGGTGTCCAGACGATCCCCGAGTTCCTCGAGAAGCGCTTCGGCCCGCGCACCCGCTGGGTGCTCTCGCTGGTCTCGCTGGTCGCCTACATCTTCACCAAGGTCAGCGTGACGGTGTTCGCCGGCGCGATCGTCTTCAAGGCGCTGCTGCCCGAGGTCGCGATGTCCTTCGGCGGCGGGGGCGGCCTTCAGTTCGGCGCCAACGCGGTCGCCGCCGCCGAGTCCGCCGGGGTCTTCCTCGACGCCTTCTGGATCGGCGCCTTCGTGACGGTCATCGTCACCGGCCTCTACACCGTCTTCGGCGGCATGCGGGCGATCATGGCCACCTCGACCCCGCAGGCGGTCGTCATCCTGTTCGGCTCCGCGGTCATCACCGCCATCGGCCTGACCCGCCTCAGCGGCGGCGAGGGCATCACCGAGGGCTGGGGCGAGCTGATCACCGAGGCCAAGACCAATGCCGACCAGTTCGCGCTGTGGCGCCCGCTCTCCGATCCCGACTTCCCCTGGCTCGGCGTGCTGATCGCCTCGCCGATCATCGGCATCTGGTACTGGTGCACCGACCAGTACATCGTCCAGCGGACGCTCACCGCGAAGGACCTCGCCACCGCCCGCCGCGGCGCCCTGTTCGGCGGCCTGCTCAAGGTTTGGCCGGTTCTCATCTTCCTCATCCCCGGCATGATCGGCTGGGCCCTCGACAAGAAGTTCAACCGGGGCGCGGAAATCCCGATGATGACCCAGACCTTCGAGCGCGACATCTCCAAGGAAGAGGAAGTCCAGGCCGAGCGGGCCCTCAACGACCGTCTGCGCGAGCTGAACGGCGCCGAGGACGCCGAGGGGAACTCCGGCTTCTTCATCCAGCGCGAGTTGAAGGACACCGAGATCGATGGCGAGACGGTGAAGGCCTTCGCCATCCAGGGCGACCAGGTCTTCCCGACCCTCGTCACCTCGCTGCTGCCGACCGGCATCCGCGGACTGATCGTGGCCTGCCTTCTGGCCGCCCTGATGAGCTCGCTGGCCTCGTTGTTCAACTCGAGCGCCGCCCTGTTCACCGTCGACGTCTACGAGAAGCTTCGACCCGGCAAGTCCCAGAAGCACCTGCTCACTGTCGGCCGGGTGGCCACCGTGGTGGTCGTCGCCTGCGGCATGATCTGGATCCCCGTCATGGCGCGGATCTCGGATGGCGGCCTCTACCAGTACCTGCAGAGCGTGCAGGGCTACCTGGCCCCGCCGATCACCGCCGTTTTCCTGCTCGGATTGTTCTGGAAACGCACCAACGCCGCCGGCGCCACCGCCGCGCTGGTCGTCGGCTTCGTGCTCGGCATGATCAAGCTCACGCTGCAGTCCTTCTTCGGAGCGGCCGAGGGCAAGATCAACGACCCGGCCTTCCTCGCCGCGATCGG
>JAUIJB010000107.1 GCA_030430455.1 Verrucomicrobiia bacterium | reverse complement strand
GTGGTTCTCGGCGACCACCGAGCGGACGTAGGCGTGGGCCTCCTGGGCCTGCTGCGAGCTCGGGGTGACACCGGTGCCGATCGCCCAGACCGGCTCGTAGGCGATCACGGTCTCGAGCAGGTCCTTCTCGCTGAGACCCTTGAGCCCCTCGGTGACCTGGGTGCGCAGCACCTCCTCCAGCTTGCCGCCCTCGCGCTCCTCGAGGGTCTCGCCGATGCAGAAGATCGGCTTGAGATTCATCTCGCGCGCCTTGCGGACCTTCGCGTTGATGACCTCGTCGGTCTCGCCGAAGATCGCCCGGCGCTCGCTGTGGCCGAGGATGACGTAGTGAATGAAGAACTCCTTGAGCATCATCACGCTCACCTCGCCGGTGTAGGCGCCGGAGTCGTGCTGCGAGCAGTTCTGCGCCGCGAGCGCCACGCCGGAGACGTTGCCGAACGCCTTGGCGCACTCGGCCAGCGAGACGAAGGGCGGCGCGATCACCACCTCCGCGGGAAGGGTCTTGCCCTGGATCTTGGAGATGAAGCTCTTGGCGAAGTCGGCCGTCTCGGACGGCCCTTTGTTCATCTTCCAGTTGGCGGCGATAATCGGCTTGCGGCTCATGATGCGGTCAGGTGGTGGCAAATGGATTGGGGAAAATCAATGGGAGGATCGGCGGTTCAGGCCTCGTCGAGGGCGGCGATTCCGGGGAGGTCCTTGCCCTCGAGAAGCTCGAGGGAGGCGCCGCCGCCAGTGGAGATGAAGTCCATCCGGTCATCCAGACCGAACTTGTTGACCGCGGTGACCGAGTCGCCGCCACCGACGATCGTCACCCCCTCGCTCGCGGCGACGGCCTTGGCGACGGCCTCGGTGCCGACGGCGAAGTCGGCGATCTCGAACACGCCCATCGGGCCGTTCCAGACAATCGTCTTCGCCGTGGCGACCTCCTTGGTGAAGTCCCCGATGGCGCGGTCGCCGATGTCGATCCCCTGCCAGTCGTCGGGAATCGCGCCGCCCTCGGCAAAGGGCTCGGTGACCTTCGTCTGGGCACCCTCCTTGAACTCGTCGGTGATGCGGGTGTCGGACGGAAGCAGGAAGCGCACGCCCCTGGCCTCGGCTTCCTTGAGAATCTCGAGGGCGAGCTCGAGCTTGTCGTCCTCGACCAGGCTCTCGCCGACCTGGTAACCCTGCGCCTTGAAGAAGGTGTAGGCCATCGCGCCGCCGATCAGGAAGGCGTCGGCCTTCTCCATCAGCTGCTTGATCACGTCGATCTTGCCCGAGACCTTGGCGCCGCCGAGGATGACGAGGAAGGGACGCTCGGGGTTCGCCAGGCGCTCGACGAGGTACTCGAGCTCGCGCGCCATCAGGTATCCCATCGCGCAGGTCCCGATGTGGTGGGTCACCCCCTCGGTCGAGGCGTGGGCGCGGTGGGCGGTGCCGAAGGCGTCGTTGACGTAGACCTCGGCCTTGCCGGCGAGCTGTTTGGCGAAGGCCGGCTCGTTGTCGGTCTCCTCCTTGTGGAAGCGGGTGTTCTCGAGGAGCAGGACCCCGCCCTCGCCGAGGCCATCGCGCAGCGTGGCGACCTCATCGCCGACGCAATCCGGCGCGATCGCCACCGGCTGGCCGATCAGCTTGCCGAGACGCTCCGCGGCGGGTGCCAGCGAGAACTCCGGCTTCGGCTCGCCCTTCGGACGGCCGAGGTGGGAGCAGAGGACCAGCCGGGCACCGCCCTCCACCAGCTTGCGGATCGACGGCAGTGCTGCCTGGATCCGGGTGTCGTCGGTGATCGCCCCGTCCTTGAGGGGGACGTTGAAATCCACGCGCATCAGGACCTCACGGCCCTTCACGTCGAGAGCATCGATCGAAAGCTTCGCCATGGGGCGGAGTCACCTACAATCCCCCCGTGCGAGTCAAGCCCGGCCTGACTTTTCAAGCGCCGGCACCGGCTTGATCGGGGTCGGGTGGTTCGGCGAGACCTCGACCGCCACCACGCAGACGTCGTCGCTGTACTGTTCGCTCTGCTGGAAGGCGGAGACCTCGCAGACGATCTGGGCCGGCATCGCGGCGAGCGGTCCGTCGAGCGCCTGGTCGACCGCCTTGAGCAGGCGCTTGGGCCCGAATTCCTCGCCGGTGGCGCTCTCCGCCTCGACCAGGCCGTCGGTGTAGAGGATGAAGACGTCGCCGCTGACCATCTTCCCGCGGTTCGACTCGTAGTCGGCCTCGGCGACCAGCCCGAGCGCGGTCTGGTGGCGGGCGCCGCGCCACAGGTAGTCGGGGTGGCGGCCGCTCCCCCGCCGCGCCTTCACCGGCGCCGGGTGGCCGGCCACCGCCCATGAATATTCCTCCCGCCCGGGGTCCAGCATCATGAAGAAGGCGGACACGAACAGCGACTGGCCGCTGCGGTGGATCATGTCGTGGAGGTGCCCGTTGAGGATGGCGAGGAACTCGCCGGGAGCCGCGATGTTGCCGGCGTGGTTGTGCACCAGCGCCCGCAGGATCGCCGTGACCAGGGCCGAGCGCGCGCCGTGGCCCATCACGTCGGCGATCAGCACCCCGATGCGGCCGTCGTCGAGCTCGAACAGGTCGAAGAAGTCCCCGCCGACGGTGCTGCTGGGCTCGTAGTAGTGCGAGAAGCCGAGCCGCAGGCGGTGCTCGCCGGCGTCGGCCGACTCCGGGTAATCGGCCGGCAGCAGGGCGTGCTGGAACTCGCGCGCCAGCTCGAGGTCCTCGCGGATCACCGAGGTTTTGGCGTCCACCTCGGCTTCGAGCTCGCGCTGGTAGCGCAGCACCCGCGAGGTCATCACCCCGATGTCCGCGGCGAGGTCCTCGACCTCGTCGCCAGTGCGGATGGCCTGGATCCGCGACAGGTCCGCCTCGGCCTCGCGCCGCGCCATCTCGACCTCCATCCGCGCCGTGCCGCTGCCGAGGTGGAGCCGGGCCGAGCCGGCCACGGCATTGGCCGCGCGGCGCAGGGTCTCCAGCGGGCGCAGGATCCCGTGGTGGACCAGCCAGTAGCCGACGAAGGCGCATCCGAGCGCGGCGACGCCGGCGCCGAGTCCGACCCAGCCGAGCTGGCGCCGCACCGGTCCGACCACCGCGGCCCGCGGCGAGGAGAACAGCACGTAGCCGCCGGCCTCCTCGGTGCGGCGGTCGCGGGTCGACGACTGCAGCGCGGCGAATCCGGTCATCCAGCGATCCCCGGCCTGATCCTCGAGGGTGGTCCAGCCGTTCTCGCCGACCTCCAGCGCCATCAGCGCGGCGTCGTCGAGCACCAGGTTGCCGAGCTCCCCGCCACCGCTCGGGCGCGCCACGAGGGTGCCGTCGTCGAGGATGACCTCGACCCGCTCGGCGTCCCCGCCGGCGGGGTCGAGCCGCTCGAACAGCGACGAGACCTCGACCACGATCTTGGCCACCCCGGCAAAGCGGCCGCCCTGGTAGAGCGGGACCACGAAGTCGATCGAGTACACCTCCGCGCTCTCGTCGAGGTGCAGCACGTCAGACCAACAGCCGTCGGGGGCGAGCTCCCGCCCGGTCTGCCACCAGGCCTCGTCCGATTGGTCGTAGTCGCTGGGCTTGTTGGTCGAGGTCACCACCCGGCCGCGGGCATCCGCGACCAGGATCTCCGCGACCCCGGGGGAAAGCTCGAGGTAGCCGCGCAACTCGTCGGCCGCCGGCGACGCCACCACGGCCGCCACGCGGGGGTCGTCGGCCGGCAGCCCCGGCCAGGCCTCATCGTGGGCGCGGATGCGGGCGTCCTCGGCCGCGCCCGACCCCGGCGAGGCCAGCGCGGCGGCGGTGATCGCGGGCCGACCGACCAGCCAGGCACGGAACTTGCCCGCCTCGCCGGCGACCGCCAGGTCGAGGCTGCGCGAAAGCCCGCGCGCCTCGGTCTCGTGCAGCGCCCCCCGCTCGGCCAGCAGGTGACCGAATCCGACCGTCTGGAGCACCACGATCCCGATCACCAGGGGCACCAGCGAGGCGACCAGCAGGGCCGCGACGAACTTACCGCGCAATCCGGGAAGAAGAAGAATCACCCCCCATTCCTAGCCGAACCACTGGGTCGAGACCAGAAAAAGGGGCCCCTGGCGCGGAAGCGCCGGGGGCCCCGGAAAATCCGCCGGATCGGGGAGGATCGCGGCCGGAAAAGGATCGGAGCGGCTCAGAGGCCCTTCTTCACGATGTCGAAGAGGAGGTCGACCACGCGGTTCGAGTAACCCCACTCGTTGTCGTACCAGGCCACCAGCTTGAAGAAGTTCGAGTTCAGCTCGATCGACGAGCCGGCGTCGAAGATCGACGAGTGGGCGTCGTGGATGTAGTCGGTCGAGACGACCTCGTCCTCGGTGTAGTCGAGGATGCCGTTGAGGTAGCTGTCGCAGGCCTTCTTCATGGCCGACTTGATCTCCTCGAGCGAGGTCGCCTTGGTGGTCTTGACGGTCAGGTCGACCGCCGAAACCGTCGGGGTCGGGACCCGGAAGGCCATGCCGGTGAGCTTGCCCTTCACCTCGGGGCAGACCAGCGCCACGGCCTTGGCGGCGCCGGTGGTCGAGGGAATGATGTTGATCGCCGCGCTGCGGCCGCCCTTCCAGTCCTTCTTGGACGGGCCGTCGACGGTCTTCTGGGTCGCGGTGTAGGAGTGGACCGTGGTCATCAGGCCCTCCTCGATGCCGAAGCCCTCCTTGAGGAGGACGTGGACCAGCGGCGCCAGGCAGTTGGTGGTGCAGCTGGCGTTGGAGATCAGGTGGTGCTTGGCCGGGTCGTACTGGTCGTCGTTGACGCCCTGCACGAAGGTCGCGACGCCGTCGCCCTTGCCGGGCGCGGAAATGATCACCTTCTTGGCACCCGCGGTGATGTGGCCCTGGCAGACGGTGTCCTGGACGAACAGGCCGGTGGACTCGATCACCACCTCGACGCCGAGTTCCTTCCACGGAAGGCCCTCGGGGGTGCGGGCGCTGACGACCTTGATCTCGTGGCCATTGACGACGAGGACGTCGTCCTCCTCGACGTCGGGCGACGACTTCTTCGACTCGACCGTGCCATCGAAGCGGCCCTGGGTGGAGTCATACTTCAGCAGGTAGGCGAGGTTGTCGGCCGGCACGATGTCGCCGACGGCGACGACGTTGAAGGTGGTGCCGAGGTGTCCCTGTTCGACGAGGGCGCGGAAGACCAGGCGGCCGATCCGCCCGAATCCGTTGATGGCAATGGTGGTCATGTTCAATCGTGGGGTGTCCGCGGTGTTCGCGGTGAGGTCGGTCCGGCCGGCCCGGTTGGCCGCCGGCGCGGCGGGATTATTCACCGATGCCGGCGGCCGTCAATTCCCCGCTATGCCCCTCGCCTGCCGATGTTTCCGCCTTTTCGACCGGGACCAGCCGGTTAGGCTGCCCGGCAGCATGAATGACTCTCTCCGGGAGCTCCTCGCCACCGCCTTCTCGGGCGGGGCCAGCGACGTCTTCCTGATCGAGGACGAGAACCCGCGGGTGCGGAAGGATGGCGAACTGGTCACCGCCCACGGCGAAAAGCCCGGTCGCGAGGAGCTCGAGTCGCTGTGGCGGCAGGCCGGATTCGACCCTGTCGGGGATCTCGACCAGGACGGCAGCATCGGCCTCGAAGGCATCGGCCGCCTGCGTGCCAACGGCTACCGCACCCTCGGTCGACTGGCCCTCGCACTGCGCCCGCTCAAGCAGGAAATCCCGGGATTCGACGAGCTCGGCCTGCCGGGCGGGCTGCTGTCTCGCTGGATGCAGCGCCGCAGCGGCCTGCTGCTGGTGACCGGGCCCACCGGTGCCGGCAAGTCGACGACGATCGCCTCCTGCCTCGACTGGCTCAACCGCCACCACCGCCGCCACGTGGTCACGATCGAGGACCCCATCGAGTATCTCTTCCACAACGGCCGCTGCTGCTTCTCGCAGCGCGAGGTCCGCGTCGACACCGCCGACTTCCCCAGCGGACTTCGCTCGGCGCTGCGCCAGAGCCCGGACGTGATCTTCCTCGGCGAGGTTCGCGACGCCGAGACCGCCGGCACGGCGCTGCGGGCGGCCGAGACCGGCCACCTCGTCGTCACCACCATGCACAGTTCCGGCGCGGTCGAGTCGCTCGACCGCCTGCGCCGGATGGTCGCCACGTCCGACGAGGCCGGCACCGGCGCCCTGCTCGGCCAGCAGCTGGTCGGGATCCTCTCCCAGCAGCTCCTCCCGGGCATCAACGGCGGGCTCCACGTCGTCCTTGAGTACTTCGAGAATGCCGGTGCCACCCGGCGGTGGATCGCCGAGTCGCGGACGACCGAGCTGCAGGACCACCTCGACAAGGGCGACGGCGAGCGCGAAGTCTCCTTCCTGCGCTACCTCGTCGCCGCCGCCCAACAGTCGATCGTTGACCAGGAGGTCGCCCGCGCCGCCTGCGACCGGCCGCAGGATTTTGATCGCGCGATGCGCGGGATCACTTAGTAAAGTCTTCCGAATCGTGAGCGAAGTGCGCGAGATCACCGATTACCTGAAGGAGACCGTCGAGCGCGGCGGCTCCGACCTTCACCTGTCCGCCTGGGCGCCCCCCGCTGCCCGGGTCTCGGGGACCCTGGTGCCGCTCGAGGACTTCCTGCTCAGCCCGGAGACCGTCCGCAGCCTGATCCAGGACACGCTCAACGAGACCCAGCGCGCCGAGCTCGAGGACAAGTGGGAGCTGGACTACAGCCTGCAGCTCGATGGCGTCGGCCGCTTTCGCGGCAACGTTCACACCGTCCGCGGGAGCCACGAGGCCGCCTTCCGCTACATCCCCGAGGAAATCCCCGAGCTCGGGACCCTCGGCCACCACTCCACGGTCGATCGCCTGTGCAACCTGCGCCGCGGCCTGGTCCTGGTGACCGGAGTGACCGGATCGGGCAAGACCACCACCCTGGCGGCGATGATCCGCCGCATCGCCGAGACCCGCTCGGGCGTCATCGTCACCATCGAGGACCCCGTCGAGTTCATCTTCTCCCACCAGAGCTGCCTGATCAAGCAGCGCGAGGTCGGCAGCGACACCCGCGCGTTCCCGATCGCCCTGCGCCAGGCGCTGCGGCAGGACCCGGACGTCATCGTGGTGTCGGAGCTGCGCGACCTCGAGACCATCCGGATCGCGCTGACCGCGGCCGAGACCGGCCACCTCGTGCTGGCCACCCTGCACACCGTCGACGCGCCGCAGTCGGTCGACCGCCTGGTCGACGTCTTCCCCGCCGAGCAGCAGCAGCAGATCGTCACCCAGCTCGCCGGCGTGCTCGAGAGAATCATCTCGCAGCGCCTCATCCCGCGCTCCGACGGCCAGGGCCGCGTGCTCGCCTCCGAGGTCCTGCGTGCCAACCACGGCCTGCGCGCCTGCATCCGCGAGCGCAAGTTCGAGCAGCTCGTCGGGCTGATGGAGATCGGCTACCAGGACGGCAACCGGACCATCGACCAGTCGATCCGGGGCCTGCTCGACGCCGGCCTGATCACCCGCGAGGAGGCGTTGTTCCACTGCCGCGAGGAACGCAACTTCGAGGAACCCGCCGCCACCAAGAAGAGACGCTGATGGAAACCCGCACCTCCGACCTGATCCGCTACGCCCTCCTCGGCACCGCCCTGTTCATTGCCGCGGTGTTCGCCCTCAAGGCCTACAAGCGGCTGGAAGCCAAGCGCGAGGTGGTCGCCGAACTCCAGCTGGCCACCACCGAGGCCTCCTACTACCGCCAGTTCGACCAGGACAACGCCGCCGAGGTCCTGCTCCGCGCGGTCGCCCTGGTCGAGACCGGCCGCCAGCTGGGCATCGCCCCCGGCGAGCTCTTCGACCAGGTCTTCGAGCGCGACCAGAAGCCCGGTGCCTACGACGACTACCCGATCCACGAGCGCATCGTCCGCGACCACCTGACCCGCGCCCACGACGCCGCGCGCCAGCTCCACCTGCTCGACGACCACCGCCGGCTGCGCGAGTTGTCCGAGGGCCGGATGCCGCGGCTCCCCGGCGGCTCCCCGGTCATCCGGCCACTGATCGACCGGTCGATCACGCCGGCGCTGGTCTCGGTGGTCCCCAATCTGGAGCTCCACCCGGCGCGGACCCCCGAAGGCCGCGAGCTGGACACCGTCGAGCTGGCCGCCGCCCGCCGCCTGGCCCGCAACCTCGAGACCGCCGAGGTGATCGGCGAGGCGACCGTCGCGATCATCCTGCGACGCCTCGAGGGCGGCCCCGCGCAGGGAGACGAGAACGCTCCCGGGGCCGCTCGTTAGGGGCTTTCCGCCCGGTCCTTGCCCGATTTGGATTGGCCATCGCCGATTCCACGTCTAGCCTTTCCGGGCAACCTTTCAGCGATTTCCGCGATGAGTCTCCACGCCCAGCTCAGCCCCGAAGCCCAGGCCCGCCTTGACGCCCAGCGGCGCAATTCGACGATTTCCTCGATCCTCGTCTCGATCCTCGTGATCGTGCTCTTCGGTGTCATCCTCGCCTTCATCTTCCTGCCCCCGATCCTCAAGGAGACCCCGCCGATCATCAGCTACCAGGCGCCGGCCAGCGACGACCAGCAGCTGGAGAACAAGAAGATGACCAACAGCGTCGAGCGCAAGCCCTCGGCGCCGTCCTCGGCCCGCTCCAAGGTGATCACCGCCGCCACCACCTCGAACGTGGCGGTGCCGGTCCCGGAGATCGACGTGCCCGACCCCTCGACCGACTTCGGCGACGGCGACGACTTCGGCGACGGCTGGGGTTCCGGCGGCGACGGTGGCGGTGGTGGCGGCTTCGGCGCCATCCCGGCGTCCATGCGCAAGCGCTGCTCGCCCGAGGACCGCATGCAGCGGCTGCTCGCCAACGGCGGCACCGAGCGCTGCGAGGAGGTCGTCGTCAAGGGCCTCGACTGGCTCCAGGAGACCCAGAACGAGGACGGCAGCTGGGACGGCAGCAACAAGTCGGCGATGACCGGCCTCGCCATCCTCGCCTACCTCGGCCACTGCGAGACCCCGGTCTCGCCGAAATACGGCACCACCGTGCTCAAGGGCATCACCTGGCTGGTCAACCTCGGCATGAAGCAGAACGGCCGGCTCAACACCGACCCGGACAACCCGATGCCCTACCAGCACGCCATCGCCACCTACGCGCTCGGCGAGTCCGCCACCTTCGCCAAGCAGCTCGGCTTCAACGTCCCCAACCTCTTCGAGGTGACCCAGAAGGCGGGGCAGTACATCATCGACAACCAGAACAAGTCCGGCGGCTGGGAGTACGGCTACCGCGAGGAAAGCGCCCGCGGCGGCGACCTCTCGGTGGCGGCCTGGCAGATCCAGGCCCTCAAGGCCTGCAAGCACACCGGCCTCGACTTCCAGGGCATGTCCTCCTGCATCCGCCGGGCCCTCAACTACGTCGAGCAGCGCGAGCAGGGCCACGGCGGCTTCGCCTACTCCGGCGACACCCCCGCCGGCGACCGCACCTACTTCAGCCTCACCGGCGCCGGCATGCTCTCGCTGCAGATGTGGGACAAGGGATCGGCCGCCCGCAAGGGCGCCGAGTACATCCGCAAGAACTCCAAGCTGATCTGGAACGACGACAAGTGGAGCGACCTCTACACGCACTACTACGAGAGCCAGGCGATGATGAACCGCGGCGGCGACGACTGGGAGTTCTACAACAACATGTTCCGCGACGAGGTCCTCAACGCCGCCAACCCGGACGGCTCCTTCAAGCCGACCGCCGACACCGGCCACTCGCTCAACAACGTCCACTACCGCACCTGCCTGAGCATCCTGATGCTCGAGGTCTACTACCGCTTCCTCCCGGCCACCGGGGCCGGCGTGCGCTGAACGCCCCGGCGGCCCGCGGGCGGCAACCCCCGCCCGCAACCACCGCGAAGCCGGCTCATCCATGTCATGAATTGAACCACCGGAAATCCCCCGCTTTCCACTCGTCCAACCTCCCCCCACCGCCTACCCCGCCCGCAGACATGAGCACCACCCTCACCAGCAACCAACTCGAACAACTCAAGGCCATGACCACCGTGGTCGCCGACACCGGCGACTTCGAGTCGATGAAGGCCTACCAGCCGCAGGACGCCACCACCAACCCGTCGCTGATCCTCGCCGCCGCCGGCAAGGAGGAATATCGCCACCTCGTCGACAAGGCGGTGGCCGAGTTCAAGGACTCCAGCCTCGCCGGCGACGAGCTCGTCGAGGCGGTGATCGACCGCATCCTCATCCTCTTCGGCCTCGAGATCCTCAAGATCGTCCCGGGCCGCGTCTCGACCGAGGTCGATGCCCGCCTGTCCTTCGACACCGAGGGCACCATCGCCAAGGCCCGCACCCTCATCGAGGGCTACGAGAAGGAAGGCATCTCGCGCGACCGCATCCTGATCAAGATCGCCTCCACCTGGGAGGGCATC
>JAUIJB010000106.1 GCA_030430455.1 Verrucomicrobiia bacterium | reverse complement strand
TCATCTGCCTGGTGGTCGGCCTGCTGGTCCACACCGCCATCGGCCGCCTGATCGGCAAGACCCTCGAGGAGGCCGTGTTCAAGCGCATCCCCGGCTACGCCGCGCTGCGCTCGATCGCCGCGCAGGCCGGCGAGTTCGAGTCCGAGAACGACTTCCAGCCCGCCCTGATCGAGGTCGAGGACGGCTGCCTCTCGCCGGCCTTCCTGGTCGAGCAACACGCCAACGGCTGGGTCACCGTCTTCATGCCCTCGGTCCCCACCCCGATGGCCGGCGGCATCTTCATCATGCCCGGCGAGCGGGTTCACCCGGTCGATGTCCCGGTCACCATGATGATGAAGTGCATCTCGAAGTGGGGCAGCGACTCCGGCGAGATCCTCGCCAAGCTCGACCCGGCCAAGCTCCCGGCGCTGGGGAACTAGGCGGCATCCCAGGCACGGACCGCGCGACCCCAGTCGCGCCAGGGTCGGGAGTCGGGCGCGACTGGGGTCGCGCGGTCCGTGCCTCACCACTCGTCACTCGTCACTGACCACCCGACCGGCGAGAGGCTCCCGTTCCGCAGGATTTCACAGAAGCACGCAAAGTTCGCAAAGCCACTCATCCAGGACCTTCGTTTCCTTCGCGACCTTCTGTAGAGAAAACCTCCCAACCCCGGCTCCCGTTCCGCCGGATTTCACCGAAGACAACGAAGGTCCATGAAGCGATGTCCCGGTCATCACGGTGATGTCGGGCACCCTTGGTGTTAGCCGTTGTGGTTCTCGGGGTCCAAGTATCGAATGATCTTCCTTGCCAGGATCTCGTTGATCTCTCGATGTCGCGGAACCGGCTGCGACTTGCCGGTGGCAGGCTGGGTGTGGAAGTCGTGCTTTCCTCCGTACCGGACAAGCTCGCAACCCATTGTTGCGAGTTACTTGAGGAGGTCGGCCCGCTTCATGCGATCTCAAGCTGTCCCATGCGCCGGATCCCCGCGATCTCCCCGCCGGAAAGGTCACGGAACAGATCGCGCAGGTGCTCCTCCAGATCTTCCAAGCTCGCTCCCTGGGTCCAGTAGTCGGGAAACTCACGGAGAAACCCGACGAAGTCTTCGCCGTCTTCCCAGTAGGTGTATTCGAGCTTCATGGGACGATTGCAGCCGCCAACAGGCACTCGGTCAATCAGCGGCAACCCGCTGGCTTTCTAAGGCTAACGGCGACGAGGACGAGGCGGGAGCGCCCGCCATCATCACGCTTCCTTGATCATGCCGGGACATGAATGATCCACCGAATCGCCGAAAGGAACTTCTTGAGTCCCACCGATCGACTTGACTTAACTGGTCCGGATCCACCTCCGCCTCCCATGAAGCCCCTCCCTGCCCTCCCTGCCCTCCCTGCCCTCCCTGCCCTCCCCGCCCTCCCCGCCCGCCTCGCGCGGCTCCTGGCCCTCGCGACCCTGACTCTCCCCGGGCTCCTCGCTCAGGATGCCGGAACCCCCGACGCCGAGGACCTCGCGAAGATCCACGGCAAGCGGCCCTACTCGCCCTACGCCGACCGCGGCTTTCCCTCGCGTCCCTACTTCGGCGACACCCACCTCCACACCGGCTTCTCGATGGATGCCGGCGCCTTCGGCTGCACCCTCAGCCCGCGCGACGCGTACCGCTTCGCCCGCGGCGAGCAGGTCACCGCTTCCAGCGGCCAGCCGGCCAAGCTGTCGCGCCCGCTCGACTTCCTCGTCGTCGCCGACCACTCCGACAACATGGGCTTTTTCCCCGACCTCTTCGCCGGCAAGCCCGAGATCCTCGCCGAACCGATGGGCCGCAAGTGGTACGACATGATCAAGGCCGGCAAGGGCGCCGCGGCGGCCCTCGACATCATCGGCCAGTTCTCCCAGGGCACCTTCCCGGAGAAGTTGATGTACCTTCCCGGCACGCGCCCCTACAAGAACGCCTGGCAGGAGACCATCGACGCCGCCGAGCACTACAACGAACCCGGCACCTTCACCGCCTTCATCGGCTACGAGTGGACCTCCCTCGACAAGGGCAACAACCTCCACCGCAACGTCATCTTCCGCGACAATGCCGACCGGGCGAGCCAGGTCGTCCCCTTCACCTGCTACCCCCCCATGGGCAGCATCGACCCGCGCGACCTGTGGAAGTGGATGGAGTCCTACGAGTCCAAGACCGGCGGCAACGTCCTCGCGATCGCCCACAACGGCAACCTCAGCAACGGGACGATGTTCCCGCTGACCGAGTCCTTCGGCAAGGAGCTCGACGCCGGCTACGCCGAGCAGCGCGCCAGGTGGGAACGCCTCTACGAGACCACCCAAACCAAGGGTGACGGCGAGGCGCACCCCTTCCTCTCGCCCAACGACGAGTTCGCCGACTTTGAGACCTGGGACAAGGGCAACCTCGACGCCAGCCAGCCGAAGACCGAGGACATGCTCGCCGGCGAGTACAGCCGGGCCGCCCTGAAGCGCGGCCTCCAGCTCGGCGGGAAGCTCGGCACCAACCCCTACAAGTTCGGCCTGGTCGGCAGCAGCGACGCCCATACCGGCCTCGCCGCCATGGCCGAGGAGAACTTCTTCGGCAAGACCACGCCCCAGGAGCCCTCCCCGGAGCGCATGCTCGCCAAGTTCATGGACAACCCGGAGACCGGCATCTCGATCTTCGACTGGGAAGTCGGCGCCTCCGGCTACGCCGCCGTGTGGGCCGAGGAGAACACCCGGGCCTCGATCTGGGACGCCATGCAGCGCAAGGAGACCTACGCCACCACCGGCTCGCGGATGATCGTCCGCTTCTTCGGTGGCTGGGACTTCGAGGAAGCCGATGCCCACACCCGCAACCCCGCCTTTCCCGGCTACACCAAGGGCGTGCCGATGGGCGGCGACTTCAGCGACGCCCCGGACGGCAAGTCGCCGACCTTCCTCGTCGCCGCCCTCAAGGACCCGATCGGTGCCAACCTCGACCGCATCCAGGTCGTCAAGGGCTGGATGGATTCCGGGGGGGAGCTGCACGAGAAGGTCCACGACGTGGTCTGGAGCGGCGACCGCGAGCGCGGCGACGACGGCAAGCTGCCCGCCGTCGGCAGCACGGTCGACGTGGAGAACGCCACCTGGACCAACACGATCGGCTCTCCCGAGTTGATCAGCCACTGGGTCGACCCCGACTTCGATGCCTCGCAGCCGGCCTTCTACTATGCCCGGGTCCTCGAGATCCCCACGCCGCGCTGGACCGCCTACGATGCCAAGCGGCTCGGCTCCAAGCCCCCCGAGGGAGCCCGCATGAGCCTCCAGGAACGCGCCTACACCAGCCCGATCTGGTACACGCCGGACAGTGAGCAGTGAGCTAGTGAAACAGTGACATGAGGTCAATCGAGGACTTTGGGGCTTATCGGAAGGGCATGGAGTTGTTCTACCATGTCGTTGCCGACGTGGAACCATTGAAGGGCGACTTCAGCTTGGGGCGGCTGGTTTCGCAGCAGCTTGCGAAGGCTGATTCGATCTGCGCGAACATGGAAGAGGGGTTCGGGCGCATGAGCAGGGCCGAGTGGATTCGCTTTCTCGACGATTCGCGCAGCTCGGTTCGCGAGACCCGCGGGTGCTACCGACGGATGCACCATTGGCTCTCCGACGAAACCATCGGGCAGCGCATCGCCTTGCTCGACGAGATCATCAAGATCCTCTCCGCCACCATCACCACCCTCAAACGCTCCTCCCTCCGCTCAGGCCCCCACCCCTACCAAGCCACTCCCACCAGTCACTAGCTCACTCGTCACTGGCTCACTGGCTCACTGGCTCACCGGCTCACTAGTTCACCCATCCCCCCCGCCAGTCGTCGTCGTTCCAGCCCTCGTTCGCCCCTTCCCAGGGAGTCGGCCGGAACTGGCCTCCCAAAGTGCTGGATCTCACCGCGAAAAGCGATTAACAGGGGAGACTCAGCAACCCATGAACCCGACCGACATTCTCACCGAGATCCTCCGCGGCGGGCTCGGTGGCGGCAGGCCCTCCCCCGGGGGCGGCAAGCCCTCACCCGGCGGCGGTGACATCTTCCGGGACATCTTCGGCGGGGGCCGCTCCGCGGGAAGGCGCGACCCGATTCCCCCGCCACCGACCGAGCAGGACGTCGCCCGGCAGGCCCGCGAGCTGGAGGACCTGCTCGGGGTCGGGAGCGAGCGCCGCGGCGCCCCGTCGGATGCCACGCCCGAGGCGCCGCCGAAGTGGTCCGCGCCGGCACCCGGGACGGTCCCGCCGCCCCTGCCGCCATCCGGCGACCGCGGCCAGCCGCCCGGGCCGGCGCGCCAGGATGCCGAGGCGCAGGTCCTGATTCGCGCGATGATCCACGCCGCCAAGGCCGACGGCCGACTCAACCGCGACGAGCGCGACGCCATCCTCAAGCAACTCGGCGGGGCCTCGCGCGAGGCGGTCGAGTTCCTGCGCCGCGAGCTCGACACCATGACCGACGTGCGCGACTTCGCCTGGTCGGTGCCGCTCGGGATGGAGTACAAGGTCTACACCATCTCCCTCAGCGCGATCGACCTCGACTCGAAGGCCGAGTCCGACTACCTGCGCCAGCTCGCCCACGGCCTGCGCCTGCCCGCCGAAGTCTGCGCCCACATTCACCAACGCTACGGGACAGCGGCGCCATCCGCCTGAAGCCAACCACCCCGAACGACCGACACCATGCGCTGGAAAGGCAGACAACAGAGCACCAACGTCGAGGACCGCCGCGGGGCGGGCGGAGGAGGCCGCCCCGTGATGGTGCGCGGCGGGTGCGGCACGATCGTCGTGCTCCTCCTGGTCGCCTTCGTGTTCAAGGTCAACCCGCTGCAGCTGCTCGAGACGGCCAACCAGGTCGCCCCGCCGAGCGCCCCCACGACCACCCAGGCCGACCCCGACGACGAGGTCGGCGCCTTCGTCCGCACCCTCAAGCGTGACGCCGAGGAGGTGTGGAGCGGCATCTTCGCCGACTACGGCAAGCGCTACCAGCCCTCGCGCCTGGTGCTCTACTCCGGCTACACCCAAATCCCCGGGGGAATGGCCAACGCCGCGACCGGCCCGTTCTACCTGCCGGCCGACCGCACGGTCTACCTCGATACCTCGTTCTTCGCCGAGATGCAGAACCGCATGAATGCCGGCGGCGACTTCGCCTACGCCTACGTCCTGGCCCACGAGATCGGCCACCACGTCCAGCACCTGCTCGGCTACACCGAGCGGGTTCACGGCCAGCAGGGCCGCGTCTCGAAGGCCGAATACAACCGCCTCTCGGTGCGCCTCGAGCTGCAGGCCGACTTCCTCGCCGGCGTGTGGGCCCACCACGCCGAGGAGCGCTGGCAGATCCTCGAGCCCGGCGACATCGAGGAGGCCATGAGCGCCGCCAACGCGATCGGCGACGACCGCCTGCAGAAGCAGGCCCAGGGCCGCATCGTCCCCGACGCCTTCACCCACGGCACCTCCGAGCAGCGCATGCGCTGGTTCGTCAAGGGCCTGCGCAGCGGCCGCCTCGAGGACGGCGACACTTTCTCGATCCCCTACGAGCAGCTGTGAGCCCCATGGCGCCTAGGTTCGAGGACGCAGAGCAAAACCCCGACGAAGCGACTCCGGGGGTGTAGAATCCCGCCATGGCCATCACGAAGAAACTCGTCCTCAACGAGAAGGGCGAGCCGAGCGAAGTCTTGATCCCCTACGCTCAGTTCGTCGAACTTGCCGAAGCCTGCGGCCTCGACCTCGACGAGGAGGAACAGGGCGAGCTTCGCGAGGCGCTGGCCGACTCACTCGCCGGGAACCGTGGCGCTTTCGTGCCCGCCTCGGAGATAGGAGGCAAGTCGCCTATCACCGCCACGCGGCCCGCTCCATGCGGCGCATGCCTGCCGAGCGCAGGGAACAGCTCAAGACCGCTCTCGACCAGCTCGCCGGACTCGACGATCTGCTGAGCCATCCCAACGTCAAGCCGATGAGGGGCGAATGGGCGGGCTGCATGCGTTTGAGAGTCGGCGTTTACCGAGCAATCTTCCGAGCTGTCGATGACGACAACGGATCGAGGCTCGAAGTCCTCCAGGTCGGCCCGCGGGGCAACCTCTACTGAAGTCGCACGAGGGACGAAGAACATCCCTTCCAGGGCAGCCCGTTCCGCCGGATTTCACAGAAGCACGCAAAGCCACTCATCCAGGACCTTCGCGTCCTTCGCGACCTTCTGTGGAAAAAACCTCCCGCCCCCGGCTTCCGTTCCGCCGGATTTCACAGAAGCACGCAAAGTCCGCAAAGCCACTCATCCAGGACCTTCGCGTCCTTCGCGACCTTCTGTGGGGAAAACCTCCCACCCCCGGCTCCCGTTCCGCCGGATTTCACAGAAGCACGCAATGTCCGCAAAGCCACTCATCCAGGACCTTCGCTTCCTTCGCGACCTTCTGTGGAAATCCAACACCCCCTTTCGGCTCGACATGCTCGCCCGCGGCAGGCGACAGCTTGGCGATGAAGCTTCCCGACGGGTTCCGCCGCTGGCTGGGGCGGCACGAGCGGCTCGACCGCAGCGCCCGCTTCCTCCGCCGCCACCGCCGCAAACTGACCGGCACCATCGTGATCGTCGCCCACCTCCTCGGCGCCCTCACCTCGGTGAAGGCGATCATGGAGACCCGCACCTCCCAGGGGGCCATCGCCTGGGCGATCTCCCTCAACACCATCCCCTACGTCGCGGTGCCCGCCTACTGGGTCTTCGGCCGCAGCGACTTCCACGGCTACGTCACCGCGCGGCGCAGCGAGCGCGAGAAATACCAGCACTTCTGGGAGGAGTTCGACGCCACCCTACGCGAGCGCGGCCTGGTCCCCGAGCCGGATCGTGCGGGCCCCTTCGTGGTCGAACAGCTGGCGCAGCTTCCCGCCACCGGCGGCAACGACGCCGAACTGCTGGTCGACGGCGACGAGACCTTCCCCTCGATCCTCGAGGGCATCGCCCGCGCCGAGGACTACGTGCTGGTGCAGTTCTACATCATCCGTGACGACCCGACCGGCAACGACCTCAAGGACGCCCTGATCGAGCGGGCCCGCCATGGCGTCCGCTGCCACCTGCTCTACGACGAGATCGGCAGCAAGCTGCCCGACAGCTACCTCGACCCGCTGCGCGAGGCCGGCGTGGCGGTCCTTCCCTTCAACACCACCCAGGGCGACACCAACCGCTTCCAGATCAACTTCCGCAACCACCGCAAGATCGTGGTGGTCGACGGCCGGGAGGCCTGGGTCGGCGGCCTCAACGTCGGCGACGAGTACAAGGGGCTCGACCCCGCGTTCGGCTACTGGCGCGACACCCACATGCGGGTCGAGGGGCCCGTGGTCCAGACCGTCCAGGTGTCCTTCGCCGAGGACTGGCAGTGGGCTGCCAAGGAAGTCCTCGAGGGCCTCGACTGGGACCCGCAGCCGGCCGCGAGCGGGGCCGACATGCGCCTGCTCTGCCTGCCCTCCGGCCCGGTCGACCCGCTGGAAACCTGCACCCTGTTCTTCCTCCACGCGATCGGGATGGCCGAGGAGCGGCTGTGGATCGCCAGCCCGTACTTCGTGCCGGATCCCCAGTTCATCAGCGCGCTCCAGCTCGCCGCGCTTCGCGGCGTGGACGTGAAGATCCTCGTTCCCGACGAGGGCGACAGCACGATGGTCGACCTCTCGGCCTGGTCCTTCCTGCCCGAGCTGCACGACGCCGGCATCGAGGTCCACCGCTACACCAAGGGTTTCATGCACCACAAGGTGGTGGTCATCGACGACCGCTACTGCACCATCGGCACCGCCAACTTCGACAACCGCTCGTTCCGGCTCAATTTCGAGGTCACCATGGGCGTCGACGACCGAGCCTTCACCGCCGAGGTCGCCGCCATGCTCGAGCAGGACTTCGCCGATGCCCGCAAGGTCGACAAGGGCGAGTTCGCGGAGAAGAGCGGCTGGTTCCGCTTCTGGTCGCGGGTCTCGCGGCTGGCAGCCCCGGTCCAGTAGTGCTAGGCTCCCGCCGGCGGCACCGCCCAGTCATTCTGCAACACCCAACGATCCACGTGAATGCCCCTGCCTTCCTCAAGTCATGGACCGGCCCCGGCCTGGCCGCCCTTGCCGTCCTTGCCGTCCTCCTGCTCGCCGGCTGCGCCGTGCCCAGCTTCGACGGCCCCAAACCTCCCAGCCAGGCGCTCGTGAAGCCACCGAGCCGAGGAGTCGCGGGCCAGTTCGAGGACGCCGCCGCGCGCCACCCGGGCAAGTCCGGCTTCGCCGTGCTCGGCGACAACCGCCGCGCCTTCGTCAACCGCATCGCGCTGGCCGACTTCGCCCAGGAGACCCTCGACGTGCAGTACTACATCTGGTCGGCCGACACCGCCGGCCTGCTGCTGGCCGACCACCTGATCCGTGCCGCCGACCGCGGCGTGCGGGTCCGCTTCCTTCTCGACGACGTCAACTTCAAGAAGCGCGACAGCGCGACCGCCTCGATCGCCGCCCACCCCAACATCGAGGTGCGGATCTTCAACCCCCACCGCTACCGCTCGAACCGCACCAGCGAGTTCCTCCTCAACTTCGGCAAGCTCAACAAGCGGATGCACAACAAGATCATGGTGATGGACAACGCCTGCGCGATCGTCGGCGGGCGCAACATCGCCGACGAATACTTCGGCCTCGGCGAGAGCTTCAACAACCGCGACCTCGACATCGCCGCCGTCGGCCCGGTCGTGCGCGACCTGTCGGACACCTTCGACGAGTTCTGGAACAGCGAGTCCGCCGTGCCGATCGACGCCTTCGTCCGCGACAAGCCGGACATGGACGACTTCCGCCGCCAGGTCGCCACGCTGCGCGCGAACATCCGTCCCGAGCGCTGCCCCTTCCCGGTCAACCAGGACGTCGCCGAACTGCGCGGGCGGATCGACGACATCATGGACGAGGTCGTGTGGGCCCGCGGCGAGGTGCTGTTCGACACCTACGAGGCGATGCAGGGCCGCGACCCGGAGGGCAAGATGAACCGCCGGCTCCACGCCGCGGTCGCCGCCGCCGAGCGCGAGGTCCACATCGAGGCGGCCTACTTCATCCTGCGCGACCCGGCGATCGAGACCATCCGCCAGCTCAGCGCGCGCGGCGTCGACGTCCGCGTGCTGACCAACGCGCTGGCCGGCAACGACGTGGTCGCCGCCCAGGCCGGCCACACCCGCCGCCGGCCGCAGGTGATCCGCGCCGGGGCCGAGGTCTTCGAGCTGCGGCCCGACGCGCCGGCGATGCTCTCCCAGGTCGCCCCGCAGGCGCGCGACTCGCGCGCCGCCCTCCACACCAAGACCCTGGTGATCGACGGCGAGACCTCCTTCGTCGGCAGCTTCAATCTCGACCCGCGCTCGGCCGACATCAACTCCGAGCTCGGCCTGCTGGTCCACAGCGAGGCCTTCGCCAGGCAGGTCAGCGAGTTCCTCGACGAGGGCGTGCGCCCGGAAAACGCCTACCGGGTGACCCTCGACGACAAGGGCCGCACGCTCTGGACCACCGAGGTCGACGGCGAGACCAAGACCTGGACCGTCGACCCCGAGACCACCCTCGGCCGCCGGACCATGAACCGCATCATGACCCTGCTGCCGATCGAGAATCAGTTGTAGGAGCACTCGCCGCCCGCGGCGAGTGGCGCCGCTCCACCATGGGGCCCATAGGAATGGGAACCGCTCCGCTCATAGGACCCGCTCCGCTCATAGGAACCGCTCCGCTCATAGGACCCGCTCCGCCCACGGGAACCGCTCCCTCAAACCGGCCTCGGCAAGTACTCGCGGGGCGACAAGCGCGGCCGCTGCAGCGTCTCCGACGGAAGCTCGCCGAACAGCGCCCGATACTCGCCGGCGAAGCGGCCCAGTTCGGTGAAGCCGTGGGTGATCGCGAGCGAGGTCACCGACCGCTCCGCGCACGATTCGCGGATGAGATCGCGCCGGACCCGGTTCAGGCGCAGCAGTTTCAGAAAGCGCCCCGGCGGCATGCCGGCGCTCCTCCGGCATGCCTCATTGAGCGACCGCAGGCTGAGCCCGAGATCGGACGCCAGCCGGCCGGCACCGGTCGGCACCTCGCCGAATTCTAGCAGCCTGTCGGACTTGACGCGAGCCTGAGGTTTTCTTTCTCGCAGCGGTCCGGACCGATATGGCCGGCAGCTGGCATTAGCCTTTTGGCGATCCATGCTTTGCTGTCGGACAGGCCCATGAGTCCGCTGGCTTCCTGTGGGCCTTGACCCGGCACCCGCCCGGGCCCGTCAGGCGGTCCGTAGCCGCACTCCAAGTCCGAAGAGTCGCTTGAGGTTGTAGGCCGTGCTCACCAGTGTCCATTCCAGCCCGGCTTTCTCCTTGCCCCGTAGCATGAAGCGCCGAAAGCCGATGACCTCCTTGATGATCCCGAAGACCGGCTCGACGGTCTGTTTGCGCAGCCCGTAGAGGGCCCTGCCTTCGGCGGTGGTCAGACGGTGGCCCATGACCTCGACAAGCGAAGCCCCGGCGGC
>JAUIJB010000012.1 GCA_030430455.1 Verrucomicrobiia bacterium | reverse complement strand
CCCAGAACCCGGACTCGTGGATTGTCGGCGACTGGCAGGACCTCGAGGTTCCCGAGGATGTCGGCGAAGTGCGGGTCGTAAACGTCGGCGTCGTCTGCTACCGCTCGCCCTTCGGAACCAAGCCGACGATGCACGGGGAACGCTGGTCAGCCCCCGGTTGACAGCCCGCCGGGAGCGTGAGGCTCTACGTCGACTTGGAGACGCTGCAACTGATCGATGGCCCGGGGTTCCGCAACCCGGTGTCCGCCATCCGTTTCAAGCGCGGCGACGCGGCCCAACTCGAGGTCACCTTTCTCACCAGTGGCACCACCCCGGCGACCATCGGCGATCCCGCCACCCTGGAACTCCAGTTCGGGATCAAGCCGCGCGGGCGCTACGACGTCGGCTACCTCGTCCACGAGACCGAATGGACACTGCCGGAGCCCGAAGCCGAGAGCCCGGCCTACCTGTGCACCCCGTCCTTCAACACCGCGGAGCTCGACTCCGCCATGCAGGTTGGCTCGGCCGCCGGATCCGAGCTTTCCGAGGTCATGCTGATGGGCGAGATCACCTGGCGTGAGGGAGCCGGCGAACCGACCTCCACCCGCACCTTCCTGGTCGTGGTGGAAAACGACGTGAACCGAGGCACCGAGGGCACCCCCTCCAGCCTGCCGAGCCCGGACGACTTCGTCGCGGCGCGGGCGATTCTCTTCGATCGGGTCCAGGTGCTGGGCGCGGCGGAAAAAGCCCAGGCCCTCCGCAATCTCGGGCTTCCCGGGAACCACGACTACGCCGCCACCCGCTACCCCGACGCCAACGACGACTCCACCCAGGGCTGGGAAGTCGGCAGCCTGTGGGTCGTCACCGCGCCGCCTCCGCTCCCCGGGTCCACGCCTGGCGCCCCGGCCGACCTCCCGGACAGCGACGACACGGGCTACAGCGGCGTGGAGATCTACCGGTGCGTGGACGCCACCGAGGGAGCCGCCGTCTGGCACATGACCACCCTCGACCCCACCGAGCTCGGCCGCGCCGCCTTCCGCGACACCGTCTTCGCCGGGCTCACGGCCCCGGGCACCGCCCCTCCGCTGGTCGACCACACCGGTGCCGCCCTGACCGAAGAGCAGGCCCAAGGACACGCGGTCTGCCTCGACGACACCGGCCGCATCCCCGGCAAGGTGAATTCCCACCAGGTATCCGATGCCGGGGCGACCGGACGCGCAGTGCTGCAGGCGGCGGATGCCCCCACGGCCCGAACGGCGATGAAGATCGTGACCCTCACCCAGGCCGCCTACGACCTGCTTTCGCCTCCTGACGCGGACACCCTCTACATCATCACGGCATGAACGTAGGCTCGAACCCGGTCGTCGCGGCGAGGCTCGGTGCCACCGAGGTCCTCGGGATCCACCTCGGCAGCGAGGAGGTGTGGGCGCCACCAAGCTCCGAAACATACGGACCGGTCGCACTGTCGGACACCGTCTCCAGCTCGAGCGGCTGGCTCAACACCGGGCGAAACGTCTGGTTCGACAACTCCGGGGCGGATGTCGTCTACCTGAGGCTTCAGGGCCAATCGTCCTGGAGCCCCCTCCCTGCCGGAAACTCGACCCTGCCCTACGACTACGACTACAACGGGGGTCTCAAGAAAGAAGACTGGGCGACTTGGCCGGCGAGCGGAGAGACGGACCAGTACACGAGCATCGAGGTCAGGATCACTTGGGAGTATTCGACGGACGGCAGCACGGTCGCCGGCAGCTTTGACGTGGTTAAACCCGAGTGCCTTGTGGACGTCACTCGAAACATCGGTGCGAACAAAAGCCACGCCTACCTCCAACTGGACGACCTGCGGATCGACATCGGGGCTGCGGGAGGGCCCGAGATCGACGAGCCATACAGCTAGAACCGCCAGCGAGGCCCCGTTGACAGCCGATCCGGGGCAACATGCGCCCACCTTCTGAGTTCGATTTCGCCGTTCGTGGCATCGTCGGCACCGTCTCACCCCTACTCGGAGTCGTCACCTCCATGCAGGAGCAGATCGAATGGCACCTGCGGGTGGCGTCGCTGGTCGTAGGTCTCCTCGTCGGCCTGCTTTCGATGGTGACGATGATCCGGAAGCTGCGGAGGCGGCCGTGATCAGGTAGTCGCTTCGCGGGGAATACAGGCTCCCATTCTTCGATCGATGAAGGACATCACGTGAAGTCAAGAAGCGCCTAATTGTCACAAAGCCCGAAGCAAGCAACTCCAACTGACCTTGCTTCTTCCGAGTGAAATGCGTCCGGCTGTCACTTGACAGCTTCGTGAACTGTCCGATTTTGGGATGCCGTAAGGCGTTAATCCAAACAAACGACACCATGTCACGAGACGAAAAATACCACAAGGGCCGGGCTGATCGAGCCGCTGGCAAGTCTTGTAGCACGCCCCACGATTCAGAGGCGTGGCACATGTTTAAGTCCGATAACACGATCCGCACCGAGAGGATCGAAAACGAAGCCTATCGAGAAGGATGGCACGACAAGGACAACGAGATCAAATCGTCGAAGAAGTAGAAGGCGCGTGTTCATCGCAAGCTTCGATTGATCCTGGCATTTGCACAGTCCTAGGGCCTTAGCTCGGCCCTAGGGCTTTTTTGTGCCGTTGGAGGCCCGTGGCGTAAGTGTCAGGCACGAGAAGCCGGGCTATGAAGAAGCACTGATTGGATCTCTTTCATCAAGGCGAAAAGCCCGGGAGGTTTTCATTACCATGACCAACCCACCTTGCAACAGCGCAAGCAGGCAATAGGTTCATCCTTCCGGATAGCGGTCGAGACGCAATACGCTCCCCGCCTACGAACTGCGCTCGTTGACATGGCGTCTTGGGTGCCATGAAAGCACTCAAGATCCTCAGCTACGTCGGCAAGCTCGCCGGCTTCGTCGCCGCCCTCAATGCCATCCCGTTCGTCGAACCCGGCCTCGGCGCCGTCATTTTCGCCGCGGCCTCGATCCTCAAGGACACCGTGAACCGGGTCGGTGACCTGGCCGACGACGGCAAGGCAAACCAGAGCTTCAGTTCCTGACCAGGATGCTGACAGTCGCAAAGGCCCCGGATGGTTCACACCGTCCGGGGCCTTTTCCATTGGGTCGCGAGCAATTCAACGGGCCCCCACATGGTAGCGGTCCTTGAGCACAGCCAACACCTCGTCGAAGTCGTAGAGGTTCAGGCGTGCCGTGACTGCAATACGCGGGATGATGCGCTTCTGTGTCCACTCCTCGATGGTTCGGGGACTTACTGACAGGCGCTTCGCAAGTTCCCGCTTCTTGATGAGTGTTGGCTCAGGATCTTCGGTCTTCACGCCTCGTCCCCGGTGTCAATTCCGCGCTCTTGCAACGCCTTCCTGATTCTCTCCCGGACCGGCCATGGCAGATCCTTCGGCTCCCATCCCTCTGGTGGTTCGATCGAGAACCACGCCTTGGCCGCCTCCTCGTCCACGACCTCACGGTAGTGGCGGAAGATCATTTTCGGGGAGTTGCCGGCCTCCAGAGCCGTTCGGGGAACGTCACTGGTCTCCGCTACCCGATAGCTGATGAACGAGTGTCTGAGGGCATTCTGACGCCATCCGCCGGGGATTTCCGCTTTGATGGCCGTCGTGCTGAACGCCCCGGCCACCGAGGTCAGGGTGACGATCTTCCCCGTCTCATGCCTCCATGGGGCAAGCCACTCCCTGAGGTTTTCGGGGATCGGCACCAGCCGGCGTGCTGCTGTCTTCGCCACCTTGGCCCGGACCTCGATGTAGCCGCGGTCCCACTTGATGTCCTCCCAGCGAAGCTTGCCAATCTCGCCAGTTCGAATCCCGGTGAATCCTCCGAGCGCGATTGTCGGAAGGATCCGGGCGTTGGCCGCCAGGAGGATCTTCCGCATCTCATCCGGCGTGAAGATCGTGACCTCCTTGTCCGGGACCTTGTAGGTGGCGCTCAACTGCGCCGCTGTCTGACGGTCTGGATGCAGGTAGCCCTGCTTCCTCGCGAAGCTGAACATCGTCACGATGATGCGACGCCTTGAGTTCCTTGTCGTCGGAACCACGCCCTTCATCCCGCCAAGATATTTGTCGATCTGCTGGACTGTGATCTCCCCGATGGGAACCGGGAACGCCTCGACGAACTTCTTCGTCGTTTGCTCGGCTGTCTTCACGTAAGCCCGACTCATTCCGGATGCCGCCCGGGACCGGACGAACTCATCGGCCACCGAGGCAACCGACTTCACCGGCAGGAAGTCACGCCGGTTCGCCTCGAAGAACCGGACGGCCTCGATCAGGTCGGCCTCGTTGAGGATCTTCCGTGCTGCCAGCCACTCATCGACGGCCGCCGAGAGACTGACCCCTTGCTCCTTGGCCTTCGCCTCGCAGTGCTGGAATATCTCGACGTCCCGAAGGGTCACTTCGCCGGCGCCCTCCACGATGTTCGTCAGGCGGACGACCTGCTGGCGGGCGATCAGCCGGGCCTCGTCGAGATTCGCGAGTATCCGGGTTTTCCGCCGCCCTCCCTCCTTCCAGGCGACCGTGTACTGGGGGTAGCCGTCGGAGCGGTTGATCGTGTAAATCCGGACGAGCGAGGGGCCCGAGCCGAGTTCAATGATCCTGTTCCGCTTCTTCTTCGGAGGCTTCATTCGCCTCCGTCTCCGTGTCAACGTGTGTGGAGAATTGTGTGAAATGCTGTCGCGACTACTTCGCTTCTTTTCACAACTCACTGACTTTGAATCGCATTCAGAATGAATCTGAATGGATGGTCGGGCTGGCGGGATTCGAACCCACGACCCCCTGCACCCCATGCAGGTGCGCTACCAGACTGCGCCACAGCCCGTCAAACGGGGCCGCAAAGAATCAGCGAGGGGCCGGCTTGGCAAGCTCGGAAATCGGCCGGGACCGGGGTGATGGCCCCCATCCCATCCGATCCATCCCGGCGCGGATTCCCCCAGCACGGCGTCCAGATCCGGATTGGCAAGTCCGCCAAAGCCTGCCATCCCAGCATCCATGGAACGGATCAAGACCGCCATCGTCGGCGCCAGCGGCTACACCGGGCAGGAGTTGCTGCGGCTGCTGCTGCGGCACCCGGAAGTCGAGCTGGTCGCGGCGACCTCGCGCCAGGAGGCCGGTCGGCGGATCGCCGAGGTGTTCCCGCGGCTCGAGGGGCTGCCCGGCGCCGGGCTGAAGTTCATCGCGCCCGACGCCGCCGAGATCGCCGCCACCGGGGCCTCCGCCGCCTTCCTGGCGCTGCCCCACGGGGTTGCCGCGGAGATGGCCACCGCGCTGCTCGACCGCCATCTCAAGGTGATCGACCTGAGCGCCGACTTCCGGCTGCGTGACCCGGCGGTCTACCGCGAGTTCTACGGCCAGCCCCACCCGGCGCCGGCGCTGCTCGAGGAGGCCGTCTACGGGCTGCCGGAGGTACGCCCGGAGGAAATCGCGCGCGCCGCGCTGGTCGCCTCGCCCGGGTGCTACCCGACGAGCATCATCCTGCCGCTGCTGCCGCTGCTGCGCGACCGCCTCGTCGACCCCGCGACGATCGTCGCCAACTCGATGAGCGGGGTCAGCGGTGCCGGCCGCAAGGGCGACATCGCGCTGCTGTTCTGCGAGTGCAACGAGAGCCTGCGGGCCTACGGCGTGCCCAAGCACCGCCACCTGTCGGAGATCGAGCAGGAGCTTGCGCTGGCCGCCGGCGAAGCGGTCGCGATCACCTTCGTCCCCCACCTCGTCCCGGTGCAGTCGGGAATCATCACCACCACCACGGCCACGCTGGCCGAGGGGGTCGGCGGCGACGAGATCCGCGCCTCGCTCGAGGCCGCCTACGGCGAGGCGCCCTTCGTGCGCCTGCGCGGCGAGGGCGCCTGCCCGGACAGCAAGCACGTCACGCGGACCAACTTCATCGACATCGGCTGGGCGCTCGACCCGCGCACCGGCCGGCTGATCCTGATGAGCGCCGAGGACAACCTCGGCAAGGGCGCCGGGAGCCAGGCGATCCAGTCCTTCAACCTGATCTTCGGCCTCGCGCCGACCGCCGGGTTGCATTTTGCCTGACTCTTCGTCAGGCTCGCCGCCCCTGCTGTTCATGGACACCCATCTGACCCGCATCAAGGGAGGCGTCGGCGCGCCCCGAGGATTCCGCACCGCGGCGGTTTCCTGCGGGATCAAGGACCCCTCGTCGCGGCGCCTCGACCTGGCGCTGGTCGCCTCCGAGGCCCCCTGCAGCTCGGCCGGCACCTTCACCACTAACCGGGTCAAGGCGGCGCCGGTGAAGCTGACCGTCACCCACATGCGGCGCAACCGGCTGCAGGCGATCATCGCCAACTCCGGCAATGCCAACGCCTGCACCGGCCTGCCGGGGCTCAACGACGCCAAGGCCATGGCCAAGGGGGTGGCCAAGCCGCTCGGCATCAAGCCGCAGCAGGTCGGCGTCTGCTCGACCGGCGTGATCGGCCTGCCGATGCCGATGGAGCGGATCGAGCCGAAGCTCGGCAAGCTGGTCGAGAAGCTTTCCTCGAAGGGCGGCACCGACGTCGCCAAGGCGATCATGACCAGCGACACCGTCCACAAGGAGATCGCGGTGTCCTTCGACCTCGGCGGCACCCGCGTGCGCCTCGGCGGCTGCGTCAAGGGCGCCGGCATGATCTGCCCGAGCATGGCGACGATGCTGTGCTTCATCACCACCGACGCCAACATCCCGCAGGAGACGCTGGAGAAGGCGACCCTCGAGGCGGTCGAGGAGAGCTTCAACCGGATCACCATCGACGGCGACATGAGCACCAACGACACGGTGCTGGTGCTGGCCAACGGCGAGTCGGGCATTCCCCCGGTGCGCCGCAACGGCCCGCGCTGCCGGCAGTTCCGCCACGCGCTGCGCTGGCTGATGCTCGAGCTGGCCAAGGCGATCGTCCGCGACGGCGAGCGGGTGACCCGCTTCGTCACCGTGCGGGTCGCCGGGGCGCGCACCTACCTCGACGCCAAGAAGGTCGCCGAGGCGGTCTGCAAGTCGGCCCTGGTCAAGGCCTCGTGGAACGGCGGCGACCCGAACTGGGGCCGCGTGATCCACGCCATCGGCTACTCGCGGGCCCGCATCCGCGAGGAGCTGGTCGACATCCGCTACAACGGCGCGGCGGCCTGCCTCGGCGGGTTGCAGGCGGAGACCCCGATGGAGCGCCTGCGCGAGATCGTCGCCGAGCCGGAGTTCACGATCGACATCAACCTCAACCAGGGCGACGCGGAATACTACATGTTTAGTAGTGACCTCTCGCCCGAGTACATCGACTTCAACCGGTCCGAGTATGCCTACTGGAAGCAGGCGCGGAAGGACGGGTTGGTGTAGGAGTGGCGCCGTGTCGGCGCCATGGAACGGAGCGGCGGCTTGCAGCCGCGTCATCGCGCCTGGTCCGGGGGGAGTGCCGAGTAAAAAGTGGAAAGTGCCCGTGGCGGTGGGGTGCGGGAGGGGCGGAGCCGGGTGAGCTGCGGGGTGTTGTGCTTTGTGCTTGGTGCCGGGTTTGGAGTGAGGCGCTTGGGCACGACTTCGGGTCGCGATGAAGTGGCGGGCTTTTTTGTCCGTTGTCCGTTGTCCGTTGTCCTTTGTCCCTTGTCCCTTGTCCGTTGTCCGTTGTCCGTTGTCGATCATGGGAGGCGCGGAGGCACATGAGCTTCTCTGGGACGCGCTTGCAGCGCGCTTCGCTCGACTCCAAGGGCCTTCTTCGACAAGGGACAAGGGACAAAGGACACGGGACCACGGACCACCGGCAGTGGGCGGGGAGCACTCCGCGCTTGCCGGAGGGCGCTTTGCTTCGCAAAGTCCGCGGCATGACGACCCATGAAGAGGCGGCGGAGCAGCTGCGGGTGATCCGGACGATGATGGAGCGGGCGACCTTGTTCCGCGCGCTTTCCGGCGAGGCGGCGCTGGTCGGCGGGGCGGCGGCGCTGGCGGCAGGGTGGCTGAGCGAGGGAAAGGACACCTGGGCCTGGGGTGCGCCGTGGTTCGTCGGCCTCGGCCTGGTCATCCTCTTCGCCCTGTGGCAGCTGCAGCGGCGGGCGATCGCCCACGGTCGGCCGTTCTGGTCCCACGGCCTGCGGGTGGCGCTGCGCGGCGGGCTGCCCTCGCTGGTGGTCGGCGGCTTCCTCGGCCTGCTCTACCTGCGCTTCGGCAGCCCCAAGTGCGAGACCTTCGCGGCCTGCTTCTGGATCCTCCACTACGGCCTCGCCCTGCTGGCGATCCGCGAGTTCGCGCCGCGCTCGATGGGCTGGCTCGGGCTGGCCTTCCTCGCCACCGGGCTGCTCTCGCTGTCGGCGGTGACCTTCGTGCAGTCGGCCACCCCGCTGGTTTCCAAGCTCGGTCCCTCGGGCCTCATGGCCGCGACCTTCGGCGGGTTCCACTTGCTCTACGGGGCCATGATCGTCACCACCGGCCGGACCGACGGCGCATGATCGATTTCAGCAAGCTCGACAAGACGATCCACGAGAAGGGTCGGCTGGCGATCATGACGCTGCTCGCCTCGCGCGCCGCGCCGTGGCCGTTCCAGGACCTCAAGGGCGAGCTGGAGATGAGCGACGGCAACCTCATCACCCACCTGCGCCACCTCGAGCGCGCCGGTTACCTCGAGTCCGAGAAAATCACCGGCGAGGGCCGGCCACAAACCCGCTACCTGCTCACCCCGGCCGGCCGCAAGGCCTTCCAGGACTACCTCGCCCTGCTCGAGCAGATCGTCGATCTGGGGAAATAGCCCACCCCAACATTGGGCTTGTCAAAATGACTTTGTGTAGCAAAGTTTGATCGATCGCCCGCCCACGCGGGTTCTTTTCGACACTTTAACTTTGCACTACAAAGCATGAATCATCGAGCCACGAGTGCATGGGACGGGACGGGACTCCGGATTTGCCGGTCGGCGGCGCTCGGGATGGGTCAGGAGGCGCGGGATGCCTGGGCGGTGTTGGCCCGGCGTCTGGAGGCGGAGCCGCTCACCCTGCTGGGCGACCCGCTTCCCAGCCGCGAGCTTCTGGACCGGGCCCGCCGCGCCGGCGCCGTCGAGGGCGATCCGGCTGCCTTCGAGGCATCGACCCGGGCGGTGGTGGTGCCGATGACCGGGATGCCGCTGGCCGTGCAGCGAGGCTGGAAGGAGGCGGGTCACGAGCTGGTCGACCTGACCTTGCCATCGATCCGACGTCTCCGCGCAACCCTGCTGTCCTGCCTCCGGGCTGGTGATGAGACCCTGCTGGCCGGTGGTCGCGACGATGCCGAGGCGCGCTTCCTGTTGCGCGATTGCCCCGGCCTGCGGCTGATCGAGGAAGCCGACGAGGTGGTCACCCTCGGCTACGCCACGCGCATCTCGATCGCCTGCACCAGCCAGTTTCCGGGGCGCCGCCTGGCGGCGATCGCCGGCGCGGTGCGGGGGCGTTTCCGCGATGCCCGGGTCGAGGTGATCGACACGCGGACTCCCGAGGCCGCGGCGCGCGAGCGCACGATCGAGAAGGCCCTGGGCGGGATCGATGGGATGCTGCTGGTCGCCGACCCGGCCGATCCGGGCCGCGAGACCCTTGCCGCGCTCGCCCGCGCCGGTGGCTGCCCGGTGGTCGGCGGCGCGGGCGAGGCGCGGCTTATCGGGCCGCGGATCCTGCTGGCCGCCCCGGGCTACACCCCTCCCGAGGCGCTCGCAAGGGCCCTTGAGAAGCTCGCCCACCCAAGCGGCAGGGACCGCCTGGGGGCCGGGTCGGGGGTCCGCGCCGCGGGCGAGCCATCTTGACATTTTCTCCGCAGCCGTAAGTAGTTGGATAGGCGGGACGTAGCCGCCTCCTGATGAAGTTCCTCCGTTTGTTCCCCTTGCTCGGCCTGCTGCTGGCTCTTGCCGCCGCTGATCCCCTGACCGAGCCCGAGCGGCAGGCCCTTCTCGGCCAGCTCGAGGCGCTCGAAAACGCCGCCCAGAACAGCAAGGACGCCCGGATCCGCGCCGCCGCGGGCGCCTTCCTCTCGGCCCTCGAGAGCCCCCAGTCGGCGATCGAGTTCTACGAGAAGTGCGTCGAGAAGGTCGACTTCATCGACCGCGGCCGCGACTCGCAGGACTATCGCGAGTGGAAGCGCCGCAATCGCGAGCGCCTCGGCGACAACGATTTCGGCAAGGCGCTGCAGTTTCAGATGCGCTGGCTGATCCTGGCGGTCCAGGCCGGCAGTGACGACCCGCCGGACGACATCATTGCGCGCGCCCACAGCCTCCTGCTGGGAGTCTTCAACGACGCCAAGGCGCTGCAGCCGCACCAGCGCGTGCTGAGTTCCAACGTCTTCGGCACTCCCTTTGCCAAGGCCTACGAACTGGACGATCTCAGGCCCCAGGAGTGGCCCAGTTCGATCCTTCCGGCCGAGAACATCTACGAGCAGGTCATCCTGCCACCCCTGCGCCTGGCCCGCGACTACGCCGGGATCCGGGCGACCTGGACCGAGCGGATCAACTGCGAACTCGCCGTGATCGAGCAGCTGACACCGCCCAACCGCCGCAACGGTGACGACGACGACGCCCACGAGGAGGCCATCGAGACCGCCAAGGCTGACTTCATCCGCGAGAAGCGCCCGGAACTGATCTGGGAAATGGAGGTCGACGTCTTCAAGGCGGGCGACGAGCAGCAGGCGGCCCTGAGGATGCTCAATCACATCAAGGCCCACCTGACCCACGAGAAGGCCGGGGAGTGGCAAAGCGAGCTGCGCGGACTGGTCGACCCCGAAGCCGCCGAGGCCCCCGAGGAGAATCCCGCCGGCAACAAGGCGGTCGTCGAGCAGAACGGCGACGAAGACGCCGGCTGATCAGGCACCAAGCCTCTCCCGGGCCGCCGACTCGAGCCCGGCCAGCTGGTCGCGCTGCGGCGCGGCCCCGCGGGCCATGTCCGGCTTGCCGCCGCCCTTGCCGCCGGCGACGGCCGCCAGCTCGCGCAGGAGGTCGCCTGCCTTCAGGCCGCGTTCCCTGGCCGCGTCGCCGCAGAAGGCCCCGAGGTGGAGCTTCGCGCCGTCGTCGACGATGAGAAACGCGGCGTCGCCGAACTGCTTCTTCTTCAGGCCGTTGAGCAGTTCCTGGAGCAGCGAGGGATCGGACTCGATCGAGTTGACGATCGGGCCGCCCTTCTCGATGAGCAGCGCCAGGGCCGCATCGGCCTGCTTGGCCGCCGCGGCGGCCTGCCGCTTCTTCACCCGCTTCTCGGCCTCGATCCCGGCCTCGCGGAGCTCGTTGAGCTTGCGGCGGATCATCTCGAAGGTGTGGTTGAGCTGCAGGATGTCGCCCTTGCCGACCAGCATGGCGGCCATGATGCGCGGCATCTCGCCGACCTGCACCGGCTCCTCGCCGAGCTCGTCGAGCTTCGCGTTTGCGGCCGCCAGCTTGGCCTCGAGCGCCACGCTCTCGCGGTTCATCTCATCGGCGGTCCCGCGAAGGTAGTCCCACGCGCGCTCGCCGCAGACGGCCTCGATGCGGCGCACGCCCGAGGCGATCGCCCCCTCGCTCTTGATCTTGAACAAGCCGATCTCGCCGGTGCGCTTCACGTGGGTGCCCCCGCAGAGCTCCATCGAGTAGCCGTCGAGCTTCTCCGGGGTGCCGCCAATCTGGACGACGCGCACGGTGTCGCCGTACTTGTCGCCGAAGAACTGGGTGATGTCGCCGCGGTCGCGGATGTCGGCGTGCGGGACCTCGATCCACGACACCGGCTCGTCCCTGGCGATGCCGGCATTCACCCGGGCTTCCATCTCGGCGATCTGCTCCGGCGTGACCGGCGCGCTGTTGAAGTCGAAGCGCAGGCGCTCCTCGTCGACCGCCGAACCCTGCTGGGCGGCGTCCGCCGAGACGACCTCGTGCAGCGCCCAGTGGAGCAGGTGGGTGGCGGTGTGGTGGGCCTCGATCGGGCGGCGGCGGCGGGCGTCGACGCGCAGCTTCACGGTATCGCCCGGCTTGACGTCGGCATCCGCCGGCACCGCGTGGGCGCGGGCCCGGCCGATCTGCTGCACGGCGCTGACGTCGTGGGCGAGGGCCTCTTTCACCAGGATGCCGGAGTCACTCACCTGTCCGCCCATCTCGGCGTAGAAGGGCGTCTTGTCGGTGATCACGAAGAGCGTGTCGTCCTGCGGGTGGACCTCCAGCACCAGCGCGTCGGCCTCGTCGCTTTCGAAGCCGGTGAACTCGGTGACGGCCTCGGTCGAGATGTCGAGGGCGCGGACCACCGAGCTCTTCTGGGCGGCCCGGGCGCGCTCGCGCTGCTGCTCCATCAGCTCCTCGAAGCGCTGCATGTTCACGGCGATGCCGCGGTCGGCGCAGAGCAGCTCGGTGAGGTCGATGGGAAAGCCGAAGGTGTCGTAGAGCTCGAAGGCGACCTCGCCGGAGAGCGTGCCGCCCTTCACCTCGGGCAGGGCGTCCTCGAAGCGCTTCAGGCCGCGGTCGAGCGTCTCGTTGAAGCTCGCCTCCTCGCGCTCGAGCGTCACCCGCACCGCCGCCTCGCGCTCCCTCAGCTCGGGGAACACCCCGCCCATCTGCCCGACCAGGGTCGAGACCAGCGCGCCGAAGAAGGGCTTGTCGCCGGAGAAGCCGAGCTGGCGGCCGTAGCGGACCGCGCGGCGCAGGATCCGGCGCAGCACGTAGTTGCGGCCGTTGTTGCCGGGCAGGATGCCGTCGGCGATCGAGCAGCACAGCGTCCGCAGGTGGTCGGCGATCACGCGGAAGGCGATCGCCTCCTTCATCTCGTCGGAAAAGGCCGAGCGGTCGGCACCGGGCTCGGGGTAGACGTTGACGTAACGCCTGCCGCTGAGCTCCTCGAGCTTGCGGAACAGCGGCGTGAAGACGTCGGTCGCGTAGTTGCTCGGCTTGGTCGAGAAGTCGGTGAAGCCCCGGGTGTTCTGGATGATCGAGCAGGCCCGCTCGAAGCCCATGCCGGTGTCGATGTGCCGGGCCGGCAGGTCGCGGAAGGATCCGTCGGCCTCGGCGTTGTACTGGATGAAGACCAGGTTCCAGATCTCGATGCAGAGGTCGGAGTCCCGGTTGACCAGCTGGCCGCGGCTGTCGCCGTCGGGCGTGAGGTCGACGTGCAGCTCCGAGCACGGTCCGCAGGGGCCGGTCTCGCCCATCATCCAGAAGTTGTCCTTCACGTTGCCGTCGACGATGTGGACGCGCGGGTCGAGCCCCTTGGCCTCGAACAGGGCGGCCCAGAGGTCCCAGGCCTCCTGGTCGAACTCGCCCGGGTCGCCCTTCGCCTTGTCGGGGGCATAGACGGTCGCGTAGAGCCGGCTCGCCGGCACGCCCCAGCGCTCGACGATCAGCTCCCAGGCCCACTCGATCGCCTCGCGCTTGAAGTAGTCGCCGAAGGACCAGTTCCCGAGCATCTCGAAGAAGGTGTGGTGGTAGGTGTCGTAGCCGACGTCCTCGAGGTCGTTGTGCTTGCCGCCGGCGCGGATGCACTTCTGGGTGTCGGCGATGCGTGCCGGATCGTGCGGGCATTTCTCGGTGCCGAGGAAGTACGGCACGAAGGGATTCATCCCGGCGTTGGTGAACAGCAGGCCCGGCGACTGCGGCAGCAGCGGCGCGGAGTGCACGATGGTGTGCTGCTTGTCGCGGAAAAAATCGAAGAAACTCTGGCGGATCTCGGCGGAGGTCATGGGCGGACGTGGCGGGGAGGGAGCTGACGAATCGGTGGGAACTCTCTGAGCACGAAAGGGGCGGGACCATGGGAGAATCCCGGCGGCGAGTAAAGGCCGGCTGCGCCGGAGACGGAAGACGGGAAGGCTCAAGACGGAAGACTCGAGGCGGCTGCACCGCCGGGCCGTCGTCCGCCGCGGCCGTTCCCCCCAGTCGGACCGCAGGCTTCAGCCTGCCGAATCGCCCTTCCGCCCCGCTTCCACACCTCGAGGCCGACGGATCCGCCGCGGCGGATGACGCACCGTCGCCACCTCGTCCTCGATTCGGACGTGGCCCTACAGGCTCTCGGCGATGACCGGATAGCGGTAGTGCCCGATGACCTCGAAGTCGAACAGGCAGTCCTCCCAGGCCGGGCCGGAACCGATGTTGTGGACGACCCAGCGCTCGGCACGGCGTTCGCCCGGACCGGGGACCACGATGCCGATGTGGGTGCGGCCACCGGCGAGCCGCCAGGCGACGACGTCGCCGGTGCGGTAGTCGGCCGGGTCGCGCGAGGGCTCCTCGACGCCGCTGTCGTGCATCACCAGCAGCTCGGCACCCTGGCGGCGGAAGTAGCGCTGCTGGTTCGCGGCGAGGCGGTGGTCGATGTTCGGGTCGGCGGCCTTGCGGCCGAAAATCTGCGGGTACTCGGCGAAGTTCGCCCTCATGTCCAGGTGGACGCGCTCCTGCAGGTCGACGCCCATCGCGCGGTAGGCGCGGACGATCAGGTCCTCGGCGCGACCCTTGTCACTCGGCACGTCGCCGTTCGGGTAGGGAATCGCATAGTAGGCGTCCTCGTAGGTGATCTTCGACTGGGTCCGCTGCAGAGCGGCCGCGGCGAGGCGTTCGCCGAAGGCAGCCGAGGGCTGCAGCTCATTGATCAGGACGTCGGCATACTCCGAACTTGGCGCCGCCTGCTGGGCCTTGAGGAAGGGAACCAAGGGCTTGCCGAAGAACCACACAGCGCCTGCGGCGATCAGGAGAACCACCCAGCCACCCAGGAAATTCGGGCGCTTGGGAGCCTTCTGAGGCCTGGGGCCAATGTATTCGATCGTGTCGAGGCGGTTGTAAGGGCGGCGAGGCATCAACCAGATGGAGCGACCCATACTAGACGAAATGCGGACCACAATACGAACTTTTTTTCTTAATCGAACTAATTTTCTTTGATTTCCAGATTTTTTCCGGCTGCGTCGCCGCGCGTGATCTGTGTTCGCAGTGAGAAGCCCCTGGCCTGGGGCGAGCTGGATCTGCCGCTGTTCGGCATCGATCGGGACTGGCACGGGAAGCCGGTCGAGCCGGCGCTCGGCTGGAGTCTTGCCGAGGATGGCGAGCGGCTGTGGTTCGTCGCCAGCCACGGCCGGGCGGCGCGGCTGCATCCCAAGGCGCGCCCCGGCGGTTTCCTGCCCGGGCTGTGGCAGCACGACGTCGCCGAGCTGTTCCTCGGCCACCCGGCGAGCGGGATTTACTTCGAGTTCAACCTCGCCCCCAACGGCGCCTGGTGGAGCTGCCAGTTCAACGCCCCGCGACAGCGCCGCGAGGAGGTCGAGATCGCCATGCCCGAGGTGGCGACCTTCGCCGAGCTGTCGCCGGAGGGCGGCTGGCTGGCGGCGATGGCGCTGCCGCTCGACCTGCTGCGGGCGCGGCTCGACTTCGGCGAGGCCACCACGGCCAACGCGAGCTTCATCGTCGGCTCGCCCGAGCAGCGCTTCCTCAGCGCCAGCCCGCTCGGCGCGGGCGAACCCGACTTCCACCGCCCGGACCGCTTCCCCACCCTGCGCTTCGTGGAAGCTCGCTTGTTCCCGCAGGGGGATGCGCCCTAAGCTGCCGCCGTGCTCTCTCCCCTCGATGCCGGCCAGCCGCTTCTCGTCGCCGCCCCGGCCAGCTGGCGGACCGCCTGTTTTTCGCTGCCCGCCAGCCGCTCGCTGATGGCGGACGGCCGGCCGGTCAGCATCCTCTGCCCGCAGACCCAGCGGCCGCTGTGGGAAGCGGCCGGGTTCGGCGAGGTCATCGACTACCCGGATGGCGCCAGCGCGCGCAAGATCGCCGCGGTGCTGCCCGAGGTCGATGCGGTGGTGCTTTGGGAAGCGGGCGCCGCGGCATCGGCCTGCCAGCGGCTGCCGCAGCGGCTGGGCCCGCGCGGCGATGCCAAGCTGGAGAAGTCGCTGACCCACCCGCTCGGCGCCCGGCCGCGCCCGGGTCCGGTCGAGCACGACGCACGCTTCTTCCTCGAGTGGGTTCGCGAGCTCGATGCCGACCCCTACCAGGGCGAGTACTTCCGCCCGCTGCGCGAGGTTCCGCAAGAGGGTGGCCAACTGCTGGTGATCCCGGACTCGGACTTCGGTTCGAACTACCACTGGCCCGGCGAGCGCTGGAGCGAGCTGGCCGGGGTCCTGCAGGGCAAGGGGCTCGGGATCGTGGTCGGCCGGATCGGCGGGATGCCGTCGCAGGCGGCCGAGGCCCTCGCCGAGGCCCTCGACCAGCAAGCCCTCGACATCGAGCTGCCCGGGCTTGAGACGATGGCGCGATTCCGCCACTGCCTCAGCATCGAAAACAGCGCGGTGCACCTCGCCGCCGCCGCCGGCTGCACCTGTGCCGTCCTGTTCGGCCCGGGCGACCTCGACCGGCACCGCCCGCTGGGCACCCGCCACCGGCCGATCCGCCGCAAGGTCGAGTGCTCGCCCTGCCTGCTGGCCAAGTGCCCGCTCGACCAGCGCTGCCAGCTCGAGCTCAGCGTGACGGAGGTGCTGCGAAAGCTCGGGCCGCTGCTCGGAGAGGGAGGCTGAGGGGAGGCCCGGCCGAAGCCCATCGGTCCTAGAGGACCCAGAGGACCGATGCCCTGTGCTCCGCAGCCTCCAACCATTCGCTCCCAAGAAGCCTGCAAAGCACCGCACCCACGCAAGGCGGCCCTCAGCCCCGGGTGAGGCCCAGCCGAACCCCATAGGTCCTATAGGACCCATAGGACCTATCCCCTGCGCTCCGCCTCAGCCCATCAGGTAGTCCAGCAGCATCCCCTGGACCATGAGGTAGAACTGCGAGCGGTACCAGGCGCTACGCAGCGGCGGCGGCATGAGCTCCTCGTCCACCTCCGACAGGTGATGGCGCTCCTCCAGCGCCAGGCGGGCCTGGTTGAGCGCCCCGTACCAGAACTCGGCGTCGTTCACCGTGATGTAGATCTCCCCCTCGCCATCCAGCGCGGCGACCGCACGGCCGACGACCTCGAGCTGCCGGTCGAAGCCGTCGCCCAGCTCCGGCAGCACGAGCTCCTCCCAGTCCCCGGCCAGCTCCCGCGGCATCCCGCCGCCAAGATGGTCGGCGAGGCCGCCGCCAGTCGCCCGGGCGTCCACCACGATGGCCTGCAGCACCAGGCGGTCGACGTCCGACTCGACGTCGATCCGCAGCCGCTTGTCGAGCGTGGGCGCCACCTTCATTCGGCCTTCTCCATGGTCGTCCTGAGCTGCAGCGCCTGGAGCTGCTGGGTGTAGAGCTCGGCGTGCTCCCGCTCACCGCTCCACACCACCGAGCGCCCCGCCTGGTGAACCTCCATCATCAGGCCCTCCGCCTTCGCCCGCGGGTAGCCGAAGACCTTCATGAAGGCCCAGGTCACGTAGCCCATCAGGTTCACCGGATCGTCGTGGACCACCACGTTCCAGGGCTGGTCGAGCCGGGTCGACTCGCTCGTGATCGTCTCGGTCTCCCCCATGGCTCACCATTCCACCGGCTCGCCCTTCGGGGCATCGATCCACTTGCCGTGCTCGCGGATCAGGTCGACCAGCCGGTCGACCGCCTCGTCCGCCGGGATGTTGAACTTCACCGCCTTGCGGCCGACGTAGAGGTTGATCTTGCCGGGCGCGCCGCCGACGTAGCCGAAGTCGGCGTCGGCCATCTCGCCCGGGCCGTTGACGATGCAGCCCATCACCGCGATGCGCACCCCCTTGAGGTGTCCGGTCGCCTCGCGGATCCGCTGGGTCGTCGACTGCAGGTTGAACAAGGTGCGGCCGCAGCTCGGGCAGGCGACGTAGTCGGTCTTGAAGATCCGCGCGCCGGCCGCCTGCAGGATGTTGTACGAGATTCGTAGTGATTGGCCGGGGGCGCGCTCGCTGCGGATGATGACCGCGTCGCCGATGCCGTCGCAGAGCAGCGCGCCGATCCGCCGCGCGCCGACCAGCAGGGACTCGTGGAAGTCGCCGTCGTCCCGATTGTCCCCGCCCCCGACGTCCCCCGCCGGCGGGTCGAGCGTGTCCTTGAGCAGCACCGGGTGACGCGGGTCGACCCGCGCGGCGAGCAGGCGGAAGCCCGCGACCACCGGCAGGTCGGTGCCGTCGGCCAGGGTCACCAGCGTGGTCTCCGCCGCGGCGTTCAGCCCGGCCACCGCGGCATCGTCGCGCGGGTCGATCGCGGCCACGCCCGACTTCTCGAGCACGGCCTCCGGCTTGTAGTCGCCGAGCTTTTCGATCTTGTGGGCCAGGGCGTTCCACTTCTCCTGCGTCGTCAGCACCCGGATCGGCTCCTCGCCACCGAGGGCGACGCCGTCGACTTCGATCGCTGTGCTACGACGTCTCTCGTAGAAAAACGGGTCGTAGGAGGGGGAGAACGGGAGGGCGGGAACGGGGACGGTTTCACTGCCCGCCCGAGCCTCGCTTCCGCCCGGCTGGTAGGGTGCGGCGAGGGCGCGGGCGACGGGGATCTCGTGGACCGCGTCCTCGGTGAGGGAGACGCGGATGGTGTCGCCGATGCCGTCGCCGAGCAGCGAACCGATGCCGATGGCGCTCTTGATGCGGCCGTCCTCGCCGTCGCCGGCCTCGGTGACGCCGAGGTGGATCGGGTAGTTCCAGCCGGGGCCCTCCCGGTCGAGGCGGGCGACCAGGAGGCGGTAGGCCTCGATCATCACCTTCGGGTTCGAGGCCTTCATCGAGAACACGAAATTGTGGTAGTCGAGCTCGCGGGCGATGCGGGCGAACTCGAGCGCGCTCTCGACCATGCCGAGCGGCGTGTCGCCGTAGCGGTTCATGATCCGGTCCGAGAGCGACCCGTGGTTGGTGCCGATGCGCATGGCCCGGCCGAGCTCCTTGCAGAGCTCGACCAGCGGGGCGAACTCCTCGCGGATGCGCTCGAGCTCCCCGGCGTACTGGCTGTCGGTGTATTCGCGGACCTCGAACTTCTTCTTGTCGGCGTAGTTGCCGGGGTTGACGCGGACCTTCTCGACCCACTTGGCGGCCTCGAGCGCGGCATCGGGCTTGAAGTGGATGTCGGCGACCAGCGGCACCCCGCAGCCGGCGGCGCGCACCTCGCGGGCGATGTTCTCGAGGTTCTCGGCGTACTTGCGGGTCTGCGCGGTGATGCGGACGATCTCGCAGCCGGCCTCGGCCAGCTCGAGCACCTCACGGACGCAGGCCGGCGTGTCGCGGGTGTCCGCGGTGATCATCGACTGGATCCGGATCGGGTGGTCGCCACCGATGCCGACGTCGCCGACCATCACCTCGCGGGTCTTCCGGCGCTGGTAGTTCAGCAGGTCCGGGCAGTAGTGGAGCCCCTGGGTGTCGCTCATTCGTTGGCGAGATACACGAAAAGCCGCGGGGTCGCAATGGGGACCGAGACCCGCCGCCACGAGAATGACGGAGGCGGAGACGGGCGGACCGCGCGACCCCAGCCGCGCCCGCCTGGGTGCAGTGGCCGCGGGAGTGGCGGAGAGGCGCGATCCTGGCGCCAGCCTTGGTGCGGGTCCCCGGGCCGGAGGAGGATGGCGGGGAGCGGCGGCTGTTCGCCAGGGGTTCGGGCGCGACTGGGGTCGCGCGGTCCGTCAGCGGCGCAGGTCGGCTTCGGTGAAGCCCGGGATCGGCCGGGTCAGCCAGACTTCGTCGCCGCGATCCGGATCGTTGTGCGGCAAGCCGCCTTCGTCGATCCCATCGCGGCCGACCGACCACAGCTGGACCCCGTCCCCGCCGATGCGGTGGTAGCAGATCGTCCCGGTGTCGGACCAGGGGTCCGGCGGAACCTCGTCGAGAAAGTCCGGAACCAGCTCCGCGAGGCGCCCGGGATGGTGTCCGCGGGCCAGGCGGAAGCGCTCCAGCGCGATCCCGGCGCGGGCGAGCTTCAGTTCGCAGTCGAGTTGGGCTGCCCCCTTCCCCGGCCCCATCAAAATGGCGTACCACGCGTCGTGGGCGGCTTCGGATGCCGTGGCCATCTGCTGCTCGATCCGTTCCAGGTCGCCCCGGTCGAGACGGCCTTGGTGCTGGATTTCGGCGACCCAGATCTCGAGTGCCTCCAACTGGTCCTTCCACTTCGATCCCGTCGGCCGGAGTTCCGACCAGATTTCGCCGATCCGGCCAGCAATGGTCGCGGGGTCGGGTTCCCAGCCATCCAGCCAGTCGATCTCATCGCGCGGCGCACCGGTGGCGAGCTGGCTCGACAGCGCCGTGGCTGCGAAGGCGACCTCGATGCGCATGGCTTGGCGGAATCCCTCGCCGACCGCGATGCTGGCAAGGTGCCGCTCGAAGGTTTCCAGCTGGCGGGGACTCCAAGCCCCCCGGATGACCCCTTCCTGGATCACATCGGTCGCTCGGCGCAGATTCACCATCGCGATCAGGGCGCCCACCAGGGCGGGCGGCCGGTTGGCCAGCCTCGTCGAGACCCCGATCACCCGGTCGAGATGCCAGGCGGCTGCGGCCGGCTCCTCTCCAGCGAGGTGGAGCACGGCGGCATCGCAGTGAAATTGAAACAGGCGTTGAAGGTCGAAGACCTCGCCGATGAACTGCGGGGCGGCCGCTCCCGGGGTGTCGGCTCCGACGGTCGACCAGCCAAAGGCCGGGCGTTGGTAGGCATCGCCCAACGACTCGGAGCGCTTGAGCAGGGGTGCGATATCCTTGAGGAGAGTTGCCGCGACCTCGGCCTCGGGACGTCCGGTCCGGGGATCGAACCACTCCTCCACCGGCGTCGGTCGGGCCAAGTGCGGATTGAAGCGAGGCAACCGGTGCCCCATCGACCACCCGGGCCGGGGGGGCGCGGGGACTTCGGAAACGAGAAGGTGTCGGTGGACAGCCGGTTCAAGTCGCCCGAGGCGATCTCGCGGAGCATCTCCGGGTGCCGGAGCATCTGCTCGTCCGCCGGACGGTCGCACGCCAGCGCCTCGGTTGGATCGACCTCGAATCCCTGCCGCTCAAGACCATCGAGGTAGCTCTCGACCGCCTGGCGACCGGACAGGTTTTCGACCCCGTAGTAGCCGACCACGGCCAAGGCCGCCACGAATGGAGCGCAGGCCAGGGCCACGCGGGTCCTGCGGGAGCGGATCACCCGCCACATCCAACGCGGGAGGCGCATGGCGGTGGACCCTAGCCAGGCCGCGTCGCCGGAACGAGGCGAAAGGGCGGCTCGGCAGCGGGGAGGCCGGGCGCTTGGATACCCCGGGGGGGTGCCGGGCGCGACTGGGGTCGCGCGGTCCGCCGGCGGTGCCGGCGGCGCAGCCGGGATCAGCCGCGGTGGCGGCGCTTCAGGTTGAGCTGGGCGACCGACTTGGCGATCATCGCCTGGAGGTGGGCGACCTCCTCGGCGTCGTGGTCGTGGGCGAGCCCCTTGAGTTGCTCCTCGGCACGCTTCATCGCCTCCTCGACCTTGGACTCGTCGATCTGCTCCTCGCCGAGCGCCATGTCGGTGAGGACGTTGACGCGGTTCGGGGTGACCTCGGCGAAGCCGGTGCCGACGGCCAGGTTCTCGACCTTGCCGTCCTTCTCGTAGCGCAGCTCGCCGGGCTTGATCGCGGTGACCAGCGCGGCGTGGAGTTCCAGCACCCCGAGTTCACCGTCGGCTCCCGGCAGGTAGACGTTGGCGACGTCGCTGGAGAAAACCTTCTTCTCCGGAGTGACGATTTCGAGGTGGAGGCTCATGTGAAAAGGCTGAAAAGCTGAAATCCTGAAACGCTGACAAGGACTAGTCGCGCTCGACGGTGTCGATGCCGCCCTTCATGTAGAAGTTGCCTTCCGGGACGTCGTCCCACTTGCCGTCGAGGATCTCGGCGAAGCCCTTCACGGTGTCGGTCACGGCGACGTACTCGCCGGGGACGTTGGTGAAGACCTCGGCGACGTGGAAGGGCTGGGTCAGGAAGCGCTGCAGCTTGCGGGCGCGGAAGACGGTCAGCTTGTCCTCGTCGGAGAGCTCGTCCATGCCGAGGATGGCGATGATGTCCTGGAGGTCCTTGTAGCGCTGGAGCACCTGCTGGACGCCGCGGGCGACGCGGTAGTGCTCCTCGCCGACGACCTCGGGCGCGAGCGCCTTCGAGTTCGAGGCCAGCGGGTCGACCGCCGGGAACAGCGCCTGTTCGGCGAGCGAGCGTTCGAGCACGACGTTGGCGTCGAGGTGGGCGAAGGTGTTCGCCGGGGCGGGGTCGGTGAGGTCGTCCGCGGGGACGTAGACCGCCTGGAGCGAGGTGATCGAGCCCTTGTTGGTCGAGGTGATCCGCTCCTGCAGGCCGGCCATTTCCTCCGACAGGGTCGGCTGGTAGCCCACCGCCGACGGCGTGCGGCCGAGCAGCGCGGAGACCTCCGAGCCGGCCTGGGAGAAACGGAAGATGTTGTCGACGAAGAGCAGCACGTCCTGGTTCTCCTCGTCGCGGAAGTACTCGGCCATGGTCAGGGCCGAGAGGGCGACGCGGAGACGGGCGCCCGGAGGCTCGTTCATCTGGCCGTAGACGAGGGCGACCTTGGAGCCGTCGGCGATGACCGGGGTGCCGTTGTCGTTGAGCTTGGGATGGCCGTTCTCGTCCTTCTCGGTGGCGATGACGCCGCCCTCGATCATTTCCCAGTAGAGGTCGTTGCCCTCACGGGTCCGCTCACCCACGCCCGCGAAGACCGAGTAGCCGCCGTGGCCCTTCGCGATGTTGTTGATGAGCTCCATGATGACGACGGTCTTGCCGACGCCGGCACCGCCGAAGGCGCCGACCTTGCCGCCCTTGAGGAAGGGCGCGACGAGGTCGATGACCTTGATGCCGGTCTCGAGGACCTCGGCCGTTGCGGCCTGATCGGTCAGGGCCGGAGCGGGACGGTGGATCGGCGAGCGGTGGTCGGCATCGGGCAGCGGCTTGTTCTCGTCGACCAGGTCGCCGGTGACGTTGAAGATGCGGCCGAGGACCTGGGCACCCACGGGAACCGCGATCGGCTTGCCGGTGTCGGTGAGGGTCATGCCGCGCTTGAGGCCGTCCGAGGTGGACATGGCGACCGCGCGGACCCAGCCATCACCGAGGTGCTGCTGGACCTCGAGCACGAGGCTCGTCTGCTCGCCGTTCAGCTCGTAGCCGACCTCGAGGGCGTTGTAGATCGCGGGCAGCTTCGAGGCTTTCGAGAAGTCGGCGTCGACGACGGCGCCGATGACCTGGACGATGGTTCCTTGGTTGGACATGGTGGGAAGTGAGCAGTGATCAGTGGGCGGTGATCAGTGGATTCTTGAGGCGGGTTCTTCTGGAAAATTCTGGCGGGACACGTGAACACTGATCACTGATCACTGCTCACTCGGCACTCACGGTCACTCCATCGCCTTCATGGCGGTGGTGATCTCGAGGAGTTCGGCGGTGATGGCCGCCTGGCGGAGCTTGTTGTACTCGAGGGTGAGCTCCTTGATGAACTTGTTGGCGTTGTCGGTGGCGCCCTTCATGGCGACCATCCGCGCGGAGTGCTCGGAGGCGCGGCTCTCGACCAGCATCTGGTAGACCTGGAAGTTGACGTAGAGCGGCAGCAGGGTGTCGAGGACGTCCTGACCGGAGGGCTCGAAGAGGTAGTCCTTCGAGAGCGCCGCGGTGTGGTTGGTCTCGTCGACCTTCACCTCGTTGCCCATGCCCTCGTAGGAGCGCTTCTCGCCGAGCTTGTCGGCGGCGATCGGCAGCAGTTGGACGACGGTCGGCTCCTGGTTGAGGGTCGAGACGAAGTTGGAGAAGGCCACGCTGACCTTGTCGTACTTCTTCTCGAGGAAGAGCTGGGTGAGCAGCTTGGCGATCGGCCGGGCCTCGCCGAAGGGGACCGGGTCCTTGACCTCGAAGTCGGCCACCATGTTGCGGCCGGCCTTGCCGAACTGGATGCGCAGCTTGCGGCCGACGGTGACGAGGTCGGCGTCCGGGAGGTCGGCGCGGATCTTCTTGGCGAGGTTGGTGTTGAGCGGGCCGCACAGGCCCTTGTCGGTCGAGATGACCAGCACCAGCTCCTTGCCGCCCCCGTCGCGCTTCTCGAGCAGCGGGTGGGCCTCCTCGTCGACGTTCTCCTTGAGGTTGACGAGGACCTGGTTGAGGAGGTCGGCGTAGTCGCGGCCGGCGAGGGCCTGGTCCTGCGCCTTCTTCATCTTGGCCGCGGCGACGAGCTGCATCGCCCGGGTGATCTGGGCGGTGTTCTTGACCGACTTGATGCGCCGGCGGATGTCGCGGAGGTTGGCCACTGTGTCTGTTAAGGGTTAGTGGTTAATTGTTATTTGTTTTCCCAATAACAAATAACAAGTAACGTATAACTTATTTCCAGGAGCCCTTGAAGTCGTTGAGGGCCTGCTTGAGGGTCTCGACGGCGTCGGCGTTCTTCTTCAGGTCCGGCTTGTCGTTGCGGATCATGTCGAGGACGTCGTTCTTGCGGGTCTCGAAGAACTCGCCCATGGCGGCCTGGCACTCCTTGACGCGGTCGACGGCGACGTCGTCGAAGAAGCCGTTCTGCATGGCGAAGAGGAACACGCACTCCATCTCCATGGACAGCGGCGAGTACTGGTTCTGCTTGAAGAGCTCGACGATGCGGGCACCGCGGTCGAGCTTCTTCTTGGTCGAGGCGTCGAGGTCCGAGCCGAACTGGGCGAAGGCCTGCAGCTCGCGGTACTGGGCGAGGTCGAGCTTGGTCGTGCCGGCGACCGACTTGACCGACTTGGTCTGGGCGGCGGAGCCGACGCGCGACACCGAGAGGCCGACCGAGATGGCCGGGCGGATGCCCTGGTTGAAGAGGTCGGTCTCGAGGTAGATCTGGCCGTCGGTGATCGAGATGACGTTGGTCGGGATGTAGGCCGAGACGTCGCCGGCCTGGGTCTCGATGATCGGCAGCGCGGTGAGCGAGCCGCCACCGGCCTGCTCGGAGAGGCGCGCGGAGCGCTCGAGGAGGCGGGAGTGGAGGTAGAAGACGTCACCCGGGTAGGCCTCGCGACCCGACGGGCGGCGCAGCACCAGCGAGACCTGGCGGTAGGCCACGGCGTGCTTGGAGAGGTCGTCGAAGACGATCAGGCAGTCCTCGCCCTGGTCCATCATGTACTCGGCGACGGCGCAGCCGGCGTAGGGGGCCAGGAACTGCATCGCGGCGGCGTCCGAGGCCGAGGCCGAGACGATGGTGGTGTATTCCATCGCGCCGGCGTCCTCGAGGGTCTTCTGGATGCGGGCGACGTTGGAGAGCTTCTGGCCGACGGCGACGTAGATGCAGTAGAGCGGCTTGTGGTTCTTCAGCAAACCCTGCTCGGCCGCCTTGTTCTGCTTGGCCTGGGAGATGATGGTGTCGACGGCGATGGTGGTCTTGCCGGTCGAGCGGTCGCCGATGATGAGCTCGCGCTGGCCGCGGCCGACGGGGATCATGGCGTCGATCGACATGATGCCGGTCTGGACCGGGACGGAGACCGACTTCCGCTTGATGATGCCGGGGGCGATCTTCTCCATGGGGTATTGCGCGTCGGCCTCGATCGCGCCCTTGCCGTCGATCGGCTCGCCGATGGCGTTGACCACGCGGCCGAAGACCTTGCGGCCGACCGGGACGGAGAGGAGCTTGCCGGTCGTCTGGCACTCGGTGCCCTCGACGACGGCGTCGTAGTTGCCGAGCAGCACGACCCCGACTTCGCCTTCCTCGAGGTTCATCGCCAGGCCGGTGACGCCGCCGGGGAAGGAGATCATTTCGTTCAGCGCGACGTCGGAGAGGCCTTCGACCTTGGCGACGCCGTCGCCGACTTCGCGGACCACGCCGACGTTCGTCTTGTCGACCGAGGTGGTCACGGCCGAGATCTCGCGTTCGAGTTCCTGGAGGATGCTGCTCATGTTGAGAGTTTGCTGGGTGTGAGTCTTCGAGGTTCCGGCTGGAACAAGAAATCAGAATGCCTGGGAGAGGCGGTCGAGGCGGCCCCGGACGGAGCCGTCCCAGACGTCGTTGCCGACGCGGACCTTGAGGCCGCCGATGAGGTCCGGGGTGATGCGGTATTCGTAGGTGAGGTCGTCGCCGTACTGCCCTGCCAGCGACGACTGCACCCGCGACTGGGTGTCGGCATCGAGCTCGGCGGCGCTCTCGACGACGACGTGGCGCCGCTCGAGGTCGAGGCGGACCAGGCGGCGCAGCGCGGCGAGGATGCCGCGGTAGTCGCGCGGCTTGTCGTCGGCGATGCGGCGGATCGCCTTGCGCAGGCGCTCCTCGTCGACGCGGCCGTCCTTCTGGCACATGGCGAAGATCCGGCGTGCGGTGACGGTGGCGACCTTGGAGATCTTCATGGCTGGAGGAGCGCGGCGGGCTGGAAGGGGCGGAAAGCGGGGATCAGGACTCGACCTTGGCGAGGGCCTCCTGGTTGATGCGGGCCTGGTCGTCCGGGGTGAGGACCTTGCCGGTGACCTGGGCGGTGGTGGCGGTGACCAGGCGGCCGAACTCCTGCTTGAGTTCCGCGGCGATCTGGGCGCGCTCGGCCTTGGCGGCGGCCTCGGCCTTGACGAGGATCTGCTGGGCCTGGGCGACGGCTTCCTGGGCCTTGGCCTCGGTGAGCGCGGTGGCGCTGTCGCGGGCCTCCTGGATCAGGCGCTGGGACTCCTCGTTGGCCTTGGCGATGGCCTCGGCGGTGTTCTTCTCGGAGTCGGCGAGCTGCTTCTCGATCCGCTTGAGCTTCTCCTCGCCCTCGGCGATGCGCGCGCGGCGCTGCTCGAGCATCGCCTGGATCGGTCCGAAGGCGAACTTCTTGAGGACGAAGATGACCAGGAAGAAGTTGATCACCTGCGCGAGGAAGAACCACTTGTTCAGGCCGAAGGTGGCCTTGATGGACTCGAAGGGACCGGCGTCGGATGCGACTTCGGTGGCAGCGGCGAGGAAGGACATCATGGCGGGCAGGTGAGGAAGGAGAGAGGAGAGATCGCCGCGGGCACCCGGGGGCGCCCGCGGCGAATCGGGAAGGGATTAGAATCCGACGGCGAAGGCCGAGAGGATGAAGATACCCTCGATGAGCGCGGCCAGAATGATCGAGATCACGAGGATCGGGGTGGCGGCGCCGGGGTTGCGGCCGGTGGCTTCCGCGGCCTTGGCGCCGAGGATGCCGATGCCGATGCCACCGCCGAGGGCGGCGAGGGCGACTGCAAATGCTTTGGTAAACATGGTCTTGTCTGTTTGGTTTGGTGTTGTTTTCGATCGCCCCCACGGTCTTGCCATGGTCAGACGATGAAAGTGGGAAGGCTGGGAAGCGGGTGGCTCAGTGGTGCTCGTCGCCGTGGTCGCAGATCAGCTTGAGGAAGATCGCGCAGAGCAGGGTGAAGACGAGGGCCTGGACGAAGCCGACGAGCAGCTCAATGAAGTAGAACGGCAGCGCCGGCAGGAAGGCGAGGTAGGGCGGCACCAGGGCCATCAGCTTCTCGAGCGTCTGCTCACCGCCGTAGATGTTGCCGTAGAGGCGGAAGGAGAGGGCGACCGGGCGGATCGCGATCGAGATCATCTCGAGCACGCCGACGAAGAGGAAGATCGGGATCATCATCCACAGCATCACGCCGGAGAAGCTCCCCTTGGGCGCGAAGATGTGGGAGAAGAAGCCCTTGAGGCCGTTTTCCTGGAAGGCCCAGACGAACCACAGGATGGCGAAGGTGAAGGCCATCGCGGCGGTCATGTTGACGTCGGCGTTGCCGCCGCGCATCAGGGCGATGAAGCCTTGGTGGCCCTCCGCGTCGACGGTGGTCCAGCCGATCGTGCCGACGCCGGGGACGAGGCCGAGGTAGTTGTTGACCAGGATGAAGAAGAACACCGAGCCGAAGAACCAGAAGGTCTTCTTGATGAGGTGGTGGCCGAGCAGGTTGCCGAGGAAGTCGTAGAGACCCTCGACCATCCACTCGGCGAGGTTTTGCAGTCCCTCGGGAATCAGGGACATCCGCTTGGTCGCCGCCTGGCAGAAGAGGACGATCAGGCCGACCGCCACCCAGGTCATCACCATCGAGTTGGTGATCGGCAGCCAGTCGTGGAGACGCTGCGCGTAGAGCGGCAGCTCGTGGTGCACGCCGTCGCCGGCGCCGAGAGCCGGAGCCGCGGCAGCGAGCGAGGCGGTGATGGTGGGAATCAGCGGACGACGAGACATGCCGGGTGGACACCGTTGGCGGCGGCGCGGGGGCGTTTAGCAAAGCCGGTCGGAAGCCTGCAAGAGTGATTTGTGAAATTTTTCACAAGCTCGATAAATCACTGATTCTCTGATGTTTTGGATTGGTGATGGTTTGAGGAGGATGTGCGGAGCCTGACGAGGTATCGATCCGCGCTGTGGAGCGAGGGCGGGGCTGCCGTGGGTGGTGGGTGGGGCCGCCGTGGGTGGTGGGTGGGGCTCCCATGGCCGTTCGGATGCAGGCTGAAGCCTGCGGTCCGATTCGGGGGCAGCCCTTGGCCCGGCTTAGAGCCCGGTGCGGGTGCCGTGGAGGGCGAGTTCGGCATTGCGGCCGGTGAGGAAGTCGGCACGGCCGATGCCGAGGGTGGCGACGACGCGGAAGCCCTGCTCGAGGGCCTGGCCGATCAGCTCCTCGGCTGGCAGGCAGAGGCGGCCGCCGACTTCCTCGAGGCGGAAGTTCACACCGCCGACGCCGTCGAAGCCACGGTAGATCACCTCGGTGCAGGCCAGCCGCTCGCTGCGGCGGAAGTCGAAGACGAAGTCGTAGAGCTTGCCCCAGTGCTGCAGGGCATTGTCGAGGGCCCGGTGGACCGCCTCGGCCGGGAGCGTCGGGCGCAGCACGACCACGGCATCGACCGCGAGGGTGTCCGCGGCCGGGCGCAGCCGGACGCCATCCTTGCGCGCCTCGAGGAAGTGGGGGCCGGTCGCCGCCGGGGCGCCGGCGGGGAGCTCGAGCCCGAGCGCATCGCGCTGGCCGGCATCGCCGAGGTAGAGCGAGGCGTGGGGCCAGAAGCCCGGCAGGAACAGGTTGCTCAGGGCGTCCTCGTGGCGGGTGACCACGACGTCGCCGGGCTCCAGGCGGGCGACCAGCTGGTCGCGGAGTGCCGGGCTGACCCGCTTGGGCGCGCCGGGGGGCTTGACGCCCGGCTGGTGGAGGTCGGCGATGAGGCTGCCGGACCAGCGGAAGACCTCGAACAGGCTGCGCTTCCAGGCCGAGTGGTGGCGGCGGCGGAAGGAGAACCAGCGGTAGCGCAGGCGGTCGCGCCAGATGTCCTCCCGCGACGGATTCAGGTCGAGGGCCTCGATGATCGGCAGCAGCTCAACCGCTCCTTCCACCGCGCCCCCAGCGGATTCCCGGGCTGGCGGGGCAAACTCGCTGCGGTGCTCGAGGCACCAGCGCTGGGCGGCGTGGAGCAGGTGCAGGCGGCGCGGCGCGGTGGTGGCGCGGTAGAGCCCGGCGAAGGACTTCGCCGGCACGCCGCGGCGGGTGTCCGCTTCGTCGAGAGCCTTGCGCAGCAGGCGCGAGTGCATCACCGGGCGGCGCAGCCGGCGGGTTCCGGTCACCAGCAGGCAGGCGGCGGCCAGCGCGGTCAGGAAGGCCGGCCGGCAACCCTCCCAGTCGGCCGGGCCGCGACCGCAGGCCGGCTCGAGCGAATCGAGCACCGCGACCAGCGAGGCCCGTTCGGCGAGGTACTGGGCGTAGCGCACCCGGATGAGCTGGTCCTCCTCGGGGCTCAGGTAGCCGCGCTTCTCGGCACGGGAAAGCAGTCGCGGGTGACCGCTGAGGAGCTTGCCATGGGTCGGGCCGGCGGCGACCGCGAGGATCGCGCGGAGGCCGCGGCGAAGGTTGGAATCGAGCGAGGGGTCCGTGGCCAAGCCGGTCAGTCTGGCAACTGCTGGAGCCCAGGTAAAGGCCACAATTTCCAGATCGGTGAAATGTTGCGGAGGCGCCTGAATCCCCCGAAATATCAGGGTTTCCGGGGGTTTATTTAGGCTTGCCAAACAAGGAGGCCCCGCCCATTACGGTTTTGCCATGAACAAAGCTGAACTTATCGATGCCGTCCAGACGGCTCTGGGAAAAGAGGCCACCAAGCGGGCCGCGGAGGATGCCGTCACCGCTGTTCTGGATTCGATCGTCTCCGGGATCAAGGGCGACTCCAAGGTCCAGATCATCGGTTTCGGAACCTTTGAGGTGAAACACCGGGCGGCCCGCATGGGTCGCAACCCGAAGACCGGCGAAGCGATGCAGATCGCGGCGTCGAAGTCGGTCGGCTTCAAGGCCTCCGCGGCCTTGAAGAATTCCCTCTGAGCGAATCGACCTCGTTTTTTCCAAGCTGCAATGAGAAAACCCCGGCCGCGATGGCCGGGGTTTTCGTTTCAAACGGGGTGGCCGGCAGGCCGGTGGGGAACGCCGGGCCGGGGTCGGGTCAGAACCAGGGCTTGGTGCCCTTGATGTAGGTGTCCTCGAACTCCTGGTCGGTCTTGGTGAGGTAGAGGATGCCCTCGATCAGGCCGACGATCCCCATGATGCCGACACCGGCACCGCAGGTCACGCCGCCGACCACGATGGTCACGACCAGCATGATGATGCCCTCCTTCTGGTAGCCGAGGTAGAACTTGTGGATCCCGAGCGAGCCGAGAAGGATGCCGAGCAGGCCGGCGACCAGCTTCTTGTCGGCTCCGCCACCACCCGCGGGCGGGGTCGTCGGCTCCTTCGGTGCCTCGTAGGGAGGAGTGGCGCCGGGGGCTTCGTTTTCGGGTGGCGGTCCGGGCGGTTGTTCTGGTTCGTTGGACATGGTGGCTCTTTTCTACTAACTCGCCGCGCCGACGGCAAGACACCATGAAGCCCCGAGTCCAGATCGCCACCACCACGCTCGCCGACGGGTCCGAGCTCAGCCTGCACGAACACGACGGCCGCCACTACCTGCAGTGCGACGGCGCCATGGTCGCCGGGCCGGTGACGCGGCCGAGCGAGGTCGAGATGGCCCGCATCGCCTGCTCACCCTTCCGCCCGGTGCGCCAGCCGCGCTTGTGGATCGCCGGGGTCGCGCTCGGCGAGACCCTCGCCGCGGTGGCCGCCGAGCTGCCGCAGAAGCGCGCCGTCTTCACCGTGGCCGAGCCCTCGGCCGAGCTGGTCGGCTGGCACCGCGACCACCTCGGCGGCGGGGTGCTCGAGGACGACCCGCGCTTCGAGCTCACCGACGACCCGACGGACTTCGGCGGCGAGGCCCGGCACTATCATGCCCTGCTGGTCCACTCCGACACCGCGCCCCGGCTGCGCCGCGACCGCGCCTTGTTCGACGACCGGCGCTGGCTCGGCTCGGCATACGAGGTGCTTCAACCGGGCGGGCTGCTGGCGATCGCGTCGACGCGCCGGCTCGGCCCGGTCGACAAGCTGCTTGGGCGTGCCGGCTTCCAGGTCACGCGGCACGAGATCGACGTCGCCCCGGCGGGACGCAAGCCCCGCCTGCATTTCCTCTGGCTTGGCCGCAAGAAGGCACAATAGTCTGACCCCCGCCCTGCTCCCCCGTTTCCCGTTTTCCATGAGCCCCATGAGCCCCACCCGCCTTTCCCGACTGCTTGCGCTCGCGTTGCTCGCCCCGCCGCTGCCGGCCGCCGAGCTGACCCTGGAAGTGGCGCCCTTCCGGGTCGTCCACCGCTTCGACGCCACCGTGCTGCCGGTCGAGCCGGCCGTCATCCAGCTGGATCCGGAGAGCTGGGAGAACTTCGAAATCGAGTCGCTGGTCGGTCACGGCGAGACGGTGGAGCCAGGCGACTCGCTGTTCGTGTTCAAGGCCGAGCCGCTCGAACACAAGATCGAGGACCAGCGCAGCGCGGCCGAGCTGGCCCGGCTCGAGGCGGCATCGAAGAAGCTCGCCTTCGACAAGCGCAAGGAGGAGGTCGAGCTCGAGCTGGCCGCCATCCGGCGGGCAAAGGTCGAGGCCGACGAGGACCTCAGCTACTTCACCGAGGTTGGCCGGCCGGCCGCCGAGAAGCAGGTCCGGCTCGCCAACGAGCGGGCCGACTTCAGCCTGCAGGCCGAGCGCGAGGAGCTCAAGCAGCTCAAGCAGATGTATGAGGAGGACGACCTGACCGAGCAGACCGAGGAGATCATCCTCGACCGGCAGAAGTTCCTCGTCGAGCGGGCCGAAGCCGAGCTGGAGGAGACCCGCCGGCGCGGCAAGCAGACCCTCGAGTCGAGCCTGCCGCGCCAGCTCAAGGGCCTCGAGGCCGCCGCGAAGGCCGCCGCCATCGCCCTGGCCAAGGCCGAGGACGAGCTGCCCCGCAGCCTGGCCAAGGCCGAGGCGGAGTGGGACAAGGCGCGGCGCGGGTCCGAGCGCGCCGCCGAGGAGCTGAAGCGGCTCGAGAAGGACGCCGGGCTGCTGACGATCGAGGCGCCGGTCGGCGGGGTGTTCCACCACGGCGTGTTCGAGGACGGCGGCTGGAAGCTCGGCGACCTCGCCAAGCACCTCGTCGTCGGGGGAAGCGTGCCGCGGCGCCGGCCGCTGGCGGCGGTCGTCGCGGCGGAAGCCGGCCGCACGCTCGGTGCCCGACTGTCGAGCGAGGTGGCGCGGTCCCTCGGGCCGCAACAGAAGTTCGCCGTGACCCTCGGCGGCCGCGAGGGCCTGGCCCTCGTCGGCACGCTGGACTCGCTGGCCGCGGCACCGGGCGGCGATGGCAAGCACCTCGCGATGATCGACGTCGAGTGGCCCGAGGAACTCCCGCTGGCCGCGGTGGCCGCGGGGACCCCGGCTCGATGCGTTGCCCTGGTCCACGAGCAACCGGAGGCGCTGGTGGTCCCGGACGCGGCGCTGCACCCGCAGGCCGACGGCAGCTGGTCGGTGCGGGTCAAGCTCGCCGATGGCCAGTTCGAGTCGCGCGCGGTCGAACCCGGACGGCTGTCCGGCAAGAAGCGCGAGATCCTCTCGGGCCTCGAGGCCGGCCAGGTGGTCATCGTTCCGGAATCCTCCGACTGAACCGATGCGTGCCGCCCTGCTGACTCCGCTGGTGCTGGCCGGGTGGCTCATGCTTCCCGCGCCGGCCCGGGCCCAGGAAAAGCCACAGGCCGAGGTCACCCCGGAGACCGTCGCCGAGTCGATCCGGCGCGGAGTGGACTTCCTGGTGGCCGACCAGAACCCGAACGGCTCCTGGGGCGGCCCGACCCGGACCAAGGGGGTCAACATCTACGCCCCGATCCCCGGCGCCCACCACGCCTTCCGCGCCGGTACCACCGGGCTGGCGCTGTCGGGCCTGCTCGACGTCGGCGACGAGCGCCCGGCGACCCGCGAGGCGATCGATCGGGCCGCCGGGTGGATCGAGGTCCACCTGCCGCTGCTGCGCCGGGCCGACCAGACGACGACCTACAATGTCTGGGGCCACGCCTACGGCCTGCGCGCGCTGACCCGCCTGTGGCAGCATGCCGAGGGCGAGGAGGAGAAGCGGAAGTGGCAGCGCCTGGCGCAGCAGCAGGTCGACCTGCTCAACCGCTACGAGGACGTCAACGGCGGCTGGGGCTACCTCGACCTCTACGACGACCTGATGACGCGCAAGCCGAGCGGCATCCCGACCTCCTTCACCACCGCCACCGTGCTGCTGGCGATGGACGAGGCCCGCGAGGTGGTCGGCGTGGCCCTCGACGACAAGCTGGTCCGCCACGCGCTGCGCGGGATCGAGCGCCAGAAGACGCCGGACTTCTCCTACGTCTACTCCCACCCGCACCGGATCCGCCCGCGCGGTCCGATCAACCGCCCGGCCGGCTCGCTGGCGCGCAGCCAGGCCTGCAACGCGGCGCTGCGGACCTTCGGTGACGAGTCGGTCACCGACGCGGTGATCACCCGCTGGGCGGAGCGCTTCATCGAGCGCGAGGGCTTCCTCAGCATCGGCCGCAAGCGCCCGATCCCGCACGAGACCCACTTCAGCATCTCGGGCTACTTCTACTACTACGGCGTCTACTACTTCACCGAGTCGGTCGGCTTCCTCCCCGCCGCGGAGCAGGAGCCCCACGCCCGCCGGCTCACCGAGCTCATCCTGTTCCGCCAGGAAAAGGACGGCTGCTGGTGGGACTACCCGCTCTACGACTACCACCAGCCCTACGGCACCGGCTACGCGCTGATGGCGCTGGCCTGGTGCCGCGAACGCCTGTAACGGCGCCAGCGGCGGGGACTCCCGGCTGTGGACGCCGATGGGAACAAGCTGGGGACGGGGCCGAACGAAGCGGTCCGGATGTGCCGGCCGGGGCACTTGGTGGGATTGTTGCGCGCCTTCCTCGCATCTTGTTGGGGCCGTGGAACCCCGATGGCAAAGGGGTGGAACAGTGATTTCGGCGACTTGTCCCCACGCAGAAGAAGAAGAACCTTTTAAGGAAAAATCCGATCTCCATCCGATACCTGTGGAGAACCTCCATGGGAACAGCCAGCGAGGCGCTCGTGATGGAACCGCAGCCCTGGCCCGAGGGAGGCTACAGGGAGTCGAGGAAGCGCTCGGCATCCGTCACGATCTGCTCCTTCCGTTCGACCGACATGCGGTCGAGGTTGCGGTAGGGCATGCCGAGGCGGGGGTTGCCGCGCAGGCGCTCCTCGTGGCGGATCAGGAAGTCCCAGTAGAGGTAGTTGAACGGGCAGGCGTCGGGGCCGGTCTTGTCCTTCACCCGGTAGCGGCAGTTCGAGCAATAGTCCGACATGCGGTCGATGTAGCTGCCCGAGGCGGCGTAGGGCTTCGATGCCAGCAGCCCGCCGTCGGCGAACAGGGCCATGCCGTGGACGTTGGGGAGCTCGACCCACTCGAAGGCGTCGGCGTAGACGATCAGGTACCACTCCTCGACCTCCTTCGGGCGGATGCCGGCGAGCAGCGCGAAGGTCCCGGTGACCATCAGGCGCTGGATGTGGTGGGCGTAGGCGTGGCGCCGGGTGTTGCCGATCGCCTGGCGCAGGCAGTTCATCTCGGTGTCGCCGGACCAGTAGAATTCCGGGAGTTTGCGCTGGGCGCGCAGGAAGTTGCCGTCGGCGTAGTCGGGCATCTTGAGCCAGTAGAGGCCGCGGACGTACTCGCGCCAGCCGAGGACCTGGCGGACGAAGCCCTCGACCGCGGCCAGCGGCGCATCGCCGGCGCGGTAGGCCTCGATGGTCGCCTCGGCGACCTCGCGCGGCTCGAGCAGGCCGATGTTGAGCGAGGTCGAGAGCAGCGAGTGGTAGAGGAAGTCGCCGTCCTGCTTCATCGCGTCCTGGTAGTCGCCGAAGTTCGCCAGGGCATTGGCCACGAAGGCCCGCAGGGCCATCAGCGCCTGGCGCCGGGTGACCGGCCACTCGAAGGGTTCGGGATCGCCGAAGTGCCCGTCGAAGCGCTCCTTCACCAGCTCGATCACCCCGCGGGTGGTGTCGTCGACCTGGAAGCGCTGGCGGTCGGGTGGCTGGTGGCCCTTGGGCAGGGCCTTGCGGTTCTCCGGGTCGTAGTTCCACTGGCCGCCCTCGGGTTCGTCGCCGTCCATCAGCCAGCCGGTCCGGCGGCGCATCTCGCGGTAGAAATACTCCATCCGCAGCGACTTGCGGCCCTCGGCCCAGGCGGCGAAGTCCTCCGGTTGGCTGAGGAAGCGGGTGTCGGGGCGGATCTCGACCGGGATGCCCAGCTCGTCCTCCCAGCCACGCATCGCCTCGAGCACCCGCCATTCGCCCGGCCAGGTGGTGACCAGGCGCTCCGGCGAGTGGCGCTCGACGGCCCGCTTCACCTCGCCGGTGAAGCTGCCGCTGTTGTCGGGGTCGTCCAGGCGGACGTAGTCGACCGGGATGTCGCGCTTTTCCAGCTCCCCGGCGAAGTGGCGCATCGCCGAGAGGACGAGGATGATCTTCTGCGGGTGGTGGCGGACGTAGGTGGTCTCCTCGTGCACCTCGACCATCAGGACCCGGTCGGCCCCGGGGTCGAGGTCCTCGAGGGCGCTGAGCGAGCGGCTGAGCTGGTCACCGAGGACGAGGCGGAGCGAGGCCATGGCGGTCCCTACGCCGGGATCGGCCGGCGGGCAAAGGGAGATGGCGGTGGGGGCGACGAGCGGACGCAGGGAGGGCGTGGCGGGCTGGCATCCCGCCGGGATGCACTTCCATCGCTCACCTACCTCCGGAGTTCGTCCACGCCCTCCAGCGACCCCGGCAGGGGTCACTGCCGTTAGCCGGGGGTCGAGCGCAGCAACACCCCCGGAGTTCGTTCACGCCCTCCACCGACCCCGGTAGGGGTCACAGCCATTAGCCGGGGGTCGAGCGCAGCGACACCCCCGGAGGCGTGCGACCCCATCCGACCCCGGCAGGGGTCGCAGCCGCTCGGCTCACCCAGGCAGCCGCCCGGCTCAGACCAGCATCAGCGCCGGAGCCTCGATGAGCTTCTTCACCTCGGCGAGGAACTGGGCGCCGAGCGCACCGTCGACGACGCGGTGGTCGCAGCTGACGCCGAGGTTCATGCGCAGGCCGGGAACGACCTGGCCGTCCTTGACGACCGGCTTCTCGACGATGGCGCCGACCGAGACGATCAGCGACTGCGGCGGGTTGACGATCGCATCGAAGCTCTCGACACCCCACGCGCCGAGGTTCGACACCGTGATGGTGCCGCCGTCGAACTCGTTGGGCTTGAGCTTCTTGTCGCGCGAGCGGACGGCGAGATCCTTGACCTCACGGGAAATCTGCAACAGCGACTTGGTCTCGGCCTGCTTGATCACCGGGGTGACCAGGCCGTCGTCGACCGAGATCGCCACGGCGAGGCCGACGTGGGCGAACTGGACGATCGAGTCCCCGGTGAACGAGGCATTCACGCCGGGCACCGCCTGCGCGGCATTGATCGTCGCCTTGAGGACGAAGTCGTTGACCGAGTACTTGTTGCCGTGGGTCTGTTCGGCCTGGGCGTTGATCTGCTTGCGCAGGGCCATCAGCGGGGCGGCATCGACCTCGGTGTGCAGGTAGAAGTGCGGGATCGTCTGCTTCGACTGCAGCAGCCTGCTGGCGATCACCCGGCGCATCGAACTGAGCTCGATGACCTGGTCCTCGTCGGTGGTGGTCGGCTGGACCGCCTGCGGGGCGGCTGCGGGGGCCGCGGACTTGGCCTTGGCCGCGGCGGCGAGGCCGGCGGCGGCGCTGGCCTGCTTGGACGGCTTGTCGCCGGAGCCTGCGGCATCGCCCGACTTGGCGGCGGCCTCGACGTCGGCGCGGACGATGCGGCCGCCCGGTCCGGTGCCCTCGATGCCGGAGGGATCGACGCCGAGGTCGGCGGCGACCTTGCGGGCCAGCGGGGAAATCTTCAGGCGGCTGCCGTCGGCGGCCTCTGCGGAGGCGGGGGCCGGGCTGGTTTCCTTGGTGTCCTTCTTATCCTCGGTGTCCTTCTTGGCCTCGGCAGCGGGCTCGGCTTGCTTCTCCTCCGGCTGCGCGGCCGGTTTCTCCTCGGCCTTCGGTTCGTCCGACTCGGCGGAGGCCTCGGATGACGAGCCGCCATCGTCGCCGTCGAGCACGGCGAGGACCGAGCCGATCGCCGCCTTCTCACCCTCCTGGACCTTGATCTCGGTGATGGTTCCCTCGTCGAAGGCCTCCATTTCCATCGTCGCCTTGTCGGTCTCGATGTCCGCGACGATGTCGCCGATCTCGATCTCGTCGCCGACCTGCTTGTGCCACTTGACGACGGTGCCCTCGGTCATGGTGTCCGAGAGCTTGGGCATTTCGATGTTGGTAGCCATTGAAGAAACGGAAGGATCCGGGGCGAAGGCTTGGGGAAAGCGGCGGGCTTTTCCAGTGTTTTTGAATTTCGGGCGCGGGTTTCAGCGGACGCAGCACGATGCGCACCGCCCGTCCCGGCGGGCATGAAAAAGGCGGAGACCCGTGGGGATCTCCGCCGTGGGAAGTTCTTCGCCGGGCCTCAGGGGGCGATCGGCTTCATCGTCGGGATCAGGCCGATGTGTGGGCTGCCCGAGGGACCCTGGGCGGTGGCCATCTTGCGCGCGGCCGAGCTGTCGGACCCGCAGCAGCCACCCTTCGGGCAGTAGTAGCGGGTGCACTTCGGGCAGGGGACGTGGACCGTGCGGGTCTTGGTCTTGTAGCGCGGGACCTTGGTCTCGGTCACCTCGACGAGGCCGCTCTTGGCGTCGATGACCTTCTCCTCGCGGACGATGTCGTAGCCGCAGGTCTTCACCTGGTAGGTTTCCTCGTAGCTGCCGGCCGTGTGGGACCAGCCGCCGAACATCGAGCAGCAGGACGAGAAGCCGAAGGCGACGGCCATCAGGCAGAGGAGGTGGATCAGTCGTTTCATGGTCGTTTTTTAGGGAAGGAGTTCGTGGCGTGGAATCCGGTGGGATTTCAGGTCATTGGTGGGTTCGGCAGATCAGCGGTCCGGGTTCGGTGGCCTCAGAACAGGCAGCAGCAGGAGCTGGCCGCGAGGCAGGCGGCAGTGGCGGCGATCAGGATGACAAGACGCATCGTGGGGCGAGAATGCGGTCGCCAGCCGGGCCGAGGCAACGAAAAAGGCTGGCAGCGGAGGGGTGGAAGCGCTCAGGCGATGCTCAGCACCCGCTCAACGATCCGCTTGGGGTTCGGCAGCTGCTCGTTCTCGATGTGCGGCGAGTAGATCGCCGGGGCGTCGATCGTCGTGACGCGCTTGATCGGGGCGTCGAGGTAGTCGAAGGCCTGGTCCTGGATGATGTGGGAGACCATCGCGGAGACGCCGCCGAAGCCCTTGGACTCGTCGACGAGGACCACGCGGTTGGTCTTGCGCACGGTCTCGAGGATGGCGTCCTGGTCGAGCGGGCGGATCGAGCGCAGGTCGAGGACCTCGGCGGAGATCTCGTGCTCCGACTCCAGGGTCTTGGCGGCCTCGAGGGCGTGCAAGACCGAGCGGCCGTGGGCGATCAGCGAGATGTCCGTGCCCTCGCGCTTGAGGTCGGCCTTGCCGAGCGGGACGACGTGGTCACCGTCCTCCGGGTCGGGCACCTCGCCCTCGGTGCCGTAGAGCAGGGTGTTCTCCATCACGTAGACCGGGTCGTTGTCGCGGATGGCGGCCTTGATCAGGCCCTTGGCGTCGGACGGGGTCGCCGGGGCGCAGACCTTGAGGCCCGGGAAGGCGGCGAAGAGGCCCTCGGGAACGTGCGAGTGCGTCGCGCCGACGTTGGTGCCGCCGTTGGCCGGGCCGCGCATCACGATCGGCACGTTGATCAGGCCGCCCGACATGTAGCGCACGCAGGCGGCGTTGTTGACCAGCTGGTCGAAGGCGACCGAGTGGAACGACCAGAACATCAGCTCCATCACCGGGCGCACGCCGAGCATCGAGGCGCCCACGCCCATGCCGATGAAGCCGGCCTCGGAGATCGGGGTGTCGACGATCCGCCTGCAGCCCCACTTCTCCCACAGGCCCTCGGTGACCTTGTAGGCACCGTTGTACTGGGCGACCTCCTCGCCCATGATGACGACGTTCTCGTCGCGGGCGAGTTCCTCGTCGAGTCCCTCGCGGATGGCGTGGCGGTAGAGCATTTTGCGTGACATGGAAGGAAGGCGGTGCGGTGTGCTACTAGGGTTATCGTAGTTGGCCGGGGATCAGTCGTTGAAGAAGTGCTTGCCGACGCGGGAGGCCTCGGTGTCGTTGTCGGTCTCCCAGTAGACGTCGTCCATGATGTCGTCGACCGTCGGGGCCGGCGACTCCTCGGCGAACTTCACGGCGGCGGCGGCGTCCGCCTTGGCCTCGTCGTCGATCTCCTTGGCCTTCTCCTCGCTGAGCACGCCCTCCTCGGTGATGCGGCGCTGCCACAGGCGGATCGGGTCGTGGTTCTGCTTGTAGTTCTCGATCTCGTCCGGGGTGCGGTACTTCTTGGCGTTGGCGTCGGCGACGCTGTGGCCGTAGTAGCGGTAGGTGGCGATCTCGAGCACGGTGGGCTGGTGGTTCTTGCGGGCGCGCTCCATCGCGATGTGGGTCTTGGCGCGGACCTGGTAGAGGTCGGAGCCGTCGACGAGGTCCCACTCCATGTCGTAGGCCTCGGCGCGCTGCGCCAGGCAGCCGCGGAACGAGGACGAGCGCTTCTGCGAGGTGCCCATCGAGTAGCCGTTGTTCTCGATGACGAAGATCACCGGGACCTCGAACAGGGCGGCGAGGTTGAGCGACTCGTGGTAGGCGCCCTGGTTGACGGCGCCGTCGCCGAGGTAGCACAGCGCGCATCCCTCCAAGCCCTTGTATTTCAGCGCGTAACCGAGCCCGAGGCCGAGCGGTGTCTGGCCGGCGACGATGCCGTGGCCGCCCCAGAAGTTGCGCTCGGGGTCGAAGAAGTGCATCGAGCCGCCCTTGCCCTTCGAGCAGCCGGTGGCCTTGCCGAAGAGCTCGGCCATCAGCTCGTTCATGCCCATGCCGCAGGCGAGGGCGTGGCCGTGGCAGCGGTAGGCGGTGATGTTGTGGTCGTTCTCGCCGCACAGCGAGAGCGTGCCGACGGCGACCGACTCCTGACCGATGTAGAGGTGCAGGAAGCCGCCCATTTTACCAGAGTTGTAGTACTTGAGCGCGGACTGCTCGAAGCGGCGGATGCGCTGCATCTTCCGGAACAGCTCGATCTTGTCGTCGGCGGTGAGCGCCTGGTTGACGGGCGAGCCTGCGAAGTCGAGTTGCGAGTGGTCGGAAGGGGCGAAGGACATGGGCGCGGCGGGGATGGCTTGGGCTGGTGACGGGCGGGCTGGAGGCGGAAACGAACGGCGCGGCGGGGATAGTCAAGGTTGGCGGCCCGGCGCAAGACTTATCGGAGTGGCAATGGGCCGGGGTGGCGGGGCCGATGGGCGGGTGGCGGGCTCTGATCGGCGGGTGGCCGGCCTGATGGGCGGGTGGCCGGCATGACGGGCCCGGGACGGCTTCAGGTGCCGGGTTGGCCGAGGGCGGGCGAGGTGGCCGGTCGGGCATGGAGTTTGTGCTGGGCCAGGAGAAAGACCGCGGTGAAAAGCAGGTTGGCGGCGGCGAGGTTGCGGAGGAAGGCCCAGGAGGGGATCGTGGCGCCGGGCGGACCGGTCCAGATCGCCTGCCACAGTCCCTCGGCGCCGGCGGCGTAGGGGGGGTAGGTCAACCAGGCGGCGAAGGAGGTGATGAGATGGAACAGGATGGCGGCAATGAGGGACGATCCCAGCAGCACCGGTGCGGTCGGGCGGCGGCGCAGCCACACGGCGGCGAGGCCGAGGGCGACCAGGGTGAGCAGGGCGGTCAGCACCGGCCCGGGCTCGGCGAAGGCGGGGTAGCCCTGGACGAGGTTGGCGATCGGGTTGCCCAGCACCCACGCGCCGAGCGGAAGGAGCCAGGCGATGGCACCGCGCAGGCAGACCACGCTGCAGAGGAAGATCGCGACGAGCGGGCTGAAGTTCGGCAGGGATTCGGTGATCGCGGCTCCCAGGGCACGGAAGGCGACGAGCAGGACGAGAATCAGGGCGGCGGGAATCCAGGCGCTTCGCATGCAAGACCCCTGCCCCATGGCGGCGGTGCGAGCGAGTCGAAAATGTCCGCGGGCTGCGGGGACCACCGCTCCAGCCGGGGGGGCCGGGGGAAGGGTCGCCCGGGGGCGGCCCGGGTCGGTCTCGCTCCGGTGGACCGGACGGGCGGTGGGCCGCGCCGGGGGGCGCCAACCTTGTCAGGCGGCGGGCGAGCGGCTTGGATGGGGTCATGGACTGGGACGCGTGGACGCAGCAGGCGTGGCAGGCACGGGAACGGGCCTACGCGCCCTATTCGAAGTTTTCGGTCGGCGCCGTGGTGGTCGGCGGGGGGCGGGTCTTTGCGGGAGCCAACATCGAGAACCTCTCGTATGGGCTGACCCTCTGTGCCGAGCGGGTGGCCCTCGGGTCGGCCGTCGTCGCCGGGGAGCGGCGGATCGAGGCGGTGGTGGTGGTGGCGGACACCGACGAGCCGATCTCGCCCTGCGGCGCGTGCCGCCAGGTCCTCGCCGAGTTCGGCGATCCACTCATCCGCCTGGTCAATCGCAGCGGGCACCTCGAGTTTCGCCTCAGTGAGCTCCTGCCGCGTGCGAAGGCTGGGATCCTGTCGCCTCCGCCCTCGCCCGGTTCGGCCCCTGCCTGAGGCTTGGTGGCGCGGTGCGCACCTGGGCTGCCGGCGCCGAGTCGAGCAGGATTGAAGGGGGTCAATGAGGGTGGATCGCGGGCAGATGAAACGGGGGTCCGAACGAGCCGGGTCCGGGACGGCGAGGGGAGCCGGGGGGCGACAAGTGGGTCCGAGCGCTGGGGGGATTGGTGGTGAGGCGTGCGGCCCAGGTTCCATACATGGGTCACACTTCAGATTCCGCAGAGGGGTCCCAGCGCGGAGCCAAAGACTGGCCCCGCGGCGACGCCCCCCTCCCCTTCCCCGCTGCGTGCCTTTGCGTCGACGAGAGCCTCGCTGCCTCGATCCCGCCTCGGGGCCGCGCCGGTCCATCGCGGGGACCCTTGGTTGATTTCGTTTCGGCGCGCCCGGCCCGGCCCGCTCGTCGCCGATTCGATGAACCCCGGGCGCGTGAGCGGCCTACCATCGAGTGACTTGTTCCACGTGGAACATCGCTCGGTCTTGTTTCGGGGCAGGTCCCTGCTAGCGTCGCGGCCCGCTGATGTTTCGCTACCCGAAGAGTTACGATGTCCTGGTGATCGGTGCCGGCCATGCCGGAGTCGAGGCCGCCCTGGCCGCCGCGCGGCTCGGCGCCGAGGTGGCGGTCCTGACCCAGAACCTCGACACCATTGGCCAGATGTCGTGCAACCCCGCCATCGGTGGCTTGGCCAAGGGACACATGGTGAGGGAGATCGATGCGCTGGGGGGGGCGATGGCGCTCAACACGGATGCCACCGGGATCCAGTTCCGGATGCTCAATGCCTCCAAGGGGCCCTCGGTTCGCGCGCCGCGGGCCCAATGCGACAAGAAGGCCTACCAGTTCCGCTGCAAGTGGTTGCTCGAGACCTGCGATGGCATCGAGCTCCACCAGGGCAACGTCGCCGAGATCCTGGTCGATGGCGATCGGGTGACTGGCATCCGGACCTCGCTCGGCATGACCATCGAGGCCCGCAGCGTGGTCCTGTCGGCCGGCACCTTCATGCGCGGACTGATGCATGTGGGACTGAAGAACGAGAAGGGTGGACGGATGGGGGATGCCATCTCGACGGTGTCGGATTCGCTGGCGGAGCTTGGCTTTGTCGTCGAACGCTTCAAGACCGGGACACCCTGCCGACTGCGCGGGCGTTCGCTCGACTATTCGAAATGCGAGCGTCAGGACGGCGACACGCCCCCACCCCGCTTTTCCTTCCTCAGTGATGCGCTGCGGGCGGGTCCCGACGAGATCTTCACCCTGAATCGCTGGGGCGATCCGGCGTTCCACATGGAACAATTGCCCTGCTGGATCAGCTACACCAACCCGGCGACCCACCAGATCATCCACGACAACCTCGACCAATCCCCGATGTACTGCGGGGTGATCGAGGGCGTCGGACCGCGCTACTGTCCCTCGATCGAGGACAAGGTGGTGCGCTTCGCCGACAAGGAGCGGCACCAGATCTTTCTCGAGCCGGAGGGACGCCAGACCGATGAGTACTACGTCAACGGCGTGTCGACCTCCCTGCCCTATGCGGTCCAGCTCGACTTCCTGCGCACCATCCCCGGTCTCGAGCGCTGCGAGATCCTCCGCCCGGGCTACGCGGTGGAGTACGACTACTGTCCGCCAACCCAGCTCCACTCCACCTTGGAGACCAAGCGGGTCGAGGGGCTCTACTTCGCCGGTCAGATCAACGGCACCTCCGGATACGAAGAGGCGGCGGGACAGGGCTTGGTCGCCGGGGCCAACGCGGCCCTCAAGGTGCTGGGGCGTGCGCCCTTCGTGCTGCGGCGCGACCAGGCCTACATCGGGGTGATGATCGATGACCTCGTCACCAAGGGCTGCACCGAGCCCTACCGAATGTTCACCAGCCGCGCCGAGTTCCGCCTGCTGCTGCGCCAGGACAATGCCGACCTGCGGCTGACGCCGATCGCCGCGGCGCTCGGACTGGCCACGGGAGAACGGGTCGAGCGCGCCCGGCACAAGCAGGAGGAGCTGGATCGGGCCAAGGAGTGGGGTCGCAAGCGGACCCACGAGGGTCTCAAGCTGGATCACTGGTTCCGCCGCGGGGAGAACCGCTGGGCGGACTTGCCCGAGGACATTCGTCGAGAGTTCCACGTGGAACATTGGCCGCTGATCGAGACGGAGTTCAAGCACGAGGGCCATCTCGGTCGCCAGCAGCAGCAGGTTGAAAAGCTGGCACGCAGCGAGGAGAAGCGGATCCCGGCGGATCTCGACTACTCCGCGATCAGCGGCCTGAAGCGCGAGGCGCGCGAGCGATTCGGCGAGCGCCAGCCGGCGACTCTCGGCCAAGCCGGAAGGATTCCGGGGATCACCCCGGCGGATGTCGCCGTGCTCGCGGTGTGGCTGGAGAAACGCCGACGTGAGGCGGGGCAAGCGTCTTAGTGTGGGGTGAGTTGGCGGGCCTGGTTGGCGGCTCGGACCGGCTGGGAAGCACCGCCCAGGCAAGCAAGCGGATGGGGAGAGGTGGCGGAGCGAAGGAAATAGGTCCTATGGGTCCTATAGGACCTATGGGAGCATCTCCTGGGCTCCGCAGTGTCGGCCCTGTCGCTGCGAAGATGGGCGGGGCGGGACCTCACCTTCCGGAGCCGTCCAAAATTCAAGGGTGAGGCGCAGCCTCACGCCAGATAGGTCCCATGGGTCCTATCGGTCCTATTCCCTGTGCTCCGCCTGTTCTCCCAGCCACTCATCGCCCCACCCGCGCTTTCCAGCCGGTCCGCATGGCCAACCGGCTGCACCACCACCGTCCCTCAGCGCTGCGCCTCGCCTTCCCCAACCAGCGGAATCATCCTCAGACTCGCTGACTTCAAGGTGGTTGATCAAAACGTTTAACACTTGTCTAATCGATAATCCTATCGTTAAACCAATCCCCATGGCTGCCGTCACAGTCTCTCCCAAGTACCAAGTGGTCATCCCGAAGCAGGTTCGCGAGGCGGCGGGGATCGCGATCGGGGATGCCGTGGAGGTGATGCTGGTCGAGGGCCGCATCGAACTGGTGCCGGTGCGCCCGGCGGTCGAGCTGCGCGGGCTGGTGAAGGAGGCGAAGAATCGCTTCAAGCGGGAGGGCGGGCGGCCATGAACCGGGAGGGAGGGCGGCCATGAAATGGCTCATCGACAGCAGCGCGTGGATCGAGCTCCTCACCGAGGGACCGAAGGCCAAGGAGGTGGCGGTGACGATCGAGGCGGCCGAGGCACTGGTGGTGCCCTCGGCGGTGCTCGCCGAGGTGCACCACTGGTTGCTGCAGGAGACCGACCCCGCCCGGGCCCTGGTCGCGGTGGCCTCGCTGCGCCAGGGCGAGATGGTCCCCGTCGATGAGTCGCTTGCCATGAAAAGCGCGGAACTCGCTCATGATCAGGGAATTGGAATCATCCAGGCGATGGTGGTCGCCACCGCCCGCCAGCGCAAGGCCCGGGTCCTCAGCATGGATCCCGCCCTGGCCCGCCTGGCCGAGGTCGAGTGGATCGTGCCGGGGAAGAAGAAAAAGAAGGACAAGGCCTGATCCGGCCAAGAGCTACGACATTGCTAGTCGTGGGTGGCCGGCGGTCGCTGCGCGCTGCCTTCCCCGGTTCTCCTCCCCCACCCTGCTCCCGTCGCGCGGATCACTCCCCCTCCCATTTCATCCACGCCTCCGGCAGCCGGACCGGGCGGCCGGCGGGCATCTGGACCAGGGCGAGGGACTGGCGGCAGGTGATGAGAAGCTGGTCGTCGCCCTCGCGGCGCATCTCGAACTCGCACCAGAACCGCGCCCGCTGGAGCCGGCCGAGCCTGCCGTGGATGGCGAGCCGGTCGGCGAGCTTGGCCGGTCGCCGGTAGTCGATCTCGGTGCGATGGACCACCGGGAAGAGCTGGGTCCGCGACATTCCCGCCAGGTCCATGCCCATCACCGCGGCGAGGCGCGTGCGGCAGGTCTCGATCATGCGCAGGTAGGCGATGTTGTTGACCACTCCCGCGCAGTCGGTGTCGAAGAACATCACCTCCTCATGGGTGGTGATCTGGGGTCGCTCGGTGCCGGACATGGGCCGAGGGTGATCCCTTCCCGGGCTACTCTGCAATCCCGGCTTGAGAGTGACCGTAGGAGATTCCTAGAATGAGGCGGTTGAGAGCATCCCTGGTCATCTTTTGCCTGCTGGCGGGCAGTGCGCTCGCCGCCTTCGTGCCGCCGCGGGAGGGTGCCGAGCCATTCCGGCGCGAGCGGGTGCCACTCGACGTGGACAGCATGAACCAGCTGTCCCGCCAGCTGGGATTCCTCGCCGCCTCGGTCGAGCGCGAGGGCCCGGACGGCATGCGGCTGCGGGCCCAGCTGCTCGGGCTGGCGCGGGTGCTCGACCCGGCGAACCGGCCCGCGCGGGACCTGCTGCGCGAGCTCGGCGAAGGCGTCGAGCCGGAAGCCTCGCGCGAGATGGACTTCCAGGGCGTGGTCCGCCAGGGCTGGGAGCTCGAGGGATGGCTCAGCTCGGACGCCGCCGGCGCCGACGGCCGCGCCCTCGGGGCCTGCCTGCTCGACGTGCTCGGTGCGCTCGATCCGGACCACCCGCGTGCGGCGGCGAGCCGGGCCGAGACGGGAGCGTGGCGGGGATGGGTCGAGGACCGCGAGGCCTTCGTCGACCCACCCGATCCGGAGTCCGTGGAGCCCCCGCAGGCGGAGGAGCCGGACGAGCCTTGGCAGCCCGCGCTCGAGGCCGCGACCGCCGATTTTCCCCTCGTGGTGCTCGACCGCGAGAGCAACCGGACCCGATTGGTGGCCGCGAGCCTCGCCGGACGCGCGGTGGTCGCGCCCCCGAAGCCCGACGGTGGCGGCAAGGGTGCCGGAAAGAACTCGCCGCGCTTCACGGTCGAGTTCGGCACCGAGCGGGCGACCGCGCAGCTCCTCGGCAACATCCTCCGCCCGCTCCTCGAAGAACGCCATGGCGCGGAGATCCACCGGATCAAGCTGGTACTCAGCCTGCCGAAGGGGCTGGCCTATTCGACCGCCCGCAACGGCATGTCGATCTCGGCCGCGGCCTTCCTGATCAGCGAGGCCATCATCACCGGTGCGGAGCCGACCGCCGGGGTCATCGCCGAGGTCCAGCCCGATGGATCGCTGAAACTGCCGAACCAGTTCTGGCAGCTGCTCGCTGAGTTGGAGTCGCTCGACGGTCGCCGCTGGCTGATGCCGGCCGAGGCGGTCGAGTCCTTTCCGGCGATGCTCACCCTCGGCCGCGCCTCGTTCTTCATGAAGCACGAGGTCCTCCTCGCCCGCGACGCCGACGGTCTTGCCGGGCTGGCGTCGCTGCCGGTCGCCGGCGATCTGCCCGCACCGCTGGCCCAGTTTGCGGAAATCCAGCGGGTCGGCCAGCGCAGCTCGCTGGGGTCCTTCGTCGCCAACCCGCACACCCAGGCGCGCCTGCGGCAGGTCTTCGCCGCGGAGCCGCGCCACGCCTCGGCGCGCATGCTGGCCCTGCGCGGCACCTCGAAGTGGCCGCGCTACCTGCCGCGGGAAATCGTCGCCGGCGAACTGCTCCGCGCCATCACCCCGATCGGCAAGGCGATCAACGTGAAACCCGAGTTGATCGAGGAGGGCGCGGTCGATGCCGCCATCGAGGAGTGCCGTCAGCGTCTCGAGGAGATCTACCCGCTCCTTGACCTCGACGATCGCGAACTGCACACCGCCGTCGACGACCTGCTCAATCCGGTCGACCAGGTGACCAAGTCGATCCGCAAGCAGAACGTGATGAGCGATGGCAATGTCGGCCGCGCCCGGGTGGCCTACCAGGGGCTCCTCGCCAGGCTCCGCGTCGAGGCCGGGCTGCCGCCGAAGTAGGCCCGCTCCGTTTCGCCCGTTTCACTCAGGTCGCCCGGCCCGCCTCCGACCCCCCCGGCCGGCGCGGTTGTCACGATGTGGGCACAGCGTCGACACGCGGAGCGGGAAATTCGTTGTGGAAGCGACTGCGAGGTTGCCCCCGGGAAAACCCTGAGGGAGTATTGGAATGGCACTGATCCCGATCTCTCCCGCCCCCGACCGGCGGGTCGTGAAACCTGAAACCACGCAGCCCATGAAACTCCGCTCCTTCCCGCTCCTCGCCGCCCTGCTCTCGCTGGCGGCCCTGCCGTTGGCGGCGCAATCCGCCGACGATGCCTACAAGCGCGGCATGTCCGCGATGAATTCCGGCGATGTCGAAGTCGCCCGCAAGTCCTTCGGCGAGGCCCTGCGCATCGATCCGAACCACGCCCACGCCCGCTACCAGCTCGGCGTCCTCAAACAGCAGGAGGGCCAACTGGTCGGCAAGAAGCGCGCCAACCAGCTGGCGGCGGTGACCCTCGACAAAGTCGACTTCAACCGGGTCACCCTGTCCGAGGCCCTCCAGGGGCTCGACCAGTTGATCGCCGATCAACAATCCGAATCGAAGGACCCCTTCACGCCCAACTTCATGATCCAGGGCGGCGGCAGCGACCTCGGCGAGCGGGAGGTCACCATCCGCCTGCGGGGGGTCCCGGCCAAGACCGCGCTCGACTACCTCCTGCAGCAGGCCGGCGCCACGGCGCGCTTCGACAAGCACGCCACGGTCATCCGGCCGGCCGGGGGATCGTGACCCCTCCCCTACCCGCCCCAGTTGACCCCTCCCCTACCCGCCCCAGTTGACCCCTCCCCGCCCCGGGTGATCCCGCGGCTTGCCGGCCGGGGCGGCCAGGAGGCAGGCTCGGCGCGGCTTGAGTGAACGGATTCTCATCACCGGCGGCGCGGGCGACCTGGGCCGGGCCCTGGCCCGGGCCTTCTCGGACGCAAGCGGCGCTGCGGGCACCGGCGCTGCGGACCGTGATCAGGTCGAGGCGCCGGGCCGCGACGAGCTCGACGTCGCCGTGGCGGGTTCGGTGGCGGCCTATTTCGCCGCCCGGCCCGCCTTCGACCTGGTGATCGCGAACGCCGGGATCATCGAGGACAAGCTGGTCGCCCGGCTCGACGATGCCAGCTGGTCGAGGGTTCTCGAGGTCAACCTGCACGGTGCCGCGCGCTGCGCCCGGGCCGCGCTGCCGGCGATGTGCCGCGCCCGCCGCGGCCACCTGGTGTTCATCTCCAGCCACTCGGCCATCCACCCGCCGGCGGGCCAGGCCGCCTACGCCACGGCCAAGGCCGGCCTGCTTGGGCTGATGAGCTCGCTGGCGCGCGAGGCCGGGCCCTTCGGCATCCGCAGCAATGCCGTGCTGCCGGGATTCCTCGAGACCCGCATGACGGCCGGGCTGTCACCGCAGCGCCGCGAGCAGGTCCGCGGCGAGCACAGCTTGGGCCGATTCAACACCGCGGACTGCGTGGCGGCCTTCATCCGCCACCTCCACCGCGACCTGCCCCACACGTCGGGCCAGACCTTCCGCCTCGACAGCCGGGTCGGTTGAGGCAGCTGGCACCGCGCAGCCGCGGGAGCGGCCCGGGGGCTCAGGATCCCTCGCGCACCCGCCGGCCACCCTCGTCGAGCAACTCGAAATGGAGCCAGCGCGTCCCGGCCGGCATCAGTTGCGGGAATCGATCGGCCCACTCGGCAACCACCACGCCGCTCTCGTCGAGGCACTCGTCCCAGCCGATCCCGAGCAACTCCCCCTCCCCGTCGAGCCGGTAGAAGTCGAAGTGGAACACCGGCAGCCGTCCGCCGAGGTATTCGTGCAGCAGCGGGAATGTCGGGCTGGTCACCGCGCCGGTGTAGCCGAGCCCCTCGGCCAGTCCCTTGCAGAAGCGGGTCTTGCCGGCGCCGAGGCCGCCGACCAGCCCGAGCACCGCGCCCTCGTCCAGAGCGGCGCCGACTTGCCGGCCCAGCGCCACCATCGCCTCCTCGTCGGCCACCATCCATTCCATCCCGGCCCCTAGAACCTGAATCTCCCTCCCCCGTCGATTTCAAAAAATTCCCTTGCCCGGCCCGGGGCCCTGTGGTGTTCTCCCCGCCCGCTCGAGCCCGGGCGGCTCCAACCCTTTTTCCCACGGCCATGGCCTACGCAGTGATCAAGACCGGCGGCAAGCAGTACCGCGTCCAACAAGGTGACCACATCGACGTCGAGAAGATCGACGCCGAGACCGGGACCCTGCTCGAATTCAGCCCGCTCCTCATCGGCGAGGGCTCCGACATCCAGGTCGGTGCCCCGGTGGTCGACGGCGCCGCCGTGACCGCCAAGGTCGTCAGCCAGTTCCGCGGACCCAAGGGCGTCGCCTTCAAGTTCAAGCGCCGCAAGGGCTACCACAAGACCAAGGGCTTCCGCCGCCACCTCACCAAGCTCGAGATCACCTCGATCGCCTGAACCCTCCCAACCCCTTCCGACCATGGCTCACAAGAAAGGACAAGGTTCCGTCAAGAACGGCCGCGACTCGCGCTCGAAGCGCCTCGGCGTGAAGAAGTACGGCGGCGAGGTCGTCGTTCCCGGCAACATCATCATCCGCCAGCGCGGCACCAAGTGGCAGCCCGGCAAGAACGTCTTCATGGGCAAGGACTACACCATCCACGCTGGCGTCGAGGGCAACGTCTACTTTGACCGCAACGGCCGCCGGGTGAATGTCGAGCCCGGTGAGGTCGTCGCCGGCTGAGGCAAGCCGACCCACCCGTTTTTCTCCAAGCCGCCGCCCGTCCGGGTCGGCGGCTTTTTCTTGGGGAGCGCCTGGGTGGATGCTGCGGAGCGCAGGGCATAGGTCCTATGGGTCCTATAGGACCTATGGGGTTCGGCTCGGCCTCACCCGGGGCTGAGAGCAGCTTTGGGTGGGGGCGGTGGTTTGCAGGCTTCTTGGGAGCGCATGGGAGGAGTCTGCGGAGCACCGGGCATCGGTCCTATGGGTCCTATAGGACCGATGGGGTTCGGCTGGGCCTCACCCGGGGCTGGGAGCCGCTTTGGGTGAGGGCGGTGCTTTGCAGGCATCTTGGGGTCGCGTGGACTCCCCCCCACTCCGCACTTCTCACCCGCGCCCCTCGGGCTAGGCTGCCGGCATGACCGACCACGCCGCCGAATTGAAGGCCATCCTGCTCGAGAAGTCCGTCCGCACCGGCAGCTTCACCCTCGCCTCCGGCAAGCAGAGCGACCTCTACATCGACTGCCGCGTGACCACCCTCGACCCGGTCGGCGCCAACCTCGTCGGCGAGCTCGGCTGGGCCGCGGTGCGGGCCCGGATCCAGGCCGAGGGGCTCGAGGTCGACGCCATCGGCGGCATGACCATGGGCGCCGACCCGGTCTCGCTGGCCGTCGGCATGACCTCCGATCGGCTCGCCCCCGACGAGGCACTGCCCGTCTTCACCGTGCGCAAGGAGCCCAAGGGCCACGGCCGCGGCAAGCAGATCGAGGGCAACTTCCGCGAGGGAAGTACGGTGATCGTCGTGGATGATGTCATCACCACCGGCGGCTCGACCCTCAAGGCGGTCGACGCGATCGAGCGCGAGGGCGGCAAGGTCGCCTTCGCCCTGGTCCTGGTCGACCGCGAGGAGGGCGGCCGCGAGGCGATCGAGGCCCGCGGCATCCCGGTGGTCGCCCTGTTCACCCGCGCCAGCCTGCTCGACGAGGACTGAGGCGACCCCCGCGCCTCCCCGGCGCTCGGCACCCGGCGCTCGCCATCGCGGCCGCGGACTGGCAGGCTCGCCGCCATGGCGATGATCTCCCGCCGGAAGCAGACCTACGGCATTTCGGCGCCCCTGCGCCAGTATCTGTATCACTTTGACCGTCAGAGGGATATACCGAACGTCTACGAGGACCTGCGGCGCTTCGCGGGCTCGATGCCCTATGAGGACCCACAGGGCCGCGAGACCCTCTGGCTGACGGTCTTCTACCCGCCGGAGCACATGCGCGAGCTGCGCGAGGCGCTGATCCGGATCTACGAGGAGCTCAAGATCGGCGGCGGTGCGACCGACCACCACGAGCACCTCCAGGTCGACCGCGTCGACTTCGGCGAGTTCGGCAACTCGCGGCCCTTCCGCATCCGCGTCACCAACCTCTACAACGACAACTCCGACTACTTCTACGTCAAGCACGCCGACGCCTCGCGGATCTACGGCCTGGAGATCGAGCACGTCCTCTCGCCGAACCGGATCAACTACCTGGTCAAGGGCAACACCCTGATCGAGGAGCACATCGCCGGCATTCCCGGCAACGTCTTCCTCGCCGACGAGCTGAAGCGGCGCCGGGTCAACAAGGTCCGCATCGCCAAGGAGTTCACCAAGTTCAACGAGCGCTGCTTCGTGCGCCTGCTCGGCGACATGCGCAGCGTGAACTACGTGGTCGAGATGACCCCGGACTTCGAGGAGGTGCAGTACCGCGTGCGGCCGATCGACTTCGACCAGCAGAGCTACGAGAAGCGGGGCAAGACCTACCTGGCCTACCGCTTCGACTCCAACAAGGCGATCACCCGGCTGGCCTTCGAGGTGCTCAACCGCAAGACGATCGAGCAGTACGTCGCCGAGGAACACGCCCAGATGTCACGCCGGGCCAAGGTGGAGAAGGTCCGCCTGAAGGCGCTGCTCGGGGTCATGCGGCGCGAGGAGCTGGCACCGCGCGAACACGTCGCGACCCTCGCCCGCGACCTCGAGAAGTACCATCACACCGACGTCTTCCACGACTGCCGGACCATGGGCGAACTGACCGCCGCCCACATCACCCACATGCTGGAGATCTGAGATCTCCGATTGCCGATTGCCGATTGCCGATTGATCCATCCCTCGAGGATGCGCCGGAACAGGCATTTCCCAATCTTAATCGGAAATCTTCAATCGACAATCAGAAGTCCGCCTCGATGCCGACGGAGAGGTAGTTCGAGCCGCCTTGGATCGCCTTGCCGGTGTTGTCGTCACCGTAGAGGCCCCAGGCCCCGGAGCGGTGGGGCACGCCGATGGTCAGCCAGACGTTGTCGATGCCACTGGCATCGTCGCCGGGAAAGAGCAGCTCCAAGCGGGTCAGGCGGCTGATGTCGGCGCAGTTCAGGGCGAGCGAGAAGTCGAGGTAGTGGAGCAGGTGGGAGCTCGAGGCGCCCCGGCGGTTGACCTGCTCGGCGATCGGGATGTGCTCGGCGTAGGAGATCCCGGTGGTGAACCCGAGCCGGGTGCGCAGGTGGCAGTCCCAGGGGAATTCGTCCCACTCGAACTTCAGCCCGAGGGTGTACTGGAACAGGTTGGGCTGCTTGCCCTTCTCGTCGTGCCACATGATGCCGCCCTCGGCGAGGACGTCGATCGGGGTGTTCCACAGGTCGGTGGTCAGCACCCGTGCCGCGGTGAAGCGCAGGCCGTTCTGGGCGAGCGCGTCGATCGACCCGGTGAAGACGTCGCCGAGGGCGTTCGAGGTGCCCTGGAAGTAGTGCAGGCCGAAGCGCCAGCGGGGATCGTCCGGGGTGGCCTCGGCGGCCCCGACGACCTCCATGGTCGGCGCGGTCCCGGTCGACCAGCGGGCGCGCCCGGCGGGCCACGAGTCCGGCTCGAGAGAGGGCAGGGGAGTGGCGGCGGCCGCGGGCAGGGCGGCGAGGGCGAGGGCGGCGGGAACGGATCGGTGGGACACGGCGTGGGCGAAGCTCGGGCTGCTACAGAGCGCTATCCGTGCCGGCAAGGCGCGGCAAACTCAAAAAACCCGCCGCGGCATTCCCGCCGGCACTCAGAACGGCCAGATGACGGGGATCAGCAGCGAGGCGACCAGCCAGAGCAGCAGGTTCAGCGGCAGGCCGACCTTGACGAAGTCCTTGAAGTGGTAGCCGCCGGCACCGAAGACGAAGGTGTTCGTCTGGTAGCCGATCGGGGTGGCGAAGGACGCGCTGGCGCCGAACATGATCGCCACCAGGAAGGGGATCGGCGAGGCGTCGACCTCGGGGGACTGCGCGACGCCGATGGCGATCGGCGCGAGGACCACCGCCACCGCGTTGTTGGACACCATCTCGGTCATCACCGTGGCCATCAGGTAGATGCCGCAGAGCAGGGCGTGGGGGCCCAGCGGGCCGAGCAGGCGGATCAGCTCGCCCGCGACCGCGGCCGCGGCCCCGGTTTCCTCCATCGCCTTGCCGAGCGCCAGCATCCCGATGATCAGCAGCAGGATCTTCCAGTCGATCGCTTCGTAGGCCTCGCCCGGCCGCAGGCAGCCGGCGAGAAGCACGAACAGCGCGGCGATGAAGGCGGCCGAGAAGGTGTCGAGGTCGAGACCCGGCAGGCCGACCCAGGCGAAGTTGAACGAGGCGAGGAAGACGAACAGGAAGATGCCGGCGAGGGCGAAGGGCGCCTTGCGGTGGTTGAAGGTCTCGGGGGTCGGCTCGGACAGGGTGAGGAAGTCGCGCTCCGCCTTGAGGCGCTCGATGCCCTCGCGCGAGCCCTCGACCAGCAGGGTGTCGCCGAAGGTCAGCCGCAGGGTCTCGAAGTTCCGGGTGATGTTCTGGCCCTCGCGGTGGATCGCCAGGATGATGGCGCCGAAGCGCTGGCGGAAGGCGATCTCGGGCAGGGTGCGCCCGATCAGGTTCGAGTTGGGGCCGATCATGCCCTCGAGCAGCACCGCCTCGCGTTGCTCCATCGGCTGGAGGTCGCTCTCGGCGAGGCCGACGTTGACCCCCTCGGAGCGGTGCAATTCGGCGACGCCCTTGGTGCCGGTGCGGATCAGCAGCCGGTCGCCCTCCTCGAGGCGGACCTCGTCGAGGGTCTGCTCGAGCACGTGACCCCGACGCCGCACCTCGATCAGCTTGAGCTTGCGCGAGCGGCCGCCGAGTGCCTCCACGCCGGACTTCCCGACCAGCGAGGAGCCCTCGGTGACCGCCGCCTGAATCAGGTACTCCTTGCCGCGGGCGGCGTCGAGCAGGGTCGCCAGGGTGTCGCGGGCCGGCAGCAGGCGCCAGCCGGCCAGCCACAGGTAACCGGTGCCGACGGCGACGAAGACCAGGCCGAGGGGCGCGATCGAGAACAGCGCGAAGGGCGCGATGCCGTAGTCACGCGCGATGCCGTCGACGAGGATGTTGGTCGAGGTGCCGGCCATCGAGCAGGTCCCGCCGAGGATCGTCGCGTAGGACATCGGGATCAGCAGCCGCGACGGCTTGGCGCCGCTGTCGCGGCAAAACCCGAGCACCACCGGCAGCAGGATCACCACCAGCGGGGTGTTGTTGACCAGCGCCGAGCACAGTGCGCCGCCGATCAACAGGGTGGCGAGGGCGCGCCGCTCGCTGTTCCGGGCAACCCGGTTGAAGGCCCGGCCGAGTTGGGCGATCAGGCCGGTCCGCTCGAGCGCCGCGGTGAGGACGAACAAAGCGGCGATGGTCACCGGTGCCGGGTTCGAGAAGCATTCGAGGATCTGGTCGCGGCTGAGGACGCCGGTGAGCAGCAGCACCGCCGGGGCACACAGCGCGATCAGCTCGATCGACCGCTTGCCCCACAGGAAGGAGCCGAAGATCCCGAGCGTCAGCGCGTAGACCAGATACATCTGCCAGTCCGCAGGCACGGCCGGAGTCTCGGGGGCGGGGGCGGGGGAACCAAGGCCAAAGGAAAGCGCCGGATCGGCTTTTGTTCTTGATCTGCCGGGGCGAGGATGGCGCCGCGTGGACGATGAGGAACTGCAGGATGCCGCCATCCGCCGGGCCCGGAGATGGTGGCTCGCGTCGTGGATCGCCTGTGTCTGGCTGATCGGCTGGTGCGGGATGATCGTCGCCGAGGCGGTGTCGTGGACCGACACCCGGGCGGGCGTGATGAACGGGCTGACGGTCGGCGGGATCCTTTCACCCTTCCTCCTCCTCGTGACCCTGCCGATCGGACTGGTCGGGATGTGGATCGGCCACATTCGTCCGCTGCGGCGCTGGCGCTGGTGGATTTCACTGGGCGCGGTGGCCGGGGTGTTCCTCTGGGATCTCACGGGCCGGGTCCTCGACCGGGTCGATCCGCGGCGGCTGTTCGAGCAGTGTTTCGAGATCCGCTTTCCGGAAGGCGCGACCCTCCTTGAATCATCTCAAAGGGTGGCCTGCTGGCGGACACACGGAGGACCTTCCGGCTTCGCGCGGAGGGGGACGGGATCGACCAGATGATCCACGACCTGGGAGCAAGGCGGGACCGCCTCACAGGGGGCATGACCCTCTGGCTCCACCGAGCCAACTTCAACCCGCATGCCTGGGGATGGGGTCCGACTTGCGAGACCTACTCTCCCGCGGAAGCATCCGAGGACCATGTTTTCTGGTCCATTTGCACCGACCTGCAGCATCGCGAGGCCTTCGTGGTCTGGGGCACCCATTGATTCCGCCTTCCACGGGCAAACTCGTGCGCCGCACGAAACAGGGGGCTCCGCCCAGTTTACTGACTACGGCTTGAACAGCACCTTGCCGCTGCGCTCCGGATCATCGAGGCGCTTGAGGGCGGCCGGGAACTCCTCGAGGGGATAGCTGCGGTCGACCGGGCAGCTGAGCTTGCCCTCGAGCATCAGTCCGGCGAGCCGGTCGTAGAGCGCGGTGACCTCGTCGCGCGGGGCCTTGTCGATCCACTGGGTCAGCCACAGGCCGCGGATCCGCAGGTCCTTGAAGATCAGCAGGCCGTTGGGGACGGTCAGCGGCTTTCGGCCCATCGCGCCATAGGTGACGTGGGTGCCGCCGGGGCCCAGCGCGTTCATCAGCCGCAGCGCGCTCGTGCCGCCGACGGCATTGAGGGCGAGGACCGGGGGCACGCTGCCGGTGATGTCCCTGACCGAGTCGACCGCGCTGTCGTCGTCGAGCAGCACGTGGTCGGCACCGAGCATCACCAGCCCGGGAATCTGCGAGGTCCGGCGGACCAGGTTGATGGTGCGGATGCCGAGCTCGCGGGCCAGCTGGATGACGCAGCGGCCGACCGCCGAGTTGGCCGCGTTCTGGATGATCCACGACCCCTTCGGCTCGAAGGGCAGGGCGTGCAGCAGCAGCCAGGCGGTGGCCGGGTTGACCTTGAGCATCGCCGCCTGCAGCGGGTCGAGGTCGCCGGGAAGCTGGTGCAGCGCGGCCGCCGGGACCGCGACCTCGTCGGCCCACAGCTCGGCGCGCCCGAGGAACAGGCAGCGGTCGCCGGGACGGAACCCGGGGGCGGACGACTCGATCACCTCGCCGCAGCCCTCGATGCCGGCTGTGGCGGGCAGCTCCGGCTTCACCCCATACTTGCCCTCGATGAGGTTGAGGTCGGCCGGGTTGATCGGCGAGGCGAGCACGCGCAGGCGCACGTCGCCCGCGGCGAGCCGGCCCGGCTCGACCTCCTCGTGCTGGAGGACCTCGAGGGGTGGGCCGAAGCGGTGGAAGCGGAGGGCATTCATGGCGGTCAGGGGAACAGGCCGCGCTGGGCCTTCACGTCGCCGACGGTGTGCACGGCGATCGCCTGCGCGGCGGTGCGGTGGGAGAGCTGGTGGCGGCCGGCGAAGTGGAGCACGCGGTTGAAGGCGCCCTCGAGCTGGGTCTCGAGCCGGGTGATCACCTCGCGCTCGGTCCAGCGGAAGCGCTGCAGGTTCTGGACCCACTCGAAGTACGAGACGATCACGCCGCCGGCGTTGCAGAGCACGTCGGGGATCACGAAGATCTCGTCGCGCTGCCGCAGGACCTCGTCGGCCTCCGGCGTGGTCGGGCCGTTGGCCGCCTCGGCGAGGACCCGGCACTTCAGCCGCGCGGCGTTGCCGCCGTGGATCACGCCGCCCGTGGCCGCCGGGATGAGCACGTCGCACTCCTGAACCAGCAGCTCGTCGGGGTCGATCGGGTCGGCCTCGGGAAATCCCTGCAGGCCGCCGGTGCGGCGGACGTGCTCGATGGCCTTGTCCACCGGGATGCCCTTGTCGTTCCAGAAGGCCCCGGTGACGTCGGAAATGCCGCTGATCCGGGTGCCGCCGGCGGCCAGGGTCTCGGCGGCGAAGGTGCCGACGTTGCCGAATCCCTGCACCACCGCGCTGGCCGAGCGCACCGGGATGTCGAGCTTGCTGAGCGCGCGGCCGGCGAGGAAGGCCACGCCGTGGCCGGTGGCGCGGGTCCGCCCGGCCGAACCCTGCAGGTTGACCGGCTTGCCCGTGACGATGCCCGGGACGAGGTGGCCGGCGTGGGTCGAGTAGGTGTCGAGCATCCACGCCATGGTCTGCTCGTCGGTCCCCATGTCGGGCGCCATCACGTCGATGCTCTCGCCGATGAAGGGGATCATCTCCATGGTGAAGCGCCGCGTGATGCGCTCCTTCTCGCCGACGCTGAGCAGCCGCGGGTCGCAGTTCAGCCCGCCCTTGCCGCCACCGAAGGGCAGGTCCATCAGCGCGCACTTCCAGTTCATCCACATCGCCAGCGCGGCGACCTCGCCGAGGTCGACCTCCGGGTGGAAGCGCAGCCCGCCCTTGACCGGCCCGCGGGTCAGGTGGTGCTGGACGCGGTGGCCGAAGTAGACCCGCGTCGAGCCGTCGTCGTGGCGCACCGGCACGGTCACCGTGATCAGGCGCTTCGGCCACTTGCAGCGCTCGCGGATCTCGTCGTTGAGCTCGAGGAAGTCGGCGACCTGGTCGAACTGGGTCGCGGCCATCGCGAAGACCGGGTTCTTGAGCAGTTCGGCGCGCATGGTGGATTGATAGGCCAAGTGCCGGATCGGGGGCAGGGAAAAAGGGCACTTCCTCAGCGACCCGGGACTGCTAGGGTCACCGCGATGGAGCGGCTCCGGGTGGACGGCAGGTTCTTCCGCGCGGGGACGCGGCGGGAGACCCTCCGGCTGGTCACCTGGGGCCCCTTTCCCGCCGGCTTCCCGGCCGACCCGGCGGCCGAGCTCGACCGGGTCAAGCAACTCGGCTTCAACGGCTTGCGACTCTACGAGTGGCCCGAGAGGGGCTTCCTCGACCACGCCGCCGAGCGCGGCCAGGGCGTCTTCGCCGCACCGCTCTGGCAAGCCGCCGCCGACTTCGTCGGCCAGCCCCAGCTCCTGGCCGAGGCACGTGCGGCGATCTGCGCCGGCCTGGCGACCACGGCCGGGCACCCCGCGCTGGCCGGCGTGTTCGTCGCCAACGAGGTGCCCGCCGACCTGGTGCGCTGGATGGGCCCCGCCCTCGTGCGCGACACGATCGAGGAGCTGATCCGCTCGGGCCGCGGGTCGGCCCCGGAGCTCCTGTGGTGCTACGGCAACTATCCGAGCACCGAGTACCTCGAGCCCGGCAACGCCGACTTCACCGCGATGAACGTCTACCTCGAGGACGAGGGCGACCTGCGCCGCTACCTCCGGCGCCTGCACCATGTCGCCGGCGACCGCCCGGTGGTGCTCGGCGAGTTCGGCCTCGACTCGCGCCGCGGCGGCCGCGAACGCCAGGCCGAGGTCCTGCGGTGGGCGATCCGCGCGGCACGCGACGAGGGCATGGCCGGCTTCACCGTCTACGGCTGGAGCGACCGCTGGTGGAACCGCGGCGAGGAGGTCCCCGACTGGGACTTCGGCCTGACCGACCGCGCGGGGAATGACAAGCCGGCCGCCGCCGCGGTGGCCGAGGCCTTTGCCGCGTCCACCGAGCCTGCCGAGCCCGAGCCGCCCGCTACGATCTCGGTGGTCGTCTGCACGCGCGACGGCCACGACCGGATCGGCGCCTGCCTGGAGGCCGTCGGGTCGATGCAACCCGCTGCCCATGAGGTGATTGTGGTCGATGACGGCTCGACCGACGGGACCTCCGAACGAGTCGCCCGCGAGTTCCCCGGGGTCCGCCTGCTGCGCAGCGAGGGGGTCGGCCTGAGCGCCGCCCGCAACCTCGGCGCGGCGGCCGCGACGGGGGAGTTCGTGGCCTTCACCGACGACGACTGCGAGCCCGACCGGGCCTGGCTCGGCGAGCTGGCACGCGGCTTCGCCGACGGCTGGGACGCGGTCGGCGGCCCGAACCTGCCGCCACCGCCGGCGGACCGCGCGGCGGCGGTGACCGCGGCGGCCCCCGGGTCGGCGAGCCACGTCATGCTCGACGACCGCGAGGCCGAGCACGTCCCCGGCTGCAACCTGGCAGTACGACGATCGACGTACTTCGAGCTCGGCGGCTTCGACCCGGACTTCGTCACCGCGGGGGACGACGTCGACTTCTGCTGGCGCCTGCGCGACGCCGGCCGGCGGATCGGCTTCCGCCCGAATGCCTTCGTCTGGCACCACCGCCGGCCGACCCTGTCCGGCTACCTGCGCCAGCAGGTTGGCTATGGTCGTGCCGAGGCGCTGCTGATGCGCAAGCACCCGCGGCGGTTCTCGCCCTCGGGCGACGCGGTCTGGCGCGGCGCGATCTATTCCGGCGGTCCGCTGCGGGTCACCGGCGACTCGGTGATCTACCACGGCGGGATGGGCCTGGCGGGCTACCAGGGGGTGGTCGCGCGGATGCAGCCGCTGCGGGCCCTCGATGACCGCTTCGACGGCCCGCTGGCGCGGCTCGAGCTCGGCCTGGTGTCCTGGCTGGCGCCGCGGCTGCGCGCGTGGCTCCGGATCCGGCGCTTCCGCGGGCCGGTCCGCGGGCGGGCCCGGCGGCCCGCGGCGCCGGCCGCCGAGCTGCGGCTCCGGCGGGAGCGTGCGGAACCCCGCGAGCTGCTGCTGAGGCGGGCGCTCGAGGCCGGCTGGGAGGCGGGCGAGGCGGGTGACGGCTGGGACCTGCGGCAGGGCGACACGCGGGTGCTGGTGGCCGTCGAGCCGGGCGACCGGCGCGACATGGTCGTGCTGTTGCGGGTCTGGGGCGAGCCCGCCGGGATCGAGGAACGCTTGCGGCTCGGCGCCGCGGCGGATAGGGGCTGAGCACCGATGCCACTCAGGACCGCGGATTTTTCCTACGAGCTTCCCGGGGAGCTGATCGCCTCGCGCCCGCCGTGCGAGCGCAGCGCCGCGCGGATGATGGTGATCGACCGCGCGGCCGGGCGCATCGAGCACCAGCGCTTCGCCGACCTTGAGGCCCACCTGCGGCCCGACGACCTGGTGGTGCTCAACGACACCCGGGTGATCCCGGCGCGGGTGTTCTCGGATGACGGCCGGATCGAGTTGCTCTGCCTCGACCGGCTGTCGGCGCTGGAATGGCGCTGTCTGGTCAAGCCGGGCAAGCGGATGAAGGCGGGCCGCGAGGTGGTGGTCGGCGGGGTGCGCGGGGTGGTCGGGCAGGTCTTCGACAACGGTGACCGGCTGCTGCGCTGGGATCGCGAGCTCGACCTCGCCGAGCACGGCCACCTGGCGCTGCCGCACTACATGGGGCGCGAGCCCGGCGGCGACGACGCGCTCGACCGCGAGCGCTACCAGACGGTCTTCGCCCGCGAGGAGGGCGCGATCGCCGCGCCGACGGCGGGCCTGCACTTCACGCCGGAGCTGGTCGACCGGCTCGACCCGGCCTACCTGACCCTGCACGTCGGCGTCGGCACCTTCCGGCCGGTGAGTGCCGAGCGGCCGGAGGATCACGAGATGCATTCCGAGCGCTTCGCGATCCGCGCGGCCACGGCGCGCCGGGTGAACCGCGCCGGGCGCGTCGTGGCGGTGGGCACCACGGTGACGCGCGTGCTCGAGCACCTCGGCGGGACCCGCGCGGCCGGCGGCGACAGCCGCATCGACGAGGCCGACCGGGTGGGGGAGACCGACATCTTCATCTACCCGCCCTACCGCTTCCGGGTCGTCGATGCCCTGCTGACCAACTTCCACCTGCCGGAGAGCACCCTGATCATGCTGGTCAGCGCCTTCGCGGGTCGCGAGCGGATCCTCGAGGCCTACCGCGAGGCGGTGCGCGAGCGCTACCGCTTCTACAGCTACGGCGACTGCATGCTGATCGTCTGACGGAGCGCGCCCCTCCCGGGCCTGACGCGGGTCGCGCACTCCGGAAAAACCCGTTGCACGGACGCGCCTGCGCGTGTTGACTCACGGCGCTGTCAGGGGCCGTGGAGGTTCGGCAGGCGAACCCCGCCAGGCCTTGATCGGAGCAACGGTAGTTTGTCCGGATTTGCTGCGGTTCCCTGGCAGCACTCCCTATTCGGCGAGGATCTCGCTGAGGATCTCGGCGCCCTCAATTTCCAGTCGGTTCCACGCCCGCTCGCGGTCGAGCGCGACCGCATAGGCCGACGCTGCCGGCCGGTCGGCGGGCGCGCCGCGGTGCTCGCGGACGGTCGCCTCGGGATCGAGGCGGTTGAGCGGGACCATGCTGTAGCCCGCACCGATGTCCGCACCGCGGCTGCGGCGGATCTCGAAGTGGAGGTGCGCCGGGTAGAGCCCGCCGGCGGTGCCGACCCGGCCGATCCTCTGGCCGCGGGAAACCACCGTGCCGGTGGCGACGTCGATCCGCTCGAGGTGGGCGTACATGCTCTGCAGCAGGTCGCCGTCCGGCAGCCGGTGGACCACCAGGATGGTTGGGCCCCAGCCGGGCGAGGGATTGCCGGCGTAGACGACCAGGCCGTCGGCCGTGGCGTGGACCGGGTCGCCGAGGTCGCTGTTCATGCCGCCGATGCCGTTGAGGTCGTCGCCGGTGTGGTGGCCGCCGCGGGCGCCGTTCATTTCCCAGAACTTCTGCGCGTTGTAGGTCAGGCCCCCGCTCGCGGTGCCCATCGGCGCGTCGAAGCGCGGGGCCTCGGGGATCATCGCCAGCTGCCAGGCACCGAGCTGGTGCAGGCGGTGGCGCGGGACGCCGTCCGCGGGGAGCAGCAGGGGGGCGTCGGCCTTCTGGTAGGACGCCAGCGACTCGATCTCGAGCGGCGCCGGCCCCGGCTGGTACCAGACCGCGAAGGCGACCATGGCGCCACCGACCAGGATCAGCAGCAGGGTGACGGGATTGACGAAGCGCATGCCGGGAGGGTGGGTGGGGGGGACAGGGAGGGGGGACAGGGAGCGTGGGCGAAGGGGCGGACCGGGAGCGAACGAGGAGCGGACCGGACGGGATTAGAAGTCGAGGTAGATCTCGGCGCGGCGGTTCGCCCGCCGGCCCTCGGGGTTGTCCTCGCCGGCGCGGGTGAAGTTCGGCTGGCGCGGCTCGGCGCGGCCCTTGGCCTCGGTGAGGATCTGCGCCGGGTCGACCCCGGCCTCGACGAGGTACTGCTTCACGTTCTTCGCGCGGCGCGCCGAGAGCAGCTGGTTGTAGGTGTCGGTGCCGAGGGCGTCGGTGTGGCCGGAGAGGTTCAGCTTGTGGTCGGGATTGCTGCGCAACGCACGGGCGACGATGTCGAGCTGGCGCGCGGCGCGCGGGGTGACCTCCTGCTGGTCGAAGGAGAAGTAGAGCACCAGGGTGTCGCCGCCGGCCGGGTTCTGAACGATCGGGGTGTAGTGGATGTCCCCGCCCGCACGGCGCCGGGCGTAGTCGGCGAGCAGCTTCGCCATGTTCACCTCGCTCACCGTCCAGCGGGCGGCGGGATCCTCGCGGGTCACCACCAGCGAGAACTCGGCGCTGGTCGCCTGCTCGCCCGCCGCGGTCACCGGGACGATGAAGCCGGCCTGGGTCTCGCGCTGGATCATCGCGCGCAGCGGCTTCTGCTCGCGCAGCCGGTAGTCGCCCTCCTCGAACAGGATGCACAGCCCGGCGATGGTGGCATCGGAGACGCTGGCGGGATCGACCTGCTCGCGCGCGGCGGCGAAGTCCTGCCGCAGGGCCGCCTGCAGGAAGGCATCGGCAACGCCGAGGGCGTCGGCAACCCCGCCACCGGCAGGCGGGACGTGGAGGGTCTCGACCGACCACCGGCGGTCGTCCGCCTGGGCGAGGTCGACGAGGATGCGGTCGATCGTCGCGCTGCTTTCACCGCCGTCGCGCGGGCCGGCTGCGAGCAGGATCGCCCAGCGGCTGCGCCGGTTGAGCTCGAGCTCGCCCACCTCGCGGGTCGCCGGGCCGGCGCGCAGCTGCAGGCCGCCGGCGGCGAGCAGGTCGACCAGCCGGCCGCGGTCGGCCGGGGCGAGCGCATCCGGTCCGATCCGGCGGTCGAGTTCGACCAGGTCACCGGCGGCCAGCGTGCCGGCGATCGCCTCGACGACGGCCGCCGGCTTGGCGGCCCGCAGGATGCCGGGGTCGGGCGCCGCGGCCGGGTCGGCCGCTGGCGGGTCCTGCGGCACCACCGCGCGGGGCCGCGGGCTGCGCTCGGGGGCGGGGGCGGCGCGGGTCGTCTCCCCGGCGGCCGGCGGCTGCTCGGCCGGTTGCGGCTGGATCGCCGGCCGGCGGTTGAGGTAGAGCAGGATGACCAGCAGGCACAGCAGGACCGAGCCGATGAAGAAGGGCTTGGTGTTGCGGTTCGGGATCCCGGTCATCGCGTCGCCATGGTAGCCCCGGGCCGGGCGCCGGACAAGGTCCGCGGTTCAGTCCCGACCCGCGGCGGGGTCGTCGTCCTTGCGCGGCAGCGGGGGAAGGGTCGCCTGCATCCGGCTTCGCCCGCGCAGCAGCTGGAGGGTCGTCGACTGCACCGGCACCGAGGCGGCGAGGTGGAGGTAGAAGTCGGTCGACGAGTCGATGCGGTCCCGGTTCACGCCGTAGACCAGGTCGTTCACCTCGAGCTGGCCCGCCGCCAGCGAATCCGCGGCCACGCCGGTCACCAGCACGCCGCGGTAGCCGGCGATGCGCTCGCGGGTGCCCAGGTCACGGACCCGGACGCCGACCGACTCGAGCACCTCCTGGCGGTCGCGGGTGGCGCCCTGGGCCTCGCTTTCCATCTGCTGGATCGCCTCCGGCCGGCTCTCGTCGATGGTCGCCTCGAGGGTGATCATCTTGCCGTCGCGCCAGACCTCGAGCGGCACGGTCTTGCCGACCCGGGTGCGCTGGACCAGCGTGATCAGCTGGGCGATCGACTCGATGTCCTGGTCGCCGTAGCGGACGATGACGTCGCGCGGCTGCAGCCCGGCGGCCGCCGCGGGCGAGTCGGTGCCGACGGTGGCGACCACCGCGCCCTTGCCCTGGTAGCCGAGCAGGACGTTGAGGCGGGGGTCGAGCTCGACCATCCGCACGCCGAGGTAGCCGCGGATCGGGCGGCCGCGCTCGAGGATGGTGTAGAGGGTGTCGCGGACGTCGTTGGACGGGATCGAGAAGCCGACGCCCTGGAACCCCGGATTGGCGCGGTCGGGGGTGTAGATCGACGAGTTGATGCCGATGATCTCGCCCTGCAGGTTGACCAGCGGGCCGCCGGAGTTCCCCGGGTTGATCGCCGCGTCGGTCTGTACGACGCCAAAGATCTTTCGGCCATTGACCGCCTCGATCTCGCGATCGAGCGCGCTCACCACGCCGGTCGTCAGCGACTGATCCAGCCCAAAGGGGTTGCCGATGGCCATCGCGAACTGGCCTACCATCAGGTCTTTGGAGGTCCCGACCGGGATCGGCCGGAGCTTGGCGCGTGGGGCCTCGATCCGCAGGACCGCCAGATCATGGCCCGGCTCC
>JAUIJB010000145.1 GCA_030430455.1 Verrucomicrobiia bacterium | reverse complement strand
CCTCCGGCATCACCAGGACGCCGGCCGCGCTGGTGTGGATGCGCCCCTGCGCCTCGGTCACGGGCACCCGCTGCACCCGGTGCACGCCGCCCTCGAACTTCAGCAGGGCGTAGGGCGCTTCCCCCGGCTCCGGCGTGCCCTTGGCCTTGACTGCGAGCGTCACCGACTTGTAGCCGCCGAGGTCGGACTCGGTGGCGTCCAGGATCTCGGTGCGCCAGCCGCGCGCCTCGGCGTACCGGGTGTACATGCGGAGCAGGTCGCCGGCGAACAGCGCCGACTCCTCGCCGCCCTCCCCCGACTTGACCTCGAGGATCGCGTCCTTGCCGTCGGCGGGGTCGCGGGGCACCAGCAGCGCCCGCAGCCGGTCGGCGGTCTCGTCACGGCGCTGCTCCAGGGTGGCCGCCTCGGCCTCGAACGCGGCGTCCTCGGTGGCGAGCTCGCGCGCAGCCTCCAGGTCGTCACCGAGCTGCTGCCACTCGCGGTAGGCCGTGACGATCGTCGTCAGCTCGGCGTAGCGCTGGTTGAGCTCCTTGGCGAGCCGCTGGTCAGCGTGGGTCTCCGGCTCCGCCAGCCTGCCCTCCAGGGTCGCCTGCTCGGCCGCGAGCGCTTCGACGGCGTCGAACACGGGGGGCTCCTGGATTCTTGATGTTTGGGTCCAAACAGCAGGAATCGCTGCCTGGGAGCTGCAGTTCTCGCACATTCGCGGGGAGGGCGACGGCGCGAAATGCGGACCGCCGGCCACCCGCGGAGTGCGGGAGACCGGCGGTCGAGGTGGCTACTTGGCGTCGTCGCCCGTGGCGGCGGCGGCCTTCTTGGCGTAGCGGGCCTCGAAGCGGGCGACGCGGCCGCCGGTGTCGAGGATCTTCTGCTTGCCGGTGTAGAACGGGTGGCAGTTGGAGCACACGTCGGCGTGGATGGTGCCGCTGGTGGCCGTGCTGCGGGTGGTGAACGTGTTGCCACAGGTGCAGGTGACCTCGGTGGCGACGTAGTCCGGGTGGATGTCCTTCTTCATGGTGTCCTCAGTGTCCTTCCTGGGGGTCGCCGGGTCGCCGCTCTCGACTGAGCAGGCGTGAACCGGAACCAACGCACGATTGTGCCAGTCGCTCGAACGTCCGCGCCAATCGCGGCATTCCCGTGCGTACGACGGCACGCGCCGCCGTCCGGACGCCCGGCGCGGCGGTGGGCGGTCACTCCTCGTCGGGGGCCGGCGTGGTCTTCTGCACCGTCATCAGGAACTCGATGTTGGTGGACGACTTCTTCAGCTTCTCCAGCAGCAGCTCGAGCGCCTGCTGGCCGTCGAGGGCCGACAGCACCCGCCGGAGCTTCCAGACGATGGCCAGCTCCTCCTTGCTCATCAGCAGCTCCTCGCGCCGGGTGCCGGAGGCGATGGCGTCGATGGCGGGGAAGAGCCGCTTGTCGGCGAAGTCGCGGCGCAGCCGGATCTCCATGTTGCCGGTGCCCTTGAACTCCTCGAAGATCACCTCGTCCATCTTCGAGCCGCTCTCCACGAGCGCGGTGGCGAGGATGGTCAGCGAGCCGCCGTTCTCGATGTTGCGCGCGGCGCCGAAGAACTTCTTCGGCGGGTAGAGCGCGGCCGAGTCGACGCCGCCGGAGAGGATCCGGCCGGAGGCCGGGGCGGCCAGGTTGTAGGCGCGACCCAGGCGGGTGATGCCGTCCAGGAGCACCACGACGTCATGGCCCAGCTCGACGAGCCGCTTGGCGCGCTCGATGGCGAGCTCGGCGACCGTGGTGTGGTCCGACGGCGGCCGGTCGAACGTCGAGGAGATGACCTCGCCCTTGACCGAGCGCTCGAAGTCGGTGACCTCCTCGGGGCGCTCGTCGACCAGAACCACCATCAGGTGGCACTCGGGGTTGTTGGTGGTGATCGAGTTGGCGATCGACTGCATGATCATCGTCTTGCCGGCCTTCGCCGGGGAGACGATCAGGCCGCGCTGGCCCTTGCCGATGGGCGCGGCGATGTCGATGACCCGCCCGATCATGTTGGCCGGGTCGGTCTCCAGGCGCAGCCGCTCGCTCGGATAGAGCGGCGTCAGCTTGCTGAACTCGACGCGGTGCTTGGCGG
>JAUIJB010000105.1 GCA_030430455.1 Verrucomicrobiia bacterium | reverse complement strand
AGCTTTTGCCATGACCCGATCCCTCGTTGTCCTGGGCCTGCTGCTGCTCGGCCCGCTCCATGCCAAACCCTTCTCGCTCGCCGGCGAGTGGCGCTTCGTCCTCGACCCCGGCGACCTTGGACTGAGTGCCGGTCCCGAAACCTGGAGCTTTCCCGACACCATCCAGCTGCCCGGCACCACCGCGGCCCAAGGCAAAGGCCCCGCCCTGGACATCCCGCTGGCGATGGACAAGGAGACGATGAACCGGCTTCGGGAACGCCATCCCTACGTCGGCCCGGCCTGGTACCAGCGGGAGGTCACGATCCCTGCCGACTGGAAGGGGCGCGACATCCGCCTGACGCTCGAGCGGGTGCTCTGGGAATCGCGGGTATGGGTCGACCAACAGCCGGCCGGGGAACCGCAAAATTCACTGTCGGTTCCCCACCGCTATGATCTTACCGGCCTCCTGAAAGCCGGACAGACGCACACGCTCACGCTGCGGATCGACAACCGCCGCATCGTCGACATCGGCGACATCGGCCACGCCTACACCGCCGGCACCCAGACGATCTGGAACGGCGTGATCGGCCGGCTCGAGCTCGAGGCCCTGCCGAAGTCACGGATCGAATCGATCGACCTCCGCACCAAGGCGGACGGCTCGCTGCGGGCCGAGGTCACCGGAATCTTCACCCGCGGCCAAAAGCTGGTGGCAGATGTGGATGGCCAAAGCGTCGCCCGCGCCCGCGCCCGGGCCGCACCGGGCACTGTCGCCCTGGTCGGCCGCCACCCGCAGGCCCGCACTTGGTCGGAGGCCTCGCCCGGACTCCACGAACTCACCGTTTCGCTGCTCGATGGGTCCGGCCATACGCTCCACAGCCAGACCCGCCGCTTCGGGTTCCGGCAGTTCACCGCCAAGGGCCGAGAACTGCGGATCAACGGCACCCGAACCTTCCTGCGCGGCAACCTCGAATGCGCGATCTTCCCACAGACCGGCCACCCCGACGCCGAGGGTCCGCGGTGGGAAAAGATCATGCGTACCAGCCGCGACTACGGGCTCAACCACCTGCGCTTCCACTCGTGGTGCCCGCCGGAAGCCGCCTTCGAGGCCGCCGACCGCCACGGCATCTACCTTCAAGTTGAACTGCCGAACTGGACCTTCGACATGGGCCGCAAGCCGGCCACCGATGCCTTCTTCCGCGCCGAGGGCGAGCGCATCTTTCGAGAATACGGCCACCATCCATCGTTCGTCATGTTCTCGCTCGGCAACGAGTTGACCGGCGACCTCGAGTCGATGGACGAACTGGTCGCACACTTCCGCCGGATCGCCCCGGACCTACTCTTCACCTCGACCAGCTTCGCCTTCTCACCGCGCGGCCAGCTGCCCGGCCCCGAGGACGACTTCTTCATCTCCCAGCAGACCCAGTCCGGCTGGGTCCGCGGCCAGGGGTTCCTCAACTCAGTCTTCCCCTCGACCGACAGCGACTACTCGGAAGGCCTCGAGTGCCTCGCCATCCCGCTGGTCACCCATGAGGTCGGTCAATACGTCGTCTATCCGAACCTTGCCGAGCTGCCGAAGTACGAGTCCACCCCGCTGCGCTCGACCGCCCTCGAGATGATCCAGCGCGACCTGCGGCAAAAGGGCCTGCTCGATGACGCCGCCCGCTTCACCCGCGATTCCGGCAAGCTCGCCGCGCTGCTCTACAAGGAGGACATCGAACGCGCCCTGCGAACCCCGGACCTCGCCGGGATCCAGCTGCTCCAACTGCAGGACTTCCCAGGCCAGAGCACCGCCACCGTCGGCCTGCTTGATGCCTTCTGGGACAGCAAGGGAGTCATCACCCCGGAGGAGTTCCGACAGTTCTCCTCGCCCGTCGTGCCGCTGGTCCGGCTGCGGAAGTTCGTATGGGAAGACTCCGAGACCCTTGCTGCCGACATCGAGCTCACCAACTTCTCCGAGGGCCCGCTGACCACCGGCTTCAACGTGAAGCTCATCGACCACCGCGGCATCGAAGTCGCAGTGCAACGCTTCGAGCCGAAGACCTACCCGGTTGGAAACGGCCTGGCCATCGGCCGCTTCGAGACGCCCCTCGCCGCCATCGGCAAGGCCAAACGTCTCGACCTCGTGGTCGAGTCCGATGATCGCAAGCACCGCAATTCGTGGCCGGTGTGGGTCTATCCGCGTGAGTCCAAGCCGGCCCCGGTGGTCACCCATCACGCACTGAGCGAGTCCTGCCTCGCCGATTTAGCCGCCGGCAAGCCGGTGTTGCTGCTGCCCACCGGCAATGCGCTCCGCAACCCGATCGCCGCCCGCTTCATCCCGGTCTTCTGGTCGCCGCTCCACTTCCCCAACCAGCCCGGCACGCTCGGCGCCACCATCGACACCGACCACCCGCTGTGGCGCGACTTCCCCACCGACAGCCACACCCACTGGCAGTGGTGGGAACTCACCGCCAACTCGGCTGCCGTCGACCTCACCGGTTTCCCTTCCTCTCTCGCCAAACCCTTCCGCTTCATCGACAAGTTCGACCGCAACGCCCTGCCCACCGCCATCTTCGAGGCCCGCGTCGGCGACGGCCGGCTCCTCGTCTGCACCCTCGATGTGACTTCGGACCCTGGAAATCGCATCGTCGCCCGGCAACTCCACCGCGCTCTCGCCAACTACGCTTCATCCCCCGACTTCGCCCCCGCCACGGCGCTGACCGCCGACCAGCTGCGCTTGCTTTTCCGCGACCGTGGCACCACCGCCACCGCCTCCAGCAGCCACCCCGACCACCCCGCATCGCTCGCAACCGACGGCGACCCCGCCACTCTCTGGCACTCCGATTGGCGGGATGCGAAGACGGCACTTCCCATCAGCCTGTTCCTCGACCTCCAGCAGCCCGCCGCCCTCGCCGGCCTGCGCCTGCGCAATCGGGCGGACAACCGCAACGGCCGCGTGAAAAGCGCGCGCGTCGAGGTCTCCATCGACGGACAACACTGGAGCGAACAAGGCACATCGATCCTGCCGGACAACGGCGGATCCCGCGAACTGCGCTTTCCTCGAGCGGTCGTCGCCCGCTACCTGCGCGTGACGGCAAGCACCACCCACGACGGCCGTCCCCTCGCCAGCTTCGCCGAGATCGAACCCATCGCCGCCGCCCCGGCCGACGTGCGCGACCTCGGCATCATCCCCGGTTTCAACGACTGAGCCACCGCATTCATACATTCCCAATACATGGAAACACGCCCGTATATCCCACTCATTCTCGGAAGCCTGCTCGCGGGCTCCGTTTCTTTGCATTCCCAATCCACCTATCAACTCCCGCCCATCCCCGAGCTTCCGCCGAGGCAGTCGGTCAACAGCGTCCAGATGCAGGACCCGGCAACCTTCGACGAGGTTCAGCTCGATTTCCCGATCGCTGACGGCCCCTACGAGGCGGACTGGGCATCGATCGAAGAGCTCTACCCGGGAAGCCCCGGCTGGCTGCGCGAGGCGAAATTCGGCATCTGGGTGCACTTCGGACCGCAGTCGGCCGGCATGAGCGGCGACTGGTATGCACGCCGCCTCTACGTGCCCGGCACCAGCGCCTACGAGAACCACCTCAAGAACTACGGCCACCCGTCGGAGGTCGGCTACAAGGAGGTGCTGCGCGCCTGGAATCCGGACAAGCTCGATCCGGCGAAGATGGTCGAGATCTACAAGGACGCCGGCGCGCGTTTCCTGATGATCCAGGGCGTGCACCACGATCAGTTCGACATGTGGAACTCGACCTATCAGCCGTGGAATTCCACAAAGATGGGACCGAAGCGCGACCTCATCGGTGAGTGGTCGAAGGCCGTGAAAAAGGCCGGCCTGCGCTACGGCATCACTTTCCACCACGAATACTCGTGGTGGTGGTGGCAGACCGCCTTTGGCGCGGACAAGAACGGCCCGAAAGCCGGCGTGCCCTACGATGGCAACCTCACGCTCGCCGACGGCAAGGGCAAGTGGTGGGAAGGCCTCGACCCGCGCTTGCTCTACAACGCCGACCTGCGCGAATACGACAATGTCGAACCCGCCGCCCACTCGAATTGGAACCCGCCGAAGGCCGGTATTTTCAAAAACCACCTCGACTACGCCCGTTGGTACGCCACTTGGTGGGCCGTGCGAATGACCGATGCGGTCGACCGGTATGATCCGGATTTCATCTACACCGACGGCACCGGCCAGCAGCCCTTCGAAGGCTGGAACACCGGCACCGGCTACCGTTCCAACGCGATGCAGCGCGTCATGGCCCACTTTTACAACCGCGCGCTGGAACGACGCGGCAAGGTCGACACCTTCAGCATCGTCAAGTTCCGCAAGCCGACCAACGGCACGGTCACCACGGAAGAATTCGGCGTGCCGCAACACATCAACACCAGCCAGCCGTGGATCGCGGAAATTCCCGTCGGCGATTGGTTCTACGCGCCAGGGTTTCACTACAGCTCAAAGGCGATGATCCACTACATCCTCGAGGCCGTTTCGCGCGATGGAAACGCATGCATTTGCGTGTCGCCGCTACCCGATGGATCACTCGACGAAGGCAGCCTGAAGATGCTCAAGGAGGTCGGCGATTGGATGCGCACCAACGGCCGGGGCATCTATGGTAGCAAGGCGTGGAAAACCCACGGCGAGGGCCAGCAGGACGGGGACCACCTGCGCCAGCTTCCCGGCGGGAAGCTCGGACGTCAGCACGCCGAGTTCCAGTTCAGCGATCGCGACTTCCGCTACACCGTCGGCAAGGACGGCGCGCTCTACGCGTGGTGCATGACCGTGCCAAAGCAGGGCACCCAGCTCCGCCTGACCCTGCTGGGCAGGGGGTCGGAACACCTCGATGGCCCGATCCAGTCGGTCGAACTCCTCGGCTCGAACTCCCGCCTAAAGTGGGACCAGGAGGATGGAGCCCTGGTGATCGAATTTCCGAGCACCCGCGACTTCCCCACCGCCGTCGGCTTTCGGATCGGGCTCCCATGAGATTGGCCGCTTCTCACGCCATGCCGTCCAGCGGCGCTGCGCGCCGGTGGACATCGCCGTCAGGGACGGCTTCCTGCATTCAACCCTCCATCCTTCCGCTTCCGCAGGATCGGGATCCAGTGATAGCTCGACCTGCTCCCGAGTCCGACGACGTCACCAAGCGGATTTCAAGCAAGGTCCGCGCCTTTGGACGCCACCGCTCCCCGCCTCAGGGCTCGGGAAAGTCCCCCGCGCGGAAGCGCTCGTACTGGCGGGTGATGGTGAGCATGCCGGGCGCCTGCTTGACCGCCTTTTGCGACCACTCGACGGCCGTGTCGCGGTCGCCGCGGGCGAAATGGATCTCGGCCATGGTGTCGAGGTAGGCCGGCGTCCCGGGGCTGAGCTCCAGCGCTTGGCTGAGCATGCGCTCGGCCTCGTCGAGCCGGCGGTTGGCGCGCGAGGCCGTCCACGCCGCGGTGTTCATCGAGTTGGCGCCGTCCGGAAAGCGCTGGACGACCTCTTCGAGGACCTTCCAGGTCTGCTCGAACCAGCGGTCGTGGCGGGCGGTCATGCCCGCCTTGCGCAGCGCCGGGAAGAAGAAGTCGGCCATCGAGGGGTCGGTCGGCCGCAGCTGGAAGAACTCCTCCATCCGCCGCGCCGAGCCTTCCGGGTCCTCGCCGTGCTCGGCGAGGCCGCGGGCCAGCTCGATCTCGATCCGCAACTGCAACAGGAGGTCGGGCGACTCGTAGTAGCGCCCCATCATGATCCTCGAGAGTAGCTCGACCTCGCCCAGCGAGGCCGCCGTCCGCCAGTCGCCCGCCTCCTTGGCCTCGTAGTAGTTGACCGCGAAATTCCCCGCCTCCCAGTCGGTCGAGAAGCGCATCGTCCGCTCGAGCCACTTCCGGCCCCGCTCGAAGTCGCCGAAGGCCTGGTAGACGCTCGAGATCGCCTCCATCATGCGGACGTCGCCCAGTGCCAGCAGTTCGGCCTTCTGCTCGTGCCGCGCGATCTCCGCGGCATCGCCGCCGGCCCGGCGCAGGCAGGCGGCCAGGCGGGCATGGTGGTAGGCGCTCGACGGCCGCCGTCCGGCCGCCTCGCGGACCCAGTCCAGAACCGGTTGCCACTGGCCCTCCGCCATCAGGCAGACGAAGCGGAAGTTCTCGATCCTCTCGGACTCCCCAGCCCGGTCGATCTCGCCGCCCTGGCCCACCAGCGCGTCATGGATCTCGAGGAAGCGGTCGGCGTCGCGGCTGGCGTAGGCGAGGTCGAGCAGCAGGTTCAGCAGCGCCGCCTTCTCCCGTCCATCCTCCTCACCGGCACGGGCGACCAGCCGGTCCCACCACGCCGTCCCGCTGCCATCGTCGTCCGGCAGGTGGTCGAGCAACCGCGCCAGCGTGCCGAGCAACTCCCCGGCGGACAGCTCCGGCTCGATCGCGAGCATCCTCTCGGGCAGCCCGAAGACGAAGTCGTCCTCGCCGAACAGGGCGATCAGGACCCGCGTCCGGCGCTGGATGTCGTCGCCCATGAATCCGGCCGCCGCCTTCAGGATCGGGCGCATCACGCCGGTGCCGGCCTCGCCGGAGTAGAGCGTGTCGATCACGTCGATGAAGACCTCCGGGTCCTTCTCCGCCAGCTCCTCGAGCGGCGGCGTGAAGGCGCGGTCGAGTTCGTCGAACAGGCCGCGGCTCTCGAGGAAGGCCCCCATGAAGCTCAGCTCGAGAAGCTCGAACTCGCGCTCACTGGCGTCGTCGAGCAGCACGCGGAAGCGGCGCTCGCACCACGACTGGTAGTCCGGGTTCGCCGGGTCGAGCCCCGCCACGGCGAGGGCCTCGTCGACCTCCTCGACCTTCTCATGGTAGTGGAAGGCGAGCGCCATCGACAAGCGGCCGAACAGGGGCTCGGCGCGGCGGCTCTCGCCGAGGGCGAAGAGCATTCCGAGGCGGTGCCAGCTGTCCTCGTCGAGGCTTCCGTCGACCCCGTCGACCAGCCGGCCGACCACCTCGGCCGGCATTTCGCCACCCTCCCAGCGGGCCACCGCGGCGCGGCGATAGTCGAAGATTTCCTCGGGAACCACCTCGAGCGGCGGCACCGGGAGCCGCTCGAGCAAGGGCACCGGATCGCCGTCGAGCGCACGCAGGCCGGCGGCCACCAGCTGCTCGCCGGCCGCCTCGGCCTCCTGGGCGGCGGCCTCGAGGTTTCCCGCGCTCACCTCCAGCGCCCAGCGACGCATGTGACCCTCGCGGCCCTCGATGCCCGACGCCTCGCGGCGGGCCTCGGCCAGGCGCCCGAGGCAGCGCTCGAGCTCGGCGAGGGCCAGCCACTCGCCCGGACCGGTGCGCCCCATGCGCAGCAGCTGGCGCGCGGTGGCGATGTCGGGCGTGTCGCCCATCAGCGCCTCGCGCGCCGCCCAGACCGGCACCCCGTCGAGCACCCGGTCGAGCATCTCGAGCGAGTCGGGGTCGGTTTCCAGTTCGTAGAGCTTGAGGACCTGGCGCCACGCCTTCAGGCGCACCAGCTTGCGGATCACGGCCTCGCGGCTGGCGGGCTTCACCCGGTCGTAGCGCAGCACCAGCTCGACCACCTCGGGCGGGCTGTCGGGCAGGATCCCGAGCTCGATCTTGCGCAGCAGGCTGCGGGCGCGCAGCGCGATCTCGACCTCCTCGCTGCGGGCCGCCTCCTCGAGCACCTCGCGGACCTCCATGCCACGGGCCCAGAGGCCCTCGGTGGCACGTTCGCGGTCGGGAAAGGACTCGGCCCCGAGGCCGCGGACCAGGTCCTCGACGCTCCCCCCCCCCTCGCCCGCGGCGAAGGCGGGTCCCGCCCACAGCAGCAGGGCGGCGGTGGTCGCGAATCCAAGCCTCATTCCTCCGATTTTCGGGCGATTGGCGCCAAAATCAATGCGGATTCCGGTCGCCGCCGAGAACCTCGCTGACCCAGGCCGGAACCAGCCTGCCCGCCGGGCCGCGGCGCGACTCGTCGAACACCCCCGAGGTGTCCGCCGTCTCCAGGTTGAGCTCGAGCGTCCGGGCCCCGCCCTCGCGGGCCATCGTGACGAAGCCCGCCGCCGGGTAGACCCGGCCGGAGGTGCCGATCGCCACGAACAGGTCGGCATCGCGGATCGCCAGCCCGATCTCGTGGAGGTGGAACGGCATCTCACCGAACCAGACGACATGGGGCCGCAGGGTGCCCGTTTCGCCGCAGACGTCGCAGCGGGAACCGGTGCCGGTGTCCTCCCAGCAGCGGACGACGTCGCCGCAGCTCGTGCAGCGGCTCTTCAGCAACTCGCCGTGCATGTGGAGCACGCTCTTCGAGCCGGCCCGCTCGTGGAGGTTGTCGATGTTCTGGGTGACCACCACGAGCTTGCCGTTGAGCCGCTCCTCCAGCTTGGCCAGCGCCCGGTGGGCGGCGTTCGGCTCGACGTCATCGAGCAGGAACCGGCGGCGCTCGTTGTAGAACCGGTGGACCAGCGCGGGATTGGCCTCGAAGCCCTCGGGGGTGGCCACATCCTCGAAGCGGTGGCCTTCCCACAACCCGTCCGCGCCGCGGAAGACCGGGATCCCGGACTCCGCGGAGATTCCTGCTCCGGTGAGGACGACGATGTTCATTTTCCGATACAGAAGCGCTGGAAGATCGACCCGAGGATCTCCTCGGTGTCCACCCGTCCGGCAATCTCGCCGAGGTGATCGAGCGCCTCGCGCAGGGTGAGCGCGACCACCTCGGCGTCGGTGCCAGAGCCTAGGAGCCGGTCCGATTCCTTCAAGGCCACAAGCGCAGCGGACAGGCATTCACGGTGGCGCGCATTGATGGCCACCGAGTGCTCGCCCCAGTCGCCGGCGCCGAATTCCGCCAACTCGAGGATCGCCGCGCGCAGCTGCTCGAATCCCGCTCCGTCGCGACTCGACACCCGCAGCCCCTCGCGCCCGCTCCATCCCGGGTGCTCGCCGAGGTCGCTCTTGTTGAGAACCAGCAGCCGGCGGCCGCCCTGCGGCAGCTCCGCCGGCATCGCCACGGCCGGGTCGAGGGTCGCGTCCACCACCACCAGCAGCAGGTCGGCCTCGCTCGCGGCCTTGAGCGTGCGGCGGATCCCCTCGCCCTCGACCTCGTCGCGGGTGGCGTGCAGGCCGGCGGTGTCGACGACCCGCAGCGGCACCCCCTCGACGACGAGCATCTCCTCGATCGTGTCCCGCGTGGTCCCCTCGCGCTCGCAGACGATCGCCCGGTCGCTGCCGAGCAGGCGGTTCAGCAAGCTCGACTTGCCCGCGTTGGGCCGGCCACAGATCACGGTCCGCAGCCCCTCGCGCAGGATCCTGCCCTGGTCGGCGGTGCGGATGAGCGCCTCGATCGAGCCGATGATCCCCGCGATCCGACCGCGCAGGGCGCCGCCGGTCTCCGGGTCGATGTCCTCCTCGGGGAAATCGATCCACGCCTCGAGCTGGGCCAGAACCTCGATCAGGTCGCCGCGCAGGCCCTCGCTCGCCTCGCCGATCCGGCCGTCGAGCTGCTCGTGGGCGGCGCGCAGGGCGAAGTCGCTCTGGGCGTGGATCAGGTCCATCACCGCCTCGGCCTGGGTCAGGTCGAGCTTGCCGTTGAAGAAGGCGCGCTCGGTGAACTCGCCGGGACCCGCCGAGCGTGCGCCGCACTCGAGCAGCCGCTCGAGGACCCGCCGCACCACCAGCCGGCCGCCGTGGGTCGAGATCTCGACGACATCCTCACCGGTGTAGCTCCGCGGTCCGGCGAACCAGGTGACGAGCACCCGGTCCAGCACCCGGCCGTCGCGGTCGCGCAGGCTGCGCAGGGTGGCGCGGCGCTCGTCGAGCGATCCCGGCGTCCAGCCGCCGGCCCGCTCCGCCACCGCCAGGGCCGCGGGCCCCGAGATCCGCAGGACCGCCACGGCCCCGGTCCCACCGGGGGTGGCGATGGCGGCGATCGTCCCGTCGGCGGTCATGAACTGCCGCCGGACGCGTTGCCACCGACGCCAAGGAACTCCCAGCAGACGAAGCGCGACAGGACGAGCCGGGGAACCGCGTCGTTCGACCAGCCGAGCTCGACCGTCGCGTTGCGCTGGAACGACCGACCCTGCTTGGTGCCCCGCCAGTTGAGGATCGACAGCGCCCGGCCGATGTCCGAGTCGACCGGCACCGTCAGCTTGGCGCGGTCCATCGGGTGCGCCGGGTCCGACACCTGGTAGGTCCGCGTGCCCGCCTCCTTCACGCCGGGGTCGGGCACGGTCTCCTTGATGAAGACCCGGAAGGTCCCGGTGTTGCCGCTGTCGGGGATCTCGAGGAAATCCCTCAGGGTGCGGTACTTGGTCTGGGCGAAGGTTTCCCAGTCGACCCGGAGTCCCTCCTCGGTGCGGCGGAAGAAGACCCAGACCTTGAGCGCCTCGCCGGTGAAGTTCCTGACCCGCGAAACCGAGGCCAGCAGGATGCCGGGATCGCGCACGCCATACTGGACGTCGAGCGGGGCGATCGGGCTGAAGAACTCGCTCATCTCGAACACCGGCGGCTGGTCGTAGACCATCATGAAGATGCCGCGGCGACGGTCCTCGATGGGCAGCGGGTGAACCGAAAAGGCGCCGGCCGGCGTGTCCGAGTCGTCGATCCGGCCGCCGCCGTAGAACTCGTCCATCTCGGCGAGGAGCTCGCTGCCACGAATCGAGTGGGCCGCCTTGCCGGCGGCGGTGTCGGCCTTCAGGAAGCGGTCGAGCACCTCGTAGGCATCCTTCTCCCAACCCTTTTCGAGGTACTGCTCCTCGCGGATCCGCGCCACCTGGGCGGGATCGACCGCGGGGCCTCCCCCGCCGCCGTCGCGCAGCTTGTAAACGGCGAAGCCGATCCCCCCCGCGAGCAGGCAGAGCATCGCAGCCAGTGCCAGGGGGGCCTTGCTGCGCTTCGGCTTCTCGGCGTCTGGCTTTTCGGCGCCACGGTCCTCGAAGGGATCCTGCTCGTCTTTCTCGGGAAAGGGGCTCTCGACCTTGGCGGTCTCCGGCTTCGGGCTCGGCATCGCGGCCGTCGCGGCTGGCGCGGCCGTCGGGACGGACGGTTCCTCGACGTCCGGCGCGGCAGCGATCGCGGCGCCCTCCTCCACCGGTTCCTCTTGCGCGGGCTTGCCGCCTTCCAAACCCGTCTCTCCGGCCTCCGCCTTGACGGCGTCCCGGCGCTTCCCTCCCTCTTTCTGCAGCCATTCCTCGGCGAGGCGTTTCTCCTCTTCGGCCCGGGCCCTTTCGGCGGCCAGCCGCTCCTCCTCGGCCTTCGCCTTCTCCTCGGCGAGACGTTGTTCCTCCTCGGCCTTGGCCTTCTCCTCGGCGAGACGCTGTTCCTCCTCGGCCTTGGCCTTCTCCTCGGCGAGTCGTTGTTCCTCCTCCGCCTTCGCCTTCTCCTCGGCGAGACGTTGTTCCTCTTCCGCCTTCGCCTTCTCCTCGGCGAGTCGTTGCTCCTCCTCGGCCTTCGCCTTCTCCTCGGCG
>JAUIJB010000011.1 GCA_030430455.1 Verrucomicrobiia bacterium | reverse complement strand
GGAACTCGCGACCGACGATGCGTGATACGCAGTGGAAGTAGGCGATCGGCAGGTGCTTCGGGCCACGGAAACGGGGACGGCGCATGAAGGGAGGAAAGCAGGCTCGCCAAGCGGGATCAATACCTTATTAAAGGGACGGACACTTTAAAAGAAAGAATGAGAATGGAGCCCTCTCGAGTGCAGCGAGCGGAACGCGGCGTTGGCCGGATGTTGGGCCCGGGACGGGGTCGGAAGGTGCCCTTGTGCCACCCCGCCCTGCGCGGCGGGGTACCCACTTTGGGTTAGCCCGGATTTGGCAACATGCCCGTGGCGCGCCGCGTTAAGCCTACCCCGCCGATGAGACTCCTGATTTCGCGAATCCTCCTTCCGCTCCTCCCGCTTTTGGCTTCCACCTCCCCCGGCGCCGCGCCCGACTGGGAGAACCCGCAGGTGGTCGAGATCGACCGCCTGCCGGTCCGCGCGACCTTCATCCCGCACGAAAGTTCGCCACGTGCGCTCGGTGCGTTGCCGTCGCGCCGCGAGAAGAGCCTGAACGGGACCTGGAGCTTCCGCTGGTCGCCGCGGCCCGAGCAGCGACCGGTCGGCTTCGAGCAGCCGGACTTCGACCTCGGTGGCTGGGACGAGATCGTGGTTCCGGGCAACTGGCAGACCCAGGGCTTCGGCGTGCCGATCTACACCAACATCACCTACCCCTTCCGCAAGGACCCGCCGAACATCATGGGCGACCCTCCGGAGGAATACACCCAGTTCGAGCTCCGCAACCCGGTCGGCAGCTACCGGCGGGAATTCGAGGTTCCGGAGTCGTGGGAGGGGATGCGCGTCCACCTCGGCTTCGCCGGTGTGAAGTCGGCCTTCTACGTCTGGGTCAACGGCGAGCGGGTCGGCTACAGCCAGGACAGCATGTCGCCGGCGGAGTTCGACATCACCGGGCAACTCGTCGATGGCCCCAACGTGCTGGCGGTCGAGGTCTACCGCTGGTCGGACGGCAGCTACCTCGAGGACCAGGACATGTGGCGGCTCAGCGGGATCTTCCGCGACGTCACCCTGGTGGCGAGGCCGGCCGTGCACGTGCAGGACTTCCACCTGACCACGGACCTCGACGAGGACTACGAGGACGCGACCGTCGCGATCGAGGCCGATGTCCTCAATGCCGGCGGCGAAGCAGTCGAGGGGCTCCAGCTGGAGGCCGTGGTGTTTGGCCCGGACGGGGCGGAAATCGCACGCGAGACAAGGGACCTTGACGCAGCGGGTGGTGGCGATCTCGGGCGTCACACCCTGTCGATCCCGCTCGAGGATCCCGCGCTGTGGAGCGCCGAGGACCCGGTGCTGCACGGGCTGCTGCTGGTGCTGCGCGACGCCGCGGGTCGCGAGCTCGAGGCGATCCCGTGGCGCTTCGGTGTGCGCGAATACGAGTTCCGCGACAAGCAGTTCTGGGTCAACGGGCGCTCGATCAAGCTCAAGGGGGTGAACCGCCACGAGCACCACCCGCGCACCGGGCGCCACGTCGACCGCGCGACGATGCGGCTCGACGTCGAGCTTATCAAGCGGGCGAACATCAACTACGTGCGCACCAGCCACTACCCGAACGACCCGTTCTTCTACCACCTCGCCGACGAATACGGCCTCTACGTGATGGACGAGGCCAACCAGGAGGCACACGACTTCGGCACCGGCAGCCGGGTCCTCGGCGACGACCCGGAGTGGCAGCTGGCCCACGTCGACCGCGGGGTGTCGATGGTCGAGCGCGACAAGAACCACGCCTGCGTGGCGATCTGGTCGCTGGGCAACGAGGGTGGCAGCGGCCGCAACCTCGCGGCGATGCGCCGCGCGATGGAGCAGGTCGACGACACCCGCCCGTACTTCTACCACGGCGACGAGTCGGTGTCCGACTGGGTCGACATCGACTACCCGACCGTCGCGGAGCTCGAGGAGTTCGTGTCCGAGGAGCGGGAGAAGGGGGCGAACGTCCGCGAGTATGCCCACATGATGGGCAACTCCGGCGGCAACATGAGGGAATACTGGGAGGTGATCCACGCCCACCCGGAGCTGGTCGGCGCGGCGATCTGGGACTGGGTCGACCAGGGCCTGGCCAAGCCGAAGGACGGCGATCGGATGCGCTGGGCGGAGGACCCCGCGCAGCTCGCGCTCGAGGACGACGAGTATTTCGCCTACGGCGGCGAGTTCGGCGACCGGCCGAACGACGGCGACTTCTGCCTCAACGGGATGGTGCGGCCGGACCGCACGCCGAGTCCCCACTACCACGAGGTCCGGCATGTCTACCAGCCGGTGTGGATGGAGGCGGACGACATCGCAAGCGGGCGGATCCGGGTGACCAACCACCACGATTTCACCGAGCTCACGGCCCTCGATGCCGAGTGGTCGCTGCTCGAGGACGGCCGGGTCATCGCTGGCGGCGCACTCGAGTCTCCCGAGCTGGGTCCGGGCGAGAGCGGGGCCCTCGAGGTGCCCTACCGCGACGCCGTTCCCGAGGACGCCGGCGAGTTGCTGCTGGAAGTCCGCTGGCGCCTGCCGCGGACGACACCGTGGGCGCCGGCCGGCTGGGTGGTGGCGCGGGACCAGTTCGTGCTCGCCGAGGACGCCGGGTTCGAACTCGCCAAGGCATCGACCGGCGCCCCGGGCATCGAGCAGGACGGAGACGGCTTCGTGGTCCGCGGACCCGACTTCTCCTTCACCTGGGATGGCGAGGGCGCGCTGAAGTCCTGGATCCACCGGGGCGAGGAACAGCTCGTGCAGCCGCTCGAGCCGCACTTCTGGAAGCCCAAGAACCGCAACCAATCCGGCAACGACTACGACAAGCGACTGGGCCCGTGGCGGACGGCCGCGGCGGAGCGGGAGCTCGTGGGGGTGGATCGGGAGTCGACCGACGCAAATGGCGAGGCCCTGCTTCGCTTCCGCTTCAAGTTGCCGATCACTGATGCCGACTATTCGCTGAGCTACCGGGTCAATGGCGACGGCGAGCTGGCGGTCGAGGCCGACTACCAACCCGGCGACCGCGAGGCCCCGTCGATGCCGAAGTTCGGCCTGCGCCTCGCGGTGCCCGCCCGGCTTGACTCGATCCGCTGGTACGGCCGCGGTCCGTGGGAGAACTACTGGGACCGCAAGTCGGCCGCCTTCATCGGGATCCATGAGCTCCCGCTCGAGGACTACTGGACCGACTACATCCACCCGCAGGACAATGGCAACCGCTGCGACGTCCGCTGGTGGGAGGCGGCGGATGCCGGCGGACACGGCATCCGCATCGAGGGCATGCAGCCGCTTTCGGTCCGCGCCTGGCCCTACTCCGAGGAGGACCTCGAGGCCGCGAAGCGCGCCCACGACCTGCCGCGGCGCGACTTCATCCAGGTCAACATCGACTGGAAGGTCCACGGCGTCGGCGGCGACAACAGCTGGGGCAAGCGGACGATGGACCGCTACACGCTGCCGTCCTCGGAGCCCTACCGCTTCGGCTTCATCCTGAAGCCGCTCCATCCCGCTCCGTACCGCCGGTGAACGCACTCAGTCCGTGCATTGCCAACCCGGCCATGGAAGCCGGCACCCGATAAGACCCTTGCTTCTGTTGCTTTTCGCCCGGGCGGGAACCGCCGCGCAGGCATCCGACGACCCCGTCGGGGCCGACCTGTGCGGAATGAGTCCCGACGGACGCGGCTAGGTGGTCGACGGGTGGGAGCCGGGCAACACGCGGGGCCGGAGCTTCTTCGACGAGGAGGGCAACACGCTTCCGGTCTTCGGTGTGTTTCACCAGTCCACCAGACCGGTCCACCGCGCCGACGGGCAGTGAGCTGGAGCGGTCCGGCTTCCGGAGTTCGCCGGGATCAGCAGACGGGTCATTGCCGTCCCTCGATGGAGGGGGCCGACGGAGGTTCCGGGGGGACGGGATCGTCCCCCCTCCTCAAGGCGCGACTGGGGTCGCGCGGTCCGGTTCAGCCGGTCACGTCGCGCGGTGGGTGCACGATGATGCGGGCGCCGGGGTTGTTGCGGAGGTAGGCGAAGGCCCAGCTCATCAGCACGAACAGCTTGTTGCGGAAGCCGATGAGGAAGAGGATGTGGACGAAGAGCCAGGCGAACCAGGCCGGGAAGCCGCGCATCCGCAACTTGCCGGACTTCACCACCGCGTGGTTGCGGCCGATGATCGCCATGAAGCCCTTGTCGCGGTAGCGGAAGCCGGGGCGCAGGGTCTCCTTGCGGTCGGCGTACTCGGTGGTCTCGAGGCGGAGGTCCTCCTTGAGCACCTTGGCGACGTGCTCACCCATCTGCACCGCCGCCGGGGCCACGCCGGGGACCGGGACACCGTCGATGTCCTTCATCCGCACCAGGTCGCCGGCGACGAAGATGTGCGGGTGCTCCGGCAGCGAGAGGTCGGGCTTCGGGGTGAGCCGGCCGGCGGGGTCGGCGGGCTCGACGCCGAGCTGGCGGGTCAGCGGCTGGGCCTCGACCCCGGCGGCCCAGATGATCGCCGCGGCCTCGATGGTGTCGCCATTGGGAAAGTGCAGGCATTCCTCGCTGACGTCGCTGACCCGCTGGCCGGTGCGCACCTCGACGCCGAGCTCGGTCAGCCGCTGGCGGGCGTACTCGCTCTGGTCGGGGTCGTAGACCTCGAGGATGGCCGGCGACCCCTCGACCAGGATCACCCGCAGGGTCGAGGTGTCGATGTGGCGGAACTCGTTCTTCAGCGAGCGGTGGATCAGGTCGGCGAAGGCGCCGGCGAGCTCGACCCCAGTCGGCCCGCCGCCGACGATGGCGACGGTCATCAGCTTGCGCCGCTCGTCCTGCTTGCTGGTGCGCTCGGCCCGCTCGAGGTTGGCGAGCACGCAGCGACGGATGTTCTGGGCCTCGGCGAGCGTCTTCAACCCGAGGGTGTGCTTCTCCCACTCGTTCTTGCCGAAGTACGAGGTCCGCGCCCCGACGGCGAGGACCAGCTCGTCCCACTCGTAGGTCCGCCCCGAGGTCCCCGTGGCGGTCTTTCCCGCCGGGTCGATCGTCTCGACCTGGTCCATGATCACGGTGACGTTGCGTGCCTTCTCGACGATCTGGCGGATCGAGCGGGCGATGTCGGGCGCCGCCAGCGAGGCGGTGGCCACCTGGTAGAGCAGCGGCTGGAACAGGTGGTGGTTGGTGCGGTCGAGCAGGGTGACGGCGAAGCGCGGGTCGTTGGCGAGCTTGCGGGCGCAGCTCAGACCGGCGAATCCGGCGCCGAGAATGAGGACGCGGCGTGGGGGGGCGGGCGTCTTGGAGGAAGTCATGCTCGACGGTGCCACGCGTGGGCGAGGCCTCAAGGGTGGGCTTGTGAAAACTTTCACAAGCGCGGGGTGCGTTGATTGTCAGTGGTTTGACCCGCTTGGCGGGTCACTTGCGACGCGAGTCCGGCGTGGGCCCGCGCTTGATTTCCTCGAGCAGCTGGCGGGCCGATTCCTCGAGGCGTTCGCGCAGGCCCGCTTCGGCCGGAGCCGGGTCGAAGCGGATCCGCTCGTGCAGTTGCAGCGCCTCGAGGAGAGGCGCGGCGGGCGACAGGTGGCCTTCGAGCCCGACCAGCCAGGTGGCGAGCGGCAGGTGGGGCGGGCGCGGGCCGAGGATCCGGCTGGCCGGCTTCTCGAGCTCCGTGAGCGGCGTCAGGAGCGACTCGTCGCTCACCCGGCGCCGCTGCGAGACCGGGTCGAGGCGCTGGCGCGAGCGCCACAGCCGCCGGCCGATGAGGTAGCCGCCGACCCCCAGGGGGACGGCGATGATGGCGAGGGTGATGGCCAGGTTGCCCGGCTGGCTGCGCCAGATGAGGAGGTCCTCGCGGAGGATCTGCCAGCGGTCGGCGAGCGGCTGCCAGATGGGCCGGTCGAGGCGGTCGCTCTCAAGCCAGTTCGGCGGGGTCAGGTCGACGGTGATCCAGCGCTGGCGTTCCTCGTCCCAGGCCGTGCACCAGGCATGGGCGTTGGTGCCGCGGATCACCGCGGTCTTGCGGTCGCGGCTGGTGGTGCCGCCGCTGAAGCCGATGCAGTAGCGCGCCGGGATCCCGACCTCGCGCAGCAGCAAGGTGGTGGCGGTGGCAAAGTACTCGCAGTGGCCGGCGCGGGTCTCGCGCAGGAAGATGCCGACGAAGTTGGTCCGCTGGCGCTTGCCGCGACGGGGGCGGGTGCGGTCGAGGTAGCGGGTGTAGGTGAAGTTGCGCAGGAAGTGGCTGCGCAGCTTGCGGACCTTCTCGGCGAGGGTGCCCTCGGCGAGGCCGATCTCGCGGGCGACGACGGCGATGTCCTCCTTCTCGCTGGCCGGAACGTAAAGGTCCGGAACCATCGGCCGGCCGTCCTGGTGGGTGTCCTCCCACGGCGGCTCGGCGGTGTTGAATTCGCGGTTCCAGCGCACCGCGAAGCGGGCCACCGGGTTCTTCGGGAAAATCCGCAGGGAGCCCAGCGAGTTGCGCTCGACCGCGTCGGCGTCGAGGTCGAACAGGCTGCCGGCGCCCGGCGGCACCGGCAGCAGGCCGCGACCGGGGGTCGCCCCGCGCAGCTCGAAGGCGGGCAGCCCGGCCGCGGTGGCGGCGGCCTCGTCGACATTGATGGCCGCCAGCCGCACCGGCAGCTCGGGGTCGCTGCCGAGGGTCAGCTCGCGGAAGTCGTCGGAGATCGAGTTGACCTCGGGCGGCCGCCGCGCGGTCCAGGCGGCGTTGCGGTAGCTGTTGTAGCTGGCCAGGCGGAGGTGGGTCGGCAGGGGGCCCTCGAGGTGGCGGATGCGCCAGATGATCTCCGGCGACTGCTTGACCTCCTCGAAGGTGCCGATCGCCGTCTGGGTCTGGAGCATGTAGTCGCTGCCCGACCCGCGCGAGCCGCGGGTGAAGCGGTCCTCGAGGGAGTCGATGGCGCGCTCGCCGAGGTAGGCGCCGGCGATCCCGAGCACGGCCATGGCCAGCGCGGTGAGCGGGACGAGGCGGCCGGCGGCGCGCCACTGCCGCGACAGCGCCCAGAACAGGAGCACCGCGGCGCCGGGCAGGAACAGCGGGGTATCGTTGGCGAAGCGCCCGATCGACGAGGAGATCAGGATGGCGGCCAGGAAGGCGTGGTCGAAGCAAAAGCGGACGTCGCGGAAGGGCAGGCCGTAGGTGGCCGCGTGCTTCTTGCGCTTGCGGACGAACATCGAGAAGGTCGACAGGGGCATGCTACGGCTGATGCCGTAAGACTGCACGAACTGCAGCGGCAGCAGCAGGAGTGGCAGCCACACGACCGTGCGGGCGAGCGCGAGCAGGCCGTTGCCGTCGAGCCAGGCGAGCAGCGCGGCGAGCCCGATGAGCAGGACCGAGGCGTTCCACGCGTTGCGGAAGGCGGTCTCGCCGAAGTTCCAGCGCACCGGCGTCCAGTGGCGCGCCTCGACCACCACGGCGATGCCGAGCCCGACCAGGGGGTGGCCGACGAGGCCGCCCCAGAACAGGCTCGCCGCCCCCAGCAGGAGCCGCGGCGCGCCCATCGGGTCTGTTTTCGAGTGTTTCAGCGTTTCAGCGTTTCAGAGTTTCAGGATGCCACCTCAGAGTTGGCGCGGCAGGTTCATGAGGTCGCGGGCGATCGACGAGGCCTCGAGGAAGTGGACCCGCGGCGGGGTCGCCTCCGGGCGCTGCTGGCAGACCACGATGGCGGCGACCTCGATGCCGGCGATGCGGAGTTGCTCGAGCAGGCGGGCGCGGTCGGGCGACCAGCCGGCGAAGATCGCCAGGCAGCCGGCAAGGTCCTCGGCGTGGCGGACGACCAGCCGGCGCAGCGGGTCGAAGGCCGGCTCCGGTGCGGGCTCGACCCCGGCGAGCACCTCGAGCAGGGTCTCGGCGCGGCCGGTGCCGCGGCCGGCGGTGACGACCTGCTCGCGGCCGGCGACGAACATCAGGTCGATGAGGCACTCGTGGGTGTCGACCGCGGCGACGAAGGAGGCGGCGACCGAGACGGCGTGCTCGAAGAGGTCCTCGTCGCCATGTTCGGGAAAGGTGTCGAGGACCAGCCCGTGGCGCGGGAAGAAGGTGTCCTCGAGCTCCTTGACGATCGGCCGGCCGGTGCGCGCCCAGGATTTCCAGTGGATCAGGCGCGGCGGGTCGCCGGGGCGGTAGTCGCGCAGGCCGACGAACTCGCCGGACGGCCCGGCATGGCGCGAGGTGGCGTCGCCGCCCGGCTGGAAGCGCGCGCTGCCGGGCAGGGCAAACGGCGGCAGCCGGTGTCGCCGCGGTAGCACCGCCAGCGTCGCCGCCCCGGCCGGGGTGCGGACGCAGCGCTGGAAGAAGCCGAGCGGGTCGGGGAGCAGCAGCCTCAGGTCGTCGAGCGGAACCAGCCCTCGGCGTCGGGGCAGCAGGGTGGCGTGGGTGGTCCGCGACTCGCCCGGGGCGAGGTCGATCGCCGGCCCGGTCTCGCAGTCGTAGGCGGTGCGCTTCTCGCACAGCCAGTTCCAGCGGTAGTAGCTGAAGGTGCGGTCGAAGGCGTTGCGGGTCTCCTCGCCGGGTTCGCGCGATGCCAGGAAGCGGGCCTTGCCGGGGCGCGGGTCGGGCGCGGTCTCGCACAGCCAGGCGTTGCGCAGGCGGCGGCGGCCGGCGTTGCGGACGCGGTAGCTCAGCCGCAAGGGTTCGCCGGCGGTGGCGTGCGGCGGGAGCTCGCGATGGACCTCCAGGCGGCCGCGGCGGAGCGGCAGGATGGCCAGTGACAGCAGGCCGAGGCTGAAGCCGAGCGAGAACAGCTGGAACACCGGGTGCGTCCCGCGGCCGCCGGTCTGGCCCGCGGCGAGGAAGGTGACGACGATCCCGGCGACCAGCAGCCCCATCCCGGCCGGGCGGATGCGGCGGCGGAAGAAGTGATTCGCCGCCGAGCCGTGGTGGTAGAAGTGGAAGAACGCGCCCCGGACGGGATCCTTGTTTCTTTGGGCTGGGCGGGCGGGTTCCACGGCTGGGCGGGCGGGTTCCACGGCTGGGCGGGAGGGTTCCACGGCTGGGCGGGCGGGCAGGTTCCTCGGCTGGGCGGGCGGGGCAGGTGCCTCGGGATGATCGAAGATGGAGTGGATTGGAACGCGGGGCAAGGGGTGCTTGGGGGATGCCGGAGGGGCAAGCGGCAGCCGCCGGGGGAAGCGGGCGATGATGCGCCTGCGCGCCTGCAAGGCGCCGGTCCATGACATGGCGCCCGGAAGGCGCCACTCCGTTCACGGCGCCTTGGTGGTGCCGGTCCTGCGGAGCTTGCCGGAGGCGGTCAGCGGGAGGGACTCGACGGCGGTGAAGCGGAGCGGGACCTTGTAGGCGGAGAGCCGCTCGCGGCAGTAAGCCTGGAGCTCGCGCGAGCTGGGCGGCGCGGCCGGGTCCGCGGGAATGAACTCGGCGACCGGAACCTGCCCGCTGTGAGGGTGCTCGCGCGGGTGGACGCGACTGCGGCGGACCCCGGGGTGGTGGTCGAGCACCGACTCGACTTCCTCGGGAAAGACCTTCATCCCGGCCACGACGATCACCGACTTGATGCGCCCGACCAGGCGGAGGAGGCCCGAGGGCTCGCGTCGCACCAGGTCGCCGCTGGCAAAGTAGCCGTCCTCGAGCGGGGACGGGTTCCACGGCACCAGGTAGGCGTCGAGCAGGCCGGGACCACGGATGCGGAACTCACCCGCCTCGCCGTCGCTCACCTCGTCGCCGGCCGCGTCGAGCAGGCGCAGCTCGTAGTCGGGGAGGGGCTTGCCGATGGCCGTCGGGTGCTCCGCCGCGTCGTCCAGGTTGAGTACGGCCAGGCCGACCTCGATGATGCCGAGGCCCTGCACCAGTGGCTGGTCGAAGCGCCGGCGGAAACCCTCCGCGACCGTCGCGGGCAGCGCGGCGGCGGTGGCCACGGCGAGGCGCAGGCCGGGCCAGCGGAAGGAGCCCGGATCGGCGGCCAGCAGCGCGAAGTGGAAGGGGGCGCCGTAGATGACCGTCGCCCCCCGACGCTCGGCGGTGGCGAGGATGTCGGCGGCCAGGGGGCGGGGTTCGAGCACGGTGGTGGCGCCGGCGTGGAGGTAGAGAACGATCGACACCGCGAAGTGGTGGGCCATCGGCAGCATCCACAGCACGCGGTCCGCGGGGCTGAGCTGCATGCCGCGGTTGGCGGCGGTGATCCGGGCGAGCAGGCTTTCGTGCGACAGCACCACCCCCTTGCTGGTGCCCGTGGTGCCCGAGGAAAATCGGATGAAGGCCGGGTTGAGGGCCTGGAACCCTTCCTCCGGAAAAGCCGGATCGGCCGGGTCGAGGGCGATCAGGGCGGGCCCCCCGCCGCCGTCCTCGCTGCCTTCGAGGTCTTCACCGCCGCCGTGGCGCAGGATGAAGTCGAGCGAGGTGGTGCGGATCACCTCGTCGCGCTCGGCCGCGGTGAGCTCCTCGGCCAGCGGGACCAGGCAGGCGCCGGCGAGGAGCAGGGCCATCGACAGGAGGATGTAGTCGACGCCGTCCCGGCAATCGAGGCCGACCCGGGCGCGGCGGGCGGCCGGCAGCTGCGGGCGCAGGGCGTCGGCCAGCTCCCCGGCGCGCGAGAACAGCTCGCCGAAGGTGATCTCCCGGTCGGCGGAGACCAGGGCGATCGCCGCGGGGTCGGCGCGGCGGGCGATGTCCTCGATCAGGTTCACGGCGGCGAAGTGTCGAATTTCCGGTTTTCACTTTCAAGGATGGGGGCCAGATTGGCGGCGGAATGACGGTCGCCACCGCCAACTACAAGCTCGGCAACGAGAAGCTCATCAAGGTGCTCGACGGCGCCTCGGGCCACCTGCGCGGACTGCTCGAGAAGCAGGGCCGCGCCGACGGGGCGCTGCGCATCGCCGTGATCGGCGGCGGCTGCAGCGGCCTGCAGTACAAGATGGACCTCGTCGACGGCCCGCGCGACCGCGACATCCTGGTCGAGAGCAACGGGGTGTCGGTGGTGATCGACCCGAAGAGCGCGCTCTTCGTCACCGGCAGCGAGCTGGACTATTCCGACGACCTCCAGCAGGGCGGCTTCAAGGTGAGCAACCCGAATGCCGTGGTGACCTGCTCGTGTGGCGAGAGCTTCGCGGCATGAAAAAACCCGGCTCCACGAGTGGAGCCGGGCCTTGAAATCGTCTTCAGCGACTTTCCCGCGACTGTTCCGCGAACAACCGAGTGCGCTCAGCGCCGGCGCCGCAGCAGGCCGAGGCCGCCGAGGGACAGGAGAATCAGCGAGGAGGGCTCGGGGATCGCGGTGAAGACACCGTCGTTGGCCGAGCGCACCGGATCCTCGCCCGCGAAGATCGCGTCGTAGCTGTTGGAGTTGCCCGGGCCCGGGAGGACGAAGTAATCCGCCTGGAAGCCGGCATCGGTCAGCAGGCCGAAGGTGCTTCCGTCCGGCACGTTGGCGCCCACATTCTGGCCCGCGTCGAACCAGATCACCGCGAAGGGGAGTCCCGCGACCGAGTCGGGAAGGATGGCGCCATTCAGGGCGCCGGGACCGCCCGAGAACGAGGGGTTGCCCTCGGGCACCCCGGTGAGGTCGGTGGTCTGGTTGTTGAGCCCCACCGAGACGAAGAGCTGGTCGTCGGTGGCCGCTCCGAACCCGGTGGTGAGGTCGAGCAGGGACCCTTCGGCCAGGTTGAAGTCGGAGTTGTAGTCGAGCAGGAACCCGTCCGAGGCGGTGTCGATCAGGATGCCGTAGGTGAGCGAGGCTCCCCCGGTCGGCACCGTTCCGGTCGCATCCGCGAAGTTCGAGGAGATGCCTCCACCGAAGGGTGCGTTGAAGTTCAGCGTCAGCGTGGCATGGGCTGGGGCTGCCAGCAGGATGCCGCCGAGGGCGAGGAGGGGAAGAGTACGCATGGAATGTGTGTTTTTTGGAGAGAAGGAAGGCCGGGAAGAGGGCTGAAAGTGCCCCCCGGTCAGCTCAAGGTTCCGGAACCGGCTGGAAGCTCTGGATGCTGCTCCAGTCGTAGGTGCCGGCGTCGCCGTTCAGCTGGCGGTAGACGTAGCCGACGCCGGGTTGAAGAAGGAAGGTCTCGTTGATGTTCGTGTTGTCGAACGGCAGCAGGCTGGCCCAGTTGGTCCCGTTGTAGAACAGGATCTGCAGGGCGGACTTGTTCAGGCCGGGGGTGTCGTTCGGCGGGAAGACCAGGAGCTGGTCGCCCGGGGTGAAGCCGAGGCCGCTGGCGCCGATGGTCTCCGGGACCGGGGAGAAGTAGCCGATCGTGGTGTCCTGCTCCGTCGCCGTCTCAAGCTTCTCGATCGGAGCCTTGTGGGCGGAGGTGGGCACGTCACCGAAGACGACGAGGGTATCGACCGGCGTGGACAGCGTGCGCAACATGAGCGACTCGCCCGGGTGAAGGATCCAGTCGTCGACGAGCGTGTTCACCGGCAGGGTGGCATCGGACAGGATCCGCCAGTCGGACGCGGAACGGAAAATGGTCGTGTCGGGCGAGATGTTCTGGCCGGCCGTCTCGCCGGAGAAAAGGAACAGCTGGGTGCCGGGCGGGATGACCGAGTCGGCGAAGAAGGATCCCAGGGTCCAGCAGGGCCGGATCTCGACCGTGTCCCCGTGGGCGACCAGGCTGAGGTCGGCATTGTTCTGAATGCTGGAGATGGTGAGCGAATTGGCGTCGTTGCCCGAGATCAGGCCGCGCAGGCCATCCTGCGCGCCGGAGCCGATGATGGCGCAATAGGTCTCGCCGCTGCCGGGCGCCCACTGGTCGACCGTCCATCCGGGCGTGCCCTGGAAGGTGATCGTGGTGCCGGAGGTCTCGTCCAAGTCATCGTCGATCAAGCCGGCATGGGCGAGTTCGCGATCGAGCGGAATGGTCAGCCGGACGTCGGTGTTGCTGGGGACCGCCGGGATGGTCTCCCCATCAGCCGCGGTATTGCCCATTTTCACGAAGCCGGCCGGCTCGCTATAGACGATCTCCGCTCCGACCGGAAGGACCGGGAGCGAGACGAAAAGGTACAGGTAGGGGGGGAATTTCATGACAACAGGGCTGAAAATTGGCTTCTTGGGGCCGAAAAGGCAACTAGAAAATCCGTCCCCCGAGGAGTGAGAACGAGCGTCAAAACCCTGGAAAAACCCCCTCCGCCGCGGGACTCCAGGCACCCGTTCCGCCGTCCCCGGACGCCGGGAGTGGCTTGGATTCGGGTGCGATTCGGGAGCATCGGGACGGGTGGTGGCGGGATGGCAGGCGGGAAAGACCCGGATTCCAGCCGGTGACAGCAGAATTGGCAGCAGGAACCGGGCCGGGTGCGGCAGGAACCGGGCCGGGTGGGTCGGAAATCAGGGCGTGCTGACCCGCAGGCGCAGAAAGCGCCGTGGCACGTCGCCGACCGGCTCGGGGTCGATGATTCGCAGCGTGCGCAGGCCGTCGACCTCCGAGAGAATCGTGGTGACCGAACTCGCCGGCATCCAGCTGGTCTCCTCGAGGCTCGTCGATTGCTCCAGCGCGTAGCTCAGCAGCCCGGAGTCGTCCGCGGCCACGCTGACCGGAAAGGTGAAGGCCATGTTGCAGGTCAGCGGCTCCCCACCGCCGGGGTCGAGCTCGATGATTTCGGTGGTGGTGGACGCCGGGATTTGCGGGAGGACCGTCTGCTCGGCTGGGCGCACGGGGTCGGGGCCGGGAAAGAGATGGCTGAAGGTGACGTCCGTTCCATCGGATGGAAGTAGCAGGCCCGGATCCGCAAGGATTCCGAAGCGCATTCCACCGACGAGCGCTCCCCCGGCGGGGATCCCGCTGTCGAACCAGATGATGGCAAAGGACTGGCCGGCGGAGACGCCGGGACTGTCGAACGCGGGGACGGCTGCGGCGGTTGTGACGGTTCCGGGTCCCTCGGGTCCCGTGAGGGTGGTGCCGCCGACAAAGAAAAAACAACCTGGCGCCAGCTCCTGGCCGTCCTCAAGGAGGATCGTTTGATTGATCTCGTGGATCACGGGTCCGAAGCCCTCTCCCTGCGTGTCGATCAGAATGCCCCAGAGAAGCCCATTGGTGCCGCTCCCTCCGCCGCTCTCGGTTAGCTGGCTCAGGGAGTTGGAGCCGTCGGAGAGCGTCAGGCTGATCGTGGCGGCAGCTGGGAGGGCGGAAACCGTGAAGCTAAGAAAATTGAGCCAATGCCTCATAGGTGATTGGCGTGGATTGTTTCAGGACTTGTCACCTCTTGCGATGCATCAAGAGGCTCATCAATAGGAGTGGGAGTAGCGACGTTGCCGGCTCCGGGACCAAGGATTGATTCGCAGGCTTAAGTGCGGAGCTGGCTATGCTTGCTGAAAAGGACGTGTCGGCCGTGTCTGCTGGGATTGTGAAACTTGAATCGGAAAACAGCCCGTATGGTGTTCCCGGGAGGAGCTCGTAATCCTCACCAATGGAAGTGTCTCCCCACCACAATAGGTGAAACGGGTCTCCTTGGTCTACATTGTTTCCCATGGAGAAGATACTCAAGAATCCAGTTGAGCCGATGGTTCCATTGACTGGGTCGCCCTCGGATGGAGTGAAACCAAACGTCTTCTCCTCTCCGAAGAAAAAGAGGTCGCCATCTCCGAGGTCGACGCCGTTCACCAAGTCCAGACCCGTTGAACCAGTGAGAGCAAGCGATGCGCCGTTCATTGGGAGGCCGTCCTCGTTCGTGTCGATCAGGATTCCCCAGAGTAGATCATTGACTGGAGCGGTTCCCGCGGAGTCGGAAACTCCAGAGAAGAACCCACCCGAATCCGAAAACGTTAGATTGACGGCCCCGTCAACTTGGAGGCAAACGGCAAGTAGGGCCGCGAAGAGGGCGGTCTTCATGTGGGAAGAAGGGAGCGAGGGCGGTGGGAAGACGTGGATGCAGGAACGCAGCCCTAGGGTTCGGAGATGGGAGCATGTGGTTCCATCTGCCATTGAGCCTCATCTGCTGAAGATGCGGAGCGTCTAAGCACGAACCCTTGCCCGGGTTCGAGCATGAAAGTTTCGCTCACGACGGCAAAATTGGAGAGGTTGTGCCACTCGTTGTCCAGCGACCAGAACTCAAGTTTCACTGAAGAACTCTTATTCTGCTCCGCGATAGTATTGTCATAAACGAGGATCGTGTCACCGTTTTCCTCGGGTAGGCCCAGGTCGCCAACCGCAACTGGAATGGGATCGGCATGAGCGAGGCCGATGTCTTCGATTTGACCGGGATCCAATTTCGAAAGATCAGCGAGAAACCGCGTATCCCGCACATTCCCGAAGAGGGCCAAGCTTGTTACCGGATTTGTCTTCGAGCGAAACACGAATCTCTCGCCCGGATGGATCACCGTGTCATCGGCATCCTGAAAGGTGGTGCTCCGCCACTTGTCTTCGGACTCAAAGTAGAAGTACTTCCTTGAGGAGCTATGGTTGATCCCAGGTCTCGGGTCGTAGAGGAAAACCTGACAGTTGTTGTCCAAGTCGGCGTCCTCAAAGATCGTCTTGAGCGTCCAGCACTTTCGAATGACGACGGAATCTGCCGATGTGACTTGCGTTAAGTCTCCCGGTGTCGCCGGGGCCAGGGTGAGAGTGTCCCCGGTGTTGGCGGTGATCAAACCGCGGAGGCCGCTCTCGCTCCCCGATGTGATGATGGCGACGTAGGGCGTTCCCGGCGACGGCGCCCACTGGTTGAGCGACCAGTTGGGGTTGTCCTGAACCGTGATGGAGAATTCCGGGTCGGTGGTGGTGCTGGCGACGTCCCCGCCATACACCGTCTCGCGCTCCAGCGGAATCGCCAGGCTGACGTCGGTGTCGGGCTTGACCGCGGGTTCGCCCGGCGTCGGATCCCCCAGCTTCACAAACCCGGCGGGCTTGCTGTAGACGGTCTGGGCGTGCAGTTGCTGGCCGGCGACGAGGAGGCCGGACGCTGCCAGCGTCAGCATGGTTGGAAGGTAGGCGCTCATGGGGGGGAACAGGATCACCCTGCTGCTCGAGGCGCGAGATGGCAAATCGAAACTCCCCGATCTGCCGGGGCTGCGGCCCGGATGCTGCGGTCGGGGAAACGGGGCAGGCATGGAGTCTGGATCGCAGGATCGGCGGAGCAGGAATCGAGCCGGATTGGGTGGGATTGGGCGGGATTCGGCGATTTTCACTGGCGGGCGATTCCGCTACCGGTGCTGGCGTTTCCCGGCCGGCCGGGCTAGGAGGCCGCGGTGAGCGAGGACAAATCAGCGGCACAACCAGCGGATCCAGCCGGCTCAGGTGGTCCGCGGGCGAGCGCGGCTCCGCCGGACGACCCCTTTCGTCGCCTCGGCCTCGAACCCCGCCTGGACTGCGCCGAGGAGGCCATCCGCGAGGCCTTCCGCCGGGCCGGACGCGAGCAGCACCCCGATGCCGGCGGCGCTGGATTCGAGGAGCTCGAGGCGGCGATGCGCCGGCTGGTCTCGCCGGCCGGGAGGCTGCAGGCCTGGATGGCCGCCCGCGGCGTCGCCGGCGACCCGCGCGGGGCGATCGAGGGCCGGTTGATGGAGCTCTTCCTCGAGCTCGGCCCGGTGCTGCAGCGGGCCGACGACCTCAGGCGCCAGCGCGAGGCGGCGCGGAGCGCGCTCGGGCGGGCCCTGCTGGAGCCGCGGGCGCAGGAAATGCGCGACGAGCTCGAGGCCTGGCAGGAGCGGCTCGACGGCGAGGTCGCCGCGCACACCGCCGGATTCGCCGCGCTCGAGCGGGGCGAGGGCGACCCGGCGCGGGTCCTGCGCGACCTGCGCTTCCTCGAGAAGTGGCAGGGCGAGCTGCGCGCCCGCTTCGCCCAGCTGTGGTGACGGGGATTGACGCGGCGCGGGGTGGCGCGGAGGTTCGCGCCGATGGCGGAGACGATTGTTGGCATCGACCTCGGAACCACCAACTCGGCGATCGGGGTGGTGGATTCCGGCTTTCCCATCCTGCTGGCCAACGAGGACGGCCGGCGGGTGATCCCCAGCGCCGTCGCCTACGGCAGGGACGGCGAGCTGCGGGTCGGCGAGGCCGCCCGCCGGCTGCGCGCGCTGCAGCCGGACCGGGTGGTCACCAGCGTCAAGCGGCTGATGGGCCGGCGGCCGGGCGAGGTCGACGACTACCCGCTGCCGCTGGGCGACGACCTGAGCGTGCTCGGCCGCAGCCCGGAGGAGGTCAGCGCGGAAATCCTCCGCGAGCTCAGGCGGATCGCCGAATGGCGCCTCGGGCATGCGGTGGAAAAGGCGGTGATCACCGTGCCGGCGTACTTCCACGAGGCCCAGCGCGCCGCGACCAAGCGGGCCGGCGAGCTTGCCGGGCTGGAGGTCGTGCGGATCCTCAACGAGCCGACCGCGGCGGCGCTGGCCTACGGCCTGGACCGCCTCGACGAGCGCTCGCGGGTGGCCGTCTACGACTTCGGCGGCGGCACCTTCGACCTCTCCGTGCTGGAGCTCGCCGAAGGGGTCTTCCAGGTCCTCGCCACGCGCGGCGACACCGCGCTCGGCGGCGACGACATCGACCGCGCGCTGGCCGCCTGGTGCCTCGCCCGCGACGGCGGCGCCGGCATCGACCCCGGCGACCCGCGGGTGCTGGAGGAGGCCGAGCGGGTGAAGCGGGTCCTGTCGGCGGAGGAGTCGGCGACCTTCCGGGTGCCGTTCTACGACGGATCCCGTAGCTTTGAGCGCGAGGTCCGGCGCGCCGACCTCGAGCGCCTCGCGGCGCCGGTCATCGAGCGGACGATCCGCTGCTGCCGGCAGGCGATGTCCGACGCGGGCGTGGCGCCCGCCGAGCTCGACGCGGTGGTGCTGGTCGGCGGCAGCACGCGGATCCCGGCGGTGCGCGTGGCGGTCGCGGCCTGCTTCGGGCGCGAGCCGGACGTCTCGCAGCACCCCGACGAGGCGGTCGCGCTCGGCGCCGCCATCCAGGCCGGGGTGATGAGCGGGGCGATGTCGCGCCTGGTGCTGCTGGACGTCACGCCGCTGAGCCTCGGCGTCGAGACCTTCGGCGGGCTGATGAACGTGCTGATCCCGCGCAACTCGACGATCCCCTGCAAGGCGGGCGAGATGTTCACCAATGCCGCCGACGGCCAGCGCGGCATGCGGATCCGGGTGCTCCAGGGCGAGCGCGAGATGGCCCGCGACAACTGGGAGCTGGGCAAGTTCGAGGTCGGCTTCGAGCCGGCGCCCAAGGGCAAGGCGCGGGTCGGCGTGCAGTTCCGGATCGACGAGAACGGCATGCTCGAGGTGCTGGCGCGGGACACCGCGACCGGCCGCGACAGCGTGCTGGAGATCCGCGAGGTGGCGGTGGCGGTCGACGACGAGGCGGTCGAGGCGATGGTCAGCGAGTCGGTCGAGCACGCCTTCGAGGACATGGCCGAGCGGGTCTTCACCGAGGCGAAGTTGAAGGCCGAGGAGCTCCTGCCGGCGGTGGCGGCGGTGCTGGAGGAGGGTGGCGGAGGGGTCGCGGCGGATGAGCGGGAGGAAATCGAGGCCGCGGTGGACGCGGTCGAGGCGGCGCTGGCTGCGGGCGAGGCGAACCGCCTCAAGTCGGCGGTCCAGGTGCTCGACCAGGCGACCGAGGGGGTTGCGGCGCGGATGGTCGAGCGGGCGATGGAGCAGGCGCTGGCGCGCAAGCTCGAGGGGTGATCGGGGCCTTGCCCGTCGCGGGGTTCTCTGGTTTCTTTCCGCCGCACGGTGCGCAGCAAGGGGAAGAACAGAGACGGCGCGGGACGGGGCGTCCACCGCGAGATCACCGGGCGCCGCTTCCGCGTCGCCCGGGACGGCCAGGCGGCGGCTGACGGGGAACCGGCGGTCGCGCCGGACTCCGGCCGCACCGACGAGGGGGCGCCTGGGGCGGGTGACGCGGGCAACGCGGCTGACGAGCCGGTGGTCCGGCTCGAGACCGGGGGCTTCGATGCCCGCGGCGTGCACGAGCCGACGGAGCCCGCGGAGCCGGAGGTGCCCAAGCGGGTGCACCGCACGCACCGCGCGACGCTGGGAATGGCGGCGGCGATCGTGGTGCTGGCAGTGGTCGCGGTGATCTACGTGCTCGCCACCAGCGGCGAGGCCCCGGTCACGGCGGAGGAGGCCGCGCTGCAGCTCGAGGTCGCCCGCGACGACGGCCTGCCGGAGACGGCGATGGAGCACTTCGTGGCGGGGATCGGCGGCACCACCGAGCAGGCCCGGGCGATGCTGGAGGACTACTACGCGGGCCGCGAGGTCGCGTTGCGCGGGGAGGCCGGCGAGGTTCCCGCGGAGCTCCGCGAGTCGATGCGGCCCGGCGGCGAGTTGATGGCGGTGGTCGACGGCGACGACGACCACCCGCACCTGGCACTGGTCGGTCGCAGCGAGGCGATGAACCGGGTGCGCTTCGTCTTCGTTCCCGTGGATGACGGGCTCGCGCTCGACCTGAGGGCGAGCTTCGGGATCGGCGAACTGAGTCTTGCCGAACTGCGCGAGCTCGAGCCTGGACGCGAGGCCGAGATGCGCCTCGTGGTGGCCCCCGCGAACTTGTACAACAGCTGGTTTTCCGACGACGAGTATGCCTCGCTGCGCCTGAGCATCCGCGAGCTCGACGAGCCGCTGTGGGGCTACGTGCGGCGCGACAGCGAGTGTGGCCGGGCGATCCTCGACCTGCTCGACGAGGACTCGCTGTTCTTCACCGAGAAGAACGAGGTGCGGCTGACCCTGCGGTTGCGCCGCGCGGGGGAGGGCCCCCGCCCGATGTTCGAGGTCGTCGAGGTCATCGAGCGCGACTGGGTGCGGTCGTAGGGACGGCCCCCCTGGACGGCCCCATGATCCGGGCCTTGCCGGGCCCCGGGGCAGCCACTAAGGAGGGGGCGTGAGCGAGGCCGGGACGGGTTGGTTTCATTGTGGACGCTGTGGCGCGCTGTTCGAGGCTCGAACCGGCGGCGACGAGCCGGCGACCTGCGGCGAGTGCGGGCGCCCGGCGGTGGTGGCGGAAAGCGAGTTGGCCTTCCACCGGGCGGCCTCGGAGAAGAGTTCGGGGCGGCGCTCCGGGAGTGGCGGCTCGCGGCGCAGCCACGGCCATGGCCACGGCTCCGCGCAGCGCCGGTCCCACCGCGGCTCCGGCGCCAGGCGCAACGGCCTGATGTCCTTCGCGATCGGCTGGATCCTCGTGCTGCTGGTGATCGCCGGCATCGCCGTGTTCCGGCGCGGCCGGGAAACCCCCGACGACCGCGGCGCCGCGGAGTTCGCGATGGCCGACCGCAACCGGCGACTGTTGTCCGAGCACCTGCCCGGTTGTGTCGAGCGCCTCGAGAGCTTCCTCTCGGCCGCCGCCCCGGAGGCGCGGATCACCGAGGTGATGTCGTCGACCACGCTGGGCGACATGATCCGCTTCAACGCCCGCCACCCGAAGGTGGTGGTTCCGATGCCGGAGTTCGAACTCGAGGTGGCGGGGGTCCTCGACACGCCGGAGGGGCCGGCGATCGAGGGGGTCTGGAGGGAGAAGTCCGACGACCGACTGTTCGAGGCGGTCTTCTTCCCCGAGGCGGACGACCCGGATGAATGGCGGATCGACTGGAAGGCCTTCGTCCGTCACTCGTCGGAGAGCTGGCGGCTCTTCCTCAACGGCGGTGGCTCCGATGAGGCCGAGTTCCGCCTGCTGGCGAGGAGGCGGGCGGCGGGCGTCGGGCTCGAGGGCACGGTGGAGAAACTCATCCTCTCCGCCCCGGTGGTCGGCGAGCCCGGCACGGTGGGACTCAGCTCGCCGGAGATCGAGGTCGATCCCGAGTCGCGCAACGGCCGGATCCTGACCTCCGCCTTCGAGGAGCGCGCCGAGGGCCGGGGCGCCTATGGCTCCCAGGCGCAGCAATTCGATCCCAGCCAGATGATCCGGGTCCGCCTGCAGCTCAAGCGGAGCGGGGAAGGGGAGGAGACCCGCTTCGAGGTCCAGAACGTCATCGCCTGCCACTGGCTCCACTTCGACGACATCGGCCTCGGCAAGTAGCCGCCGCGGCGGCACCATGAAAAAGGCCCGCTCCACCAGTGGCGGAACGGGCCGGGGATCGATGGTCGCCTGCGACCTCGCGCGGGATCAGGTGAGACGCGCGGCGAGCAACTCGCGCTGGAACACCAGTTCCTTCGGCATCAGGTCGTAGAGCTTGAGGAAGAGCTTGCCCTGGTCGATGAGCTCGTCTGCCCATTCCTCCGGATTGTAGGCCATGCACTTGTCGAACTGCTCCTCGTCGAAGCCGTCGAGGCCCCGGGAGTTGAAGTCCTCGAAGTGCGGCGTCCAGCCGATCGGCGTCTCGTGGCCCGCGACCTTGCCCTTGCAGCGGTTCACGATCCATTCGAGCACCCGCATGTTCTGGCCGAAGCCGGGCCACAGGAACTTGCCCTCCTCATCGAGGCGGAACCAGTTGACGTGGAAGAAGCGCGGCAGGTTCTTGATCTTGTCGCGCATGTCGAGCCAGTGGTGGAAGTACTCCGCCATGTTGTAGCCGCAGAAGGGCAGCATCGCCATCGGGTCGCGGCGAACGCCGGCCTTCAGGCCGATCGCCGCGGCGGTGACTTCCGAGCCCATCGTCGCGCCGACGTAGACGCCGTGCGACCAGTTGAAGGCCTGGTAGACCAGCGGCATGGTGTTCGGGCGGCGGCCGCCGAAGACGATCGCCGTGATCGGCACCCCGTCGGGGTTCTGCCACTCGGGATCGATCGTCGGGCACTGCTCGGCCGGCGCGGTGAAGCGGGCGTTCGGGTGCGCCGCCTTCTCGCCGCTGTCGGGCGTCCAGTCCTGGCCCTTCCAGTCGATCGCGTGGGCCGGCGGGTCGCCGTCGATGCCCTCCCACCAGACGTCGCCGTCGTCGGTCAGCGCCACGTTGGTGAAGATCGCGTTCTCCTTCATGGAGTCCATCGCGATCGGGTTGGTGTCGTAGGAGGTGCCGGGCGCGACGCCGAAGTAGCCGGTCTCCGGGTTGATCGCGTGCAGGTTGCCGTCCTCGTGGCCCCACATCCAGGCGATGTCGTCGCCGATGATCGAGGTCTTCCAGCCCTTGTCGGCGTATTCCTTCGGCGGGATGAGCATGGCGAGGTTGGTCTTGCCGCAGGCGCTGGGGAAGGCGGCGGCGACGTAGGTCTTCTCCTTCTCCGGCGACTCGATGCCGACCACCAGCATGTGCTCGGCCATCCAGTCATGCTCGCGGGCGATGTTGGAGGCGATGCGCAGGGCGAGGCACTTCTTGCCGAGCAGGGCGTTGCCGCCGTAGCCGGACCCGTAGGACCAGATCTCGCGGGTCTCGGGGAAGTGGCAGATGTACTTGTCCTCGTTGCAGGGCCAGGTGACGTCCTCCTGTCCCGGCTCGAGCGGGGCGCCGACGGTGTGGGCGCAGGGAATGAAGTTGCCGTGGCCGTCGCGCTTCTTCTCGAGCTTGCCGGCGTCCTCCGCCTCGAGGCGGTCGAGCACCTTCTTGCCCATGTGGGCCATGATGCGCATGTTGACGACCACGTAGGCGCTGTCGGTGATCTCGATGCCGATCTTGGCCAGCGGCGAGTCGAGCGGGCCCATGCAGAAGGGGATCACATACATCGTTCGGCCCTTCATGCAGCCGTCGAACTTGTCGCGGAGGATCTTCTTCATCTCCCTCGGCTCGGCCCAGTTGTTGGTCGCGCCGGCGGCACCCTTGCGGCGGGTGCAGATGTAGGTGCGGTCCTCCACGCGGGCGACGTCGGACGGGGTCGAGCGCGCCAGGAAGGAGTTGGGGCGCTTGTCCGGATTCAGCCGGGTGAAGGTGCCCTTGTCACAGAGCAGCTGGGTGAGGCGGTCCCATTCCTCCTGGGAGCCGTCGCACCATTCAACATTGTCAGGATTGCAAAGGGCGGTCATTTCCTCGACCCATTCGAGGAGCCCGGTGTGTGTAGTGGGGTTGCTCATGTCGGCGGTATTCAGCGGAGGACGTCGATGGCGCGCAATCCGATAGGAAAATATGATTGGAATTCTCCGCGTGATGCGGATCCGGTGGCGGCTTGTGTTTTCATGGAACTCATGAAGCCCGCCGGATCGGTCGCGCTCCGCGCGCGGTTTTCCCCGGCGTGCCCGCGAACCCGCTCCGCCACCCGCGCCATGGATCCGCTGCGGGTCGCCCGGCGCCGCCGCCCCGCCGCCCCGTCGCCCCGCAAACAGGAACGGCGACCCCCTCGCGGAGGTCGCCGTTGTATTTGGCTGGTGAACCGCCGTGGCCCGTCCTGGTGAATCAGGGGGTCGCGGCCGTCCGCCGGGGGGAGAATGGATGCTCGGACCTGAACGGGGGTGATCAAGCCACGCGGAACTGCCACAGCGAGTCGGTGTCCCGGTCGTGCCACGCGGGACGGCGCGAGATCGGATCCTGCAGGGTGCGGATGATCTTGCGTCCTCCGGCGAAGACGAAGCTGTCACAGTCGATTTCGACCACCTCGAGACCCATGTAATAGGAGTCGTGGAGGGTGGTCACGGTATCGGCACCGAAGGCGGCGCCGAGGTGATCGCGCAGGAGCGCGGTTTCCTTCCGGCCCAGGAAGAGGAAGGCCGGGGTCTCGCCCAAGCTGGACTTGGAGCGAATCAGTTCCGAAACCGCGGTGGAGTCCCAGCTGTCCCCAAGGGTCAGCTCGGACGACACCGTTCGGTCGTCGGGGAACGTCTTGTTTGCCAGTCGGCTGCTCATGACGTGGGTGTGGGTGTGTGTTCAGGCATCGGCCAGGATGGCTTCCGCCGGGAGAACATCGAGCATCCTACGTGCCTGTCGCGTGAAACCATCAACAATCCCGTGACTTTTTTGTCGTCCATGCCGGGCGCTCATGAATGCGATCCCGTTGGCGGATTCGCATTCCGGTGCGGGCGGGGATTTCGCGCTTGTGCCGGGCCCCTTGCCCCTTCCCGGGGGGCGTGCTATGGGAGCGCCCGTGGCCAGTCACCCGAGACCCTACATGCAGCGCACCCGGCGCCCGAGCCTGCCGCCGGTGACCAAGTGGCTGCTGATCCTGAACATCGGGATCTTCGTCCTCGACCTGTTCGGCCGGAACCCGGGCGACCGCTACGGATGGTTCAACGAGAACTTCTGTTTCACCGTCCACAGCGCCTTCCGTGAGTTCCGGATCTGGGAGCTGGTCACCTTCCAGTTCCTCCACGCCGACTTCGGGCACGTCCTCTTCAACAGCATCGGGATCTACTTCTTCGGGCCCTTCGTCGAGCGCTACTGGGGCGCGCGCCCCTTCCTGACCTTCTACCTTGTCTGCGGGGTGGCCGGGGCGCTGTTCTACACGCTGCTTTGGCTGGTCCGGCTGATCCCCCAGCCCGACATCCCGCTGGTGGGCGCCTCGGCCGGGGTGTTCGGCTTCTTCGCCGCCGTCTACGTGATCGCCCCGGCGATGCGCGTCCAGTTGCTGTTCCCGCCGATCAGCCTGACGATGCGCCAGCTGGCCATCGCGCTCGCCGCGATCGCCGCGGGGACGATCGTGCTGGGCTACCTCTTCCCCTCCTCGGGGCTCAACAACGGCGGCGAGGCCGGCCACCTCGGCGGCGCGATCGCCGGCTTCATCATGATGAAGTTCCCCTGGCTGCTCGGCCGTGGCGAGCGGCCGGGCCGCAAGGTCATCCGGCCGAAGGAGTTCACCGGGCCGATGCCCTCGAAGCTGCGCCCGCGCAGCCACATCGACCCGAACGCCGCGACCGAGGTCGACCGCATCCTCGACAAGGTCGGCCGCGAGGGGATCGGCAGCCTGACCGAGAAGGAGAGGAAGGTGCTCGAGCGCGCCAGCCGCGAGGAGAAATGAACGACCGGGAGATGATCGAATGCCGCGACAAGGGGCGGCAGATGGAGCGGCTGCGGGCGATCATGCACCGCCTGCGCGCGCCGGGCGGCTGCCCGTGGGACGCCGAGCAGACCCACGAGAGCCTGGTCTCGAACCTCATCGAGGAGGCCTACGAGACGGTCGACTGCATCCGCCGCGGCGACCACGACCACCTCTGCGAGGAGCTCGGCGACCTGCTGCTGCAGGTGGTCTTCCACGGCGAGCTGGCCGCCGAGGCGGGGCGCTTCGATCTCGACGAGGTCGCCCGCGGGATCTCCGACAAGCTGGTGCGGCGACACCCGCACGTCTTCGCCGGCAGCGCCGGAAGCGCGGCTGGTACGACGGATGCCGTGCTTCAGCAGTGGGACGAGATCAAGCGCGCCGAGAAGGGCGACGAGGCGGAGCCCCACCTGCACCGCGTCGGCCACGGCCTGCCGGCGCTGCTGCGCGCGGCCAAGCTGCAGAAGAAGGCGGCGAAGGTCGGCTTCGACTGGCCCGACGAGGCCGGCGTGCTCGCCAAGCTGCGCGAGGAGCTCGGCGAGATGGAGGCGGTGCTCGACGACCCCGCCGCCTTCGAGGAGGAACTCGGCGACCTGCTGTTCTCGGTGGTCAACCTGGCCCGCACCCGGCGCCTTGACCCCGAGCTGGTCATGGCCGCCGCCAACGACAAGTTCGAGCGCCGCTTCGGTGCCATGGAGCGCGCGCTGGCGCAACAGGGATTGACCCTCGAGGCCGCCAGCCTCGCCCAGATGGAGGCCGCCTGGCAGGCCGCCAAGGGCGAACCCGGCTGAGCGGCGCGGATGGCGGGGGGCTGGCCGGACCGCGCGACCCCGGTCGCGCCCGACCAGGATGGCACGGGGTGCCTCCGCCCTCCGACGCCCCCGGGTTCCACCAGCCCGGCAGCAGCGCAGACGAAGTCCGGATCGCCCTCGCGTTCCGCCTCACTTCGCCCCGCCCTCGCTTTGGCGAAAGAATCGAGAACGAGCACGAGCACGAGAACGACGACGAGGACGACCTCCGACCTCCGACTTGAGGCCCGGGCGCGACTGGGGTCGCACGGTCCGGCGGGTTCCGGTGAAGCAGGATTTGCGTAAATTCCGCCGGGGGAGGCATAGCCGGATCCGCCGCGCCCGGAAATCCTCCCGCATCCGGACTGTGAGCCGGTTTCATCTGCATTCACGAGACCCATGAAACAAACCATCCATGCCCTGTCGGTGGCCTGTGCCGTGACGCTCCCGGTTTTCGCCGGAACCGTCATGATCGAGGAAGCCGCGCCGCCCATGACGACGACGCCCTTCGAGACGGCCCGCCGTCCGATCTCGAACCCGACCCTGTTCGACCTCGCCCTGCCGACGACGAACATCCACCCGATCTTCATGTACCACCGCCTGCCCAACACGGTGGCCACGACGATCAGCCCGGCGCTGGCGATGGGTGGCGACGTGGAGGTCTACGCGCTGCAGTTCGAGGTCGCCCTCAGCGAGCGGCTGTCGATCGTCGCGACCAAGGACGGCTACGTCCGCATCGACCCCGACACCACCCCGCTGTGGTCCGACGAGTCCGGCTTCGCCAACCTCGCCGGCGGTCTCAAGTATGCCTTCATCTACGACCCGGCGAACGAGTTCGTGGTGAGCGGCACGCTGACGGTCGAGATCCCGACCGGCAACCACGACGTGTTCCAGGGCGAGGGCGAGCTCTCGACCAACCTGATCGTCTCGGCGCTGAAGATGTGGGACGACTTCCAGCTCGCCGGTGGCGCCGGCGTGCACCTGCCCTTTGACGGCCAGCTGTCGACGACCTCCTTCATGAGCGCGCACGCCAGCTACGAGGTCGTGCCGTGGTTCATCCCGCTGGTCGAGGTGAACTGGCACCATGTCCTCGATGCCGGCAACGGCCGCTTCAACTACTTCTCGCAGGCCGGCGGTGCCGTGCCGGCGGTGGCCCAGTTCGAGGGCATGGACCTGCTGAACTTCGGCGCCTCGAACGCCTCCGCCAACCGCGACTTCGTGACCGCGGCCGTCGGCTTCCGCTCGCGCATCGTCGACGGCGTCGACGTCGGCGTCGCCTACGAGATGCCACTCACCGACCAGAACGAAGGCGTCATGAAGGACCGCTTCACGGTCGACCTGGTGTGGCGCTTCTAGGCCGCCGGAACCCTCATTTGGCTGGTACCCGAAGACCCCGGTTCACGCGCATCGTGGCCGGGGTCTTCCGCGTCCACCCGGGTGGGTGCGCGCCCCCGGGCGCCGGGTCCCCGGAGCCTTGCCGCGCTTTCGGGCAAGCGCTAGCGTCGCCGCCATGAAGGAACGCGGGCTGGATTTGTTGCGGGAGCTGACCGAGGCGCATGCCGTGCCGGGTCGCGAGGACGAGGTGAGGGAAATCTTCGCCCGCGAGCTGGGCGGCAGCGGCGCGCTGTCATCGGACGCCAATGGCTCGGTCTTCTGCGACCTCGGCGGCGACGGGCCGCGGGTGCTCGTCGCCGGCCACATGGACGAGGTCGGCTTCATGGTCCAGGACATCACCCCGGACGGCTTCCTCAGCTTCGTGCCGCTCGGTGGATGGTGGCCGCACACGCTGCTCTCGCAGCGGGTGGTCGTGAAGACCCGCGGCGGCGACAAGGTGACGGGGGTGATCGCCTCGCAGCCGCCGCACTTCCTGCCGCCGGCGCAGCGCCACCGGGTGATCGAGATCGAGCAGATGTTCATCGACGTCGGCGCCTCCTCGCGCCACGAGGTCGAGCACCGCCTCGGCATCGCCCTCGGCGACCCGGTCGCGCCGGCGGGTGGCTTCGAGCCGATGTCGGTCGGCGGGCGCTACCTGTCAAAGGCCTTCGACAACCGCGTCGGCATGGCCGCGGCGATCCATGCCGGCGAGGAGCTCGCCGGCCGGCCCCGCCCGAACCACCTGTGGATCGGCGGCACCGTGCAGGAGGAGGTCGGCACCCGCGGTGCGATCACCGCCGCCGTCCACGCCGAGCCGGAGGTGGTGGTGGTGCTCGAGGGGCCGCCGGCCGACGACACCCCGGGCTTCCCGCCGCAGCAGAGCCAGGGCAAGCTCGGCGGCGGCGCCCAGGTCCGCCTGTTCGACCCCTCGGCCATCGGCAACCCGCGGCTGGCGGAGCTGACGATCGAGACCGCGCGGGTCGAGGGCATCCCGCACCAGGTCGCGGTGCGGCGCAGCGGCGGGACCGACGCCAAGTCCTTCCACGTCGCCGGCCGCGGCATCCCCTGCGTGGTCATCGGCGTGCCGGCGCGCTACATCCACTCGCACCAGGGGATCATCGACGTCGACGACTACCTCGCCACCGTGCGCCTGGTGACGAGCCTGGTCGGGCGGCTCGACCGCGCGGCCGTCGACGGCCTGACCCGCTTCCTCTGATCCCCTGAAGCGGTTTTCCGCGGCTTGCCGGCCGGGGGGAAATCGATTGTGCTCCGCGCCGTGCTCGCCACCTACGTCCACGACCTGAACCCGGTCATCTTCCGGATCAACGACGCGATCGCGCTGCGCTGGTACGGCCTCGCCTACCTCGCCGCCTTCATCGTCGGCGCCTGGCTGCTCAATGTTCTTTCGAAGCGCAAGCTGTGGGTCCTGCCGCCCGGGGCGGCGGGCGACTTCATCGCCGCCGCGGCGATCTTCGGGGTCTTCATCGGCGGGCGGCTCGGCTACATGTTCTACTACCACCCGCAGACGCACGGGTGGGGCTGGCTGCTCGATGACCCGATGGTCATCCTGCGGGTCTGGGAGGGCGGCATGGCAAGCCACGGCGGCGTGCTCGGGCTGGTCGTGTTCACCTGGTTCTACGCGCGGAGGAAGAAGGTCTCGTGGTTCGGTTTGGGCGACGGGCTCTGCGTGGTGGCGCCGCTTGGCTTGATGTTCGGGCGGCTGGCGAATTTCATCAATGGCGAGCTCTACGGACGCTCCGCCGCGGGCGTGCCGTGGGCGGTGAAGTTCCCGAAGACCCTGGTCGAGCAGCCGGCGGAGGAGGGGCGCTTCCTGGCGGATGCCGTCGACGCCGCGGCCGGTGTCGACCCGCGCCTCGCCCAGGCCATCACCGAGCATCCCGACGGCCCGCACTTCGAGTGGCTGATCGGGGCCCAGCGCCGCAACCCGGAGGTCTCCGAGGCCATCGCCCCGTACCTCGAGCCGCGCCACCCCTCGCAGCTCTACGAGGCCGCTCTCGAGGGGGCCTTGCTGTTCGCGCTGCTGTGGTGGGTCCGGCTGCGCTACCCGATGCTCCCGCACGGCGTGCTCACCGGCTTGTTCTTCATCGCCTACGCCGCAGGCCGGATCATCGCCGAGCAGTTCCGCGAGCCCGACTCCAAGCTGATCGGCCCCCTCACCGGCGGCCAGTTCCTCTCGCTCTTCATGATCGCCGCAGGCGTCGTCTTTCTCTTCGCGGCAAGAAAGAAGCAGCCAGCGGACCAGCAAATGGGAAGTCCAAGACCATAGGTCCCATGGGTCCCATTCCCTGTGCTCCGCCACCTCGTGCCGCCGCTGACCGCCCAACCGGCGCTTTCCAGCCGGTCCGGACCGTCATCCGGCGCCGCATCCTCTCCGCCCGCAGGACCTTTTGTCCCTACAACGGCACCTTCAGCCGTTGGCCGGGCTTGATCAGGCTGCCGCGGATGCCATTGGCCTTCTGGATCTTCGCGACCGTGGTGCCGTAGCGCTTGGCGATGCCGTAGAGCGTGTCGCCCTTCTTCACCGTGTGGTAGCGGACCTTCGGCTTGGGCTTGGGCTTGGGCTTGGGCTTCGGCTTGGGCTTCGGCTTCACCGCCGTGACCGTGGTGGTCGTCGGCGGCGGATCGCGGCGGACGACGGTCGTGTTCGAAGATGATGAAGAAGACGACGATGACCGGGAATCGTTCCGCGCCAGCTGGGGCGGCGGCTTTTCCTCCGGCGTGCTCGGTTTCTCCACCGAGCGGCCGTTCCACTTCGAGGGGTTGTCGGCCCACTCCTCGATGTAGTTTCCGCGGTCGTCGAAGGGCCCCGTGCCGGACGGGTGATCGCCGAGGTAGCCACTCCCGCAGGAGCACAGCGCCAGCGCGCCGAGTCCGAGGATGAGACGAGAAAATCGATGTGCCATGGGAGGACGAACGCGAGCCGGACAGCTAGGACCGAAGATCATTCAGGAAGGTTAAGCGATTCAAGCCTGAAATCCTGTCCCTGATTTTCCCCTCGGGGCGGTCGGAGGTCCGACCCGGGGCGGGAGGGAAGGGAGTCGGGCCGCGGTCGGGAGGGGAGCTGGACCGCGGGCGGGAAGGTAGCCGGGCCACGGAGGGGATGGATACTGGACCAGGATGGATGGGATGGATGGGATGGATTTTTGGCGGGGCTCCGCCTCTTCGGGCAACCCAACGCTGGGAATTCCCGGAATCAATCAGGGATCGACCCAAATCCGATCGGTCCCAGCGATCCGGGTCCCGATCGCGCCGGCCGCGAGCGCCGGGCCCGCCCGCCTCGCCCGGGCCCGGCGGAGCGATCTTTCCCCTTGATTTCGCCCGCCGGGGAGGGGAAACCAAGCCCGTCCGAGGACACGAGGGGCATTAGCTCAGTTGGTAGAGCGTCTCGTTCGCAATGAGAAGGTCAGCGGTTCGATTCCGCTATGCTCCATGTCCCGGCGGACCCGGACCCGCGGATCCTCGGGTCCCGTCGCTGGAGCGTCCCGCCAGCCGCCCGCCCGGTCGCCCCTTCCGCCACCGTTTTTCCCTCCCCCTCGCGGGGATGACCCCTAGAGTCGCGGCCATGTCGACTTGGAAATCGATGAGCAGGAAGCTGCTGCGGCGGCTGATTCTCGCCGGGGTGATCGCCCTGCTGGTCACGCTCACCCTGGTGGTCTTCGCGGTCTTCTTCGGCTGGTCGCAGTTCGCCAAGTCGCTGCCGGAGCTCGACGGCTGGCACCGCGAGTTCCCGGCCTCCGAGTTCAGCGCCGCGGACGAGGCCGACGACTACGGCTTCGACGCCTACCTCGCCCAGGAGGACGAGGTCTTCGCCGAGCTGGCGGCTTTCGAGGAGGAATCGTGGAAGGGCGACGCCGCCGGCGACTTCTGCCGCTTCAATCCCGCCTCGATCTGCCACCCGAGCAAGCACGGCTCGCGCAACTGGAACCGCAGCCTGCTGCGCGAGGTCCCGCGGCCCAGGGGCGGTGTGCTGATGATCCACGGCCTGAGCGACTCGCCCTATGCCTTCCGCGCGCTCGGCGAGCGCCTCCACGACGAGGGCTTCACGGTGATGCTGCTCCGCGTGCCGGGCCACGGCACCTGCCCCGGCGCGCTCGCCCAGGTCGAGTGGCAGGACTGGGCCGCCGCGGTGCGCGTCGCCGCCCGCGACCTGCGCGGGCGCCTGCCCGAGGGGACGCCGATGGTCGTCGCCGGCTTCTCGAACGGCGGCGCGCTGACGACCCACTACGCGATTTGCTCGATCGAGGACGACTCGCTGCCGGTGCCCGACGCCCTGGTGCTGGTCTCGCCGATGATCGGGATCACGCCGCTGGCCGAGATCACCCGCTACCACGACTGGATCGCCGGCGTTTCCGGCGACGACCGCGCGCACTGGTCGGCGGTGAACGCGGCGATCGACCCCTACAAGTACTCGTCGTGGCCGATGAATGCCAGCGTGCAGGCCTTCCGGATGACCCGCGAGGTGGCGGAGGGCCTCGCCCGGCTCGAGAAGAACGGCCGGATGGGGGAGTTTCCGCCGGTGCGGACCCAGGTTTCGGCGGTCGACGCCACGGTGAAGATCGCCGACATCGTCGACGGCCTCTACGGTCGGCTCGACCAGCCGGGCAGCGAGCTGGTGGTGTTCGACGTCAACCGCGCCGCATGGATGGAGTCGCTCGTGAAGGACGACTACGAGGCGGCCCTCCTGCCGGCCTTCGAGGCCGAGTCGCTGGGCTATGACCTGACCCTGGTGAGCAACCGCAAGTCCGGGACGCCGGCGCTGCTCGAGCAGCGTCGCCATGAGGGTGGGACCGAGGAGCGCGAACTCGGCCTGAGCTGGCCGCGCGGGGTGTTCTCGCTTGCCCACGCCGCGCTGCCGTTTCCCAACGACGACCCGCTCTACGGAGCCAATGAGAACGGCGACCTGCCGCTGCCGCTCGGCGACCTCAGCCTGCGCGGCGAGGCCGGCGTGCTGCGCATCTCCGACGGCCAGATCCTCCGGCTGCGCCACAATCCCTTCTACGACTACATGGAGGACGGAATTGTCGGCTGGGTGGGGCGCCTGGAGCGCCTTCGGCGCAGTGCCCCGCCGTCGCACTCCGAGCGATGGCGGGCAGGCGAGTAAAAAGTAGAAAGTGGTTCCGGGGTGGCGGGGCCGCTTGTTTTCGGGGGCGGGTGAGCTGCGGGGAGGTGAGCGGAGAGATGGTGGATGGTGGATGGTGGAGGAGGTCGGAGGTCGGGCGGAGGAGCGCTCGCCGCCCCCTCCGGGGCTGGCACCGCTGCCTGGAAGCCGGATGTGGCTGGGTCAATGTGGCCGAGCAGGAGATGGGAGAAGTGCACCTCGACGAGGCCCAGGTCGCCGCTGGGAGCCAGGCCCACCTGCCAGCCACTCAAAGCCTGGGAGAGGTAGATCGCTTCACGTTCAAAACAGATGGTTCCTGCGCGGGTGACCTTTCGCGTGGGCATCCCCTCGTAGTCGATCTCCTCGGGCGCCCCCTCGTAAGGTCGAGGTGAGGGGCGGTAGACTTCAGCCGGGGTCGCCATCCCCAGAGATTCGTGCGGCCGCTCGGTGTTGAACTCATGGCGCCAGAGGTCAAATGCCTGCTGCTCTCCGCCGACTCGCCCGCTTTCGAGCTCCTTGTAGATGTCCAGGTGCATCCGCTCGTGGGCACCGTTGTCTTGTGGGTGACCCGGACGCCCTCTTTCCAGATCAATCCCCAGCGCCAGCCACCAGACCGAGAGCCGGCTCAACCCGAGGAGGCCATTGGAGCTGGCAAACGAAGGGCCGTTGTCGCTGCGAATCGCTGCCGGTAGCCCGTGGGCTTCGAAGAGCCGCTCAAAGCTGGCCTTGACCGTCTCGGTCCGGGCATTGGCGAGGTCTCGGAGCTCCAGAACCATCCGACTGAACTCGTCACGCACGGTCAGTGGCTCGACGCGGTGGCCTTGGCGGTCACGCCACCAGCCCTTGAAGTCCACCGTCCACACCTCGTTGGGGGCTGCCGCCTTCCGGCCCGCGGCGATCCGACCAGCTTCCTTGGCTCGACGGCGTCGCCTCGGCTTGGTCAGGCCTGCTCGCTTGAGCACCCGCTTGAAGCTGCTCTCGCTGGGAACAGCCGCGCGGGAGTGCTTTCGGGCGTAGAGTTCGCAGATCTTGCGGGGGCCCCAGTGAGGGTGGACCTGCTTGAGACGCACGATCTCACAGACGACTTCCTCGCCAAGCTCGTCGGGATGGGATCGCGGCCGTCGACTCGCCTCATCCATTCCCTCAAAGCCGTTGGCCAGAAGTCGGTCCCGCCACTTGTAGCCCGTCTTCCGGCTGATGCCATACTCACGACACAGCTCGGTGAAATTCGGGCAGCTGAGGGCTCTCATCGCAAATTCAATTCGTTGGTCCATTTTTTGGGTCTCCGGCCAAGGCATGCCCGAGTCTCCAATCGTCGGAAACCGGGTTGCCAAGTGTTACCCATGTACTGAACCTGAACCTGGACCTGGACCTGGACCTGGACCTGGTGGATGGTGGATGGTGGATGGTGGATGGTGGATGGTGGATGGTGGATGGTGGAGATCGGAAGCCCCGGTAGGGGGGCAGGAACGTAGCCCCGGGGTTCACCCCGGGGATTGGGGGCACCATGGATCCCAAGCCCCGGAGGGGCGTAGGCGAACTCCGCGCGACTTGGATGCCGTCTCCTTGGTCGAGGACACCCGGTGGTCGTGACGGGTGGTGTCGGTTCCGGGAACGGCTCGCGGGAAGCGTTGAATGATTCGGACCTCGCCTGCGCCCCGCCGGGGCTCCGGATCATGGACCGTTTCTGATCCCCCGGGGTGAACCCCGGGGCTACGAACCGACGCCCCTCCGGGGCCTTTGAGACCAGATTCTGCCCGGGTGCCATCTCCGCCTCGCTCCGCTTCGCAGATGAATCCCTATCATCTGCGTCCATCTGCGAAATCTGCGGCCTTCCCTTCGATGATCCCAAAGAGTTCGATGGCTTCTTTGATTTGGTATCAAGCCCCGATCGGGCAGGGCGGCCAGCTGCTGGCACGTTCCTCGCAGAGCACTCCCGGCGCGGCGATCATGTAACGGGTGCGGGGAAGCAACTGCATTCCCCAGGCACGGAAGTGCTGCTGGAGCTTCAAGCGGTCGCGTTCGGGTTGTTCTCCCGCGGGCTGCGCGCCGGCCGAAGTTCCGCCGCAGGGCAGCGGATCGCTCCTGAGCAGGACCGCTCCGACCGACCGGTCGGCGCAGCAGCGGACGGTCTCGCACAGCATCTCGCGAGCGAGGCCGCGGCCGCGGAATTCGGGCGCGAGGACGAGCTCCTCGATGCACAGCATGCCGGGCGCTTGCTCCAGCAGGCGCGGCAGCGGCTCGCGGAAGCGCCGCCACCTGCCGTCGAGGATCTCGTTGACGATCTCGCAGGTCCGCCCGTCGAGGTCCCACAGCTCCCAGAAGGCGACGGACGAATCCAGGTTGTCCGAATTCAGGTAGAAGCCGGCCACCCGTCCGATCCTCCCGGCGTCGCCGCTCGCCGTGCCGGTGACTTCCAGCAGGCAATGCCCGGGCTGTTCCTCCGGCTCGCCCTCGTCCAGTCGCTCCAGCCGCCAGTCCATCTTCAACATCGCATTCTTCATTCCACCACCCTAGCAAAGATTGCCATTGACTGGAAGTGTTAATTTGAACAGTTGTCATTTCATGAGTGCCGCCGCCCCCACCGATCCGTCCGCCGTCCTCCGTGAAACCTTCGGCTTTGCGGATTTCCGCCGCCACCAACGCGAGCTGGTCGACGGTCTCCTCGCCGGGCGGGATGTCTTCGGGGTGATGCCGACCGGCGGCGGGAAGTCGCTTTGCTACCAGCTGCCGGCGGTGATGGCCGAGGGCTGTGCGGTGGTGGTCAGCCCGCTTATCGCGCTGATGAAGGACCAGGTCGACGCCGCCCGCGCCAGCGGGATCCGTGCGGCCTGCGTCAACAGCGCGATGGCCGACAGCCAGCGCCGCGAGGCCGCGCGGGCCTACCGCCGCGGCGAGCTCGACCTGCTCTATCTGGCCCCCGAGCGGCTGGCGGCAGGGGGCACGCTCGAACGGCTGCGTGACTGCCCGCCCGGCGCACCGGCTTTCTTCGCCATCGACGAGGCCCACTGCATCTCCGAGTGGGGCCACGATTTCCGGCCGGACTACCTGTTCCTGGGCAAGCTCCGCGCGGCCTTTCCCGGCGTGCCGGTGGCGGCCTTCACGGCCACCGCCACGCCGAAGGTGGCGGCCGACATCGAGGCGCGCCTGGGCCTCCGCGAGGCGGTCCGGGTGCGGGCCTCGTTCGACCGCCGCAACCTGCACTACGCCGTGCGCCGCAAGGCCGACTGGGAAACCCAGCTGGTCGAGTTCGTCCGCGCCCGCGCCGGCCAGCCGGGGATCATCTACCGCACCTCGCGCAGGAGCGTCGAGGCCACCGCGGCGCTGCTGCGCGCCAACGGCATCGCCGCCGCAGCCTACCACGCCGGCATGGAGGCCGACCAGCGCAGCCGCGTGCAGGATGCCTTCATCCGCGACGACACGCCCGTGATCGTCGCCACCATCGCCTTCGGCATGGGCATCGACAAGCCGGACGTGCGCTTCGTCGTCCACGGCGACCTGCCGAAGAACATCGAGGGCTACTACCAGGAGACCGGGCGGGCCGGGCGCGATGGCGACCCGGCCGAGTGCCTGCTGCTCTACTCGGCGGGCGACGCCGTGAAGCTGCGCGGATTCCTCGGCGAGATTGCCGACGAGACCGAGCGCCGGCGCACCCTGGCCCTGCTGCGCGAGATGGAGCGCTTCGCCGCCAACCCGGGTTGCCGCCGCCGGGCCCTGCTGGCCTACTTCGGTGAGGAATACGCGCCGGATGGCGATGGCGATGGCTGCGGCGGCTGCGACTTCTGCGACGGCGAGTTCCGCGAGGTCGAGGCCACCCGCGACGCGCAGCTCGCGCTGTCCGCCATCGCGCGCACCGGCGAGTCCTTCGGCATCGCCCACCTCTGCGACGTCGTCGCCGGCGCCAACACCGGGAAGGTTCGCGACGCCGGCCACGACCGGCTCAGGACCTGGGGTGCGGGCAGCAAGCGTCCGAAGCGGCACTGGCGGACCATCTTCGACAGCCTGCTGGGGCAGGGGATCGTCGTCCTGCGCGACAACGGCTTCCCGGTGCCCCGCCTCACCCCGGCGGCCTGGGAGGTGATGCGCGGCGAGCGCCCGTTTTGCTACCACGAGGACCGTAGAAGGGAGCCGGGCCGGCCCCGCGGTGGTCGGGTGGCCGAGGACATCGACTGCGATCCGGACCTCTTCACGCGCCTGCGCGGGCTGCGCAAGGAGATCGCCGACGGCGATGGCGTCCCGCCCTACGCCGTGTTCGGCGACCGCACCCTGCGCTGCCTCGCCGCGGTCATGCCCACCGCCGCGGCGGAGCTCCGGCGGATCCCCGGGATCGGTGCGCACAAGGCCGAGGCCTATGGGCCCCGCTTTGCCGCCGCGATCGGTCAGCACCTCGCCGACCATCCCGAGGTGGCCGGCCGGCGCGTCCCGATCGATGAGCTGGACGCACCCGCCGCGTCCGCGGACAAGGCCGCCGTGAAGAAGCCCCTCGGCCCGACCTATCAGAAGTCGCTGGAGATGATCCGCGCCGGAACGAGCCTCGAGGCGATTGCCGCAAGGCGCGGGCTGTCGCTTTCGACCATCGAGGGCCACTTCGTCCGCCTGCTCGAGGAGGGCGAGCCGCTCGACTGGCGCTCGCGCGTCTCGGAGGCCGACGAGGAGCTGGCCCGCCGCCTCTTCGCCAAGCACGGCACCAGCGGGCTCAAGCCTTCCTTCGAGGAGGCCGCCGGCCGACTCAGCTACGGCCAGCTCCGCATCGTGCTGGCGGTGTCCGCCGCGTCCGGACAGGAAGCGGGGGGGTCAGACGCGGGATCCTAGGGGTCGGAGGTCGTCGTTGGTGTCGTTCTCGTGCTCGTCCTCGATTCTTTCTCCGAGACGAGGGCGAGGGCTGAAAACAGGGAGGTGGGACCGGAGCGGGACGCTCCGGCCACAGGATGACGGGGCCCTCCGAAGGCTCCGCTCTCCGCTCGCCCGCTCCCGAAGAGAACGGGCCCCTCCACCGCGGGGCCACTTTCTCTTTTTTACTCACCTGCCCGCCGTGGGCCGAAGGGCGACGGCGTGGCACTGCGCCGCAGGCGCCCTCACTCCGCCGCGGAGTGGTCAATCATCACCACGTAATCCAGCGTCACCCCCGGGATCTCGATGCGGTCCCCCGCCTTCGACGGTCGGCTCCACACCGCGGCGTCGGCGAGCCAGAGGTCGTGACCGCGCCAGACCGCCGGCTCGGCCGACTGCCCGAAGCCGAGCGCCTCGAGCTGCCTGCCGAGCTCGCCGGCGGCCTCGACCCACTCGCGCTTCGGTTCCCGCAGCACGATCGGCGGGAAGCTGCCGGTCGAGTGCATCACGTGCACCGTGGCGTCCTTCTTCAGCGTGAATGACAGGTCGGTCTTCCTCGCGGGGTCGCTGAGGCGCTTGGTGGCGATCCACGAGGCACCCTCGATGGCCTCCGGCAGTTTGTCGAATGTGTTGTCCGACGACCCGTCGACCATGTAGTAGAAGGCTCCCTGGGCCTCGACCGGGCGGTCGATGAAGTGCGCCTTGCACTCCGGGTTGCTGCTCTCCAGGTCGCCGATGACCTCGTTCTCCGGGTCGGTCTCGGCCCACTGGTAGATGACCGTCCGCTCCCTCTGGCCGTTGCTGTCGTGCGCCTCGATCACGTTGCGGCCGGGCTGCAGCGGCGCCTTCCAGAAGAACACGTTGTCGATCCGCCTGCCCTCGCGCTTGCCCTCCTCGTTGCGCCAGCTGTCGGGGTAGACCGAGATCGGCTGGCGGTAGTCGCCGTTGCTGCGCCTGCCCTGCGACTCGCCGTTGATGAACAACTCGACCGAGTCCGCGTTGGAGAAGACCTTGGTCCCGTTGTCGGGCGCGAACCAGCGGTAGAAGTGGTTGCGGCTGGTGATGTGGAGGACCGGCAGGTCGGGGCGCAGGAAGGCACGGTGGAGATAGTAGACGTCCTTCGGCTCACCCGCCAGCGTGAGCATGCCCTTGGTGTTGCGGTTGTTCTTGAACTTGCGGTCGTAGAACTCGCGGAAGTTCCACCACAGGTACATCTTGTGGCCCTCCGGGTTGTCACGGAAGACGGACTGCAGGCGGTACTCGGTGAAGAGGTTGCCGTACTCCATCGGCTCGAAGTCGTCCACCTTCCAGCGCGCCTCGTCCTGCGGGATGTGGTGGGTGACCCAGGTGCCCGCGCCGGTCTCGGAGACGTATTTGTTGCGCGGCAGCTGGCTGAACTCGCTGAAGTGGCCGCCATACCACCCCTGGTAGGTGTTGCCGGCGATGAAGTCGACGGTGTCGGGGCGGTCCTCGTGGGCCGAGGCGTAGGTGATCGGCCGGCTGGCGTCGTGCTCGCGGATGATCTCGGCGTAGTGCGCCGCGACCTTCTCGTAGGTCTCGTTGCCGCTGCTCCAGAACAGGATGCTCGGGTGGTTCCAGTTCTGGTGGACCATCTCGCGGGTGATCCGCTCGCCGTCGGCATTGGGCTCGCGCTCGCCGCTGTCGCGCTTCACCTCGTGCTGCCAGAGCTGACCCGCCAGCCCGTTCTCGGCCCAGATCGCGATGCCCCGCTCGTCGGCGGTGCGGTACTCGAAGCGGCGATGCGGGTAGTGGGCCAGCCGCACGGTGTTGGCGCCGAGCTGGTCGAGGTGGTCCCACTCCCAGGTCAGCTGCTCGTCGGTGATCGCGTTCCACTCGTGCTCGGTCTGCTGGTGCTTGTTGACGCCGCGGACCAGCAGCTCCCTGCCGTTGAGCATGAACCTGCCGTCGTCGATGCGGATCGTGCGCAGCCCGGTGCGTTCCCGGATGGTGTCCATCGCCGTGCCGTCGACGCTCACCGTGCTGGTGACCCGGTAGAGCTTCGGCTGGCGGATGTCCCACAGCTCGGGGTCGGCGATCGTTACGGTCGACTCCAGCGGTCGGGTCGCGCCGGGCTCGAGTGCGGCGGTCGCGGTGGCCTTGCCGACCGCGCTCCCGTCCGGCCCCTCGACCACGTGGGTCACCGTCACCCGGGCGGCCGCGGCCCCGGCATTGCGGACATGGGCCTCGATCGCGAGCGTGGCGCTGTCGCGGGTGATGTCACGGCCGGTCAGGTAGAGGCCGCTCGAGCCCATGTGCGGCTCGAAGTGGACCTTGCCGGTCTCGATCAGCCAAGCCGTCCGGTAGAGCCCGCCGTTGGTCACGTAGAGGGTCGAGTGCGACAGGCAGTTCATCGCCTCCCGGTCGCCATTGCTGACCCTCAGGGCGACCACGTTGTCGGCGCCCTCGTCGAGCGCCGGGGTGAGGTCGTGGACCGAGGAGGTGAAGGCGCCGCGGTGGCGGCCGACGTGCTCGCCGTTGACGTAGACGTCGGTCACCGATCCGGCACCCTCGAGGTGCAGCAGGTAGTGGTGTTCCCGCGGCGTCGCCGCGACCGTGGTGCGGTACCAGCCGGCGGTGTTGTCGGGCAGCCCCGATTGGCGGAACACATGGGGCACCGCGACCGATTCCCAGCCGTCGTCGCCAAGCTTGCGGGCGGCGTCCGGGGCGGGTTGGCGGTCCGCGGACCCGAGCGGCTCGTCGGCGCGGAACTGCCACTCGCCGAGGCGGCTCGCCCGGCGGGGCGGGTCGTCGGCATGGAGGGCCGGAAGCAGCAGCGGGACGAGCAGGAGGAAGGCCGGGAGCAGGGATTTCATCGGGTCGGATCGTTCGGCAGGGCCGGGAAGGGATTCTCACCGACCTACGGCGGGGATTCAATGAATTCATCACCGGCCGGCCCGCCGGTTTGTGCAGGCTGGCCGGCTGCCCGGTCATCTGGCCTTGCTCGCCCCTGAAGGCCGTTTTTAGTGTGGGTCCGAAGCCGGGGCCCAGCCGGGCCGCTCACCCCAACGAACCAAAGCCATGACGAAGTCCACTTGCCTGCTGCTCGCCTCCCTCCTCACCGGTGGGATTCTCCACGCCGAAACGGAGGCGCCGGCCATGAAGACAAAGGCCGATGTGCTCGAGATCATCCGCACGGTGAACGACGAGTGGCAGTCGGAGAACCGCTCCCAGGGCAACGCCTTCTGGAACACCGCCGTCTACCACGTCGGCAACATGGATGCCTACGCCGTGACCAACGAAGAGGACTACCGCGAGTACTCGCGGCGCTGGGCGGAGAAGAACCACTGGGAGGGCGCGCGCTCGGACAACCGGGAGGAGTGGAAGTACCACTACGGCGAGAGCGACCAGTTCGTGCTCTTCGGCGACTGGCAGGTTTGCTTCCAGGTCTACCTCGAGCTCAACAAGCTGAAGTCGGAGGAGAAGCGCAGCGCCCGGGCGGTCGAGGTCTTCGATTACCAGATCACCACCCCGCAGGTCGACTACATCTGGTGGTCGGACGGCCTGTTCATGGTCATGCCGGCGATGACCGAGGTCTACAAGCTGACCGGCGAGGAGAAATACCTCGACCGCCTGCACGACTACTTCGAGTACTCCCGGAAGCTGATGTTCGACGAGGAGGCCGGCCTGTTCTTCCGCGACGCGAAGTACGTCTACCCGAAGCACAAGTCGGTGAACGGCCGGAAGGACTTCTGGGCCCGCGGCAACGGCTGGGTCTTCGCCGCCCTGCCACGGGTCATCGACGACCTGCCGGAGGACCACGAGCACCGCGACGAGTACCTCGAGGTCTTCAGGAAAATGGCCCGGGCCCTGGCGGACTCGCAGCAGGACGACGGTTACTGGACCCGCAGCATCCTCGACCCCGAGCACGCGCCCGGCCCCGAGGCCAGCGGGACCTCCTTCTTCACCTACGGCTTCCTCTGGGGACTCAACAAGGGCGTGCTCGGCGACGAGTTCCTGCCGGTCGCCGGCGATGGCTGGAAGTTCCTGACCGGCACCGCGCTGCAGGAGAACGGCACGGTCGGCTACATGCAGCCGATCGGCGAGAAGGCGATCCCCGGCCAGGTCGTCGACGCCCGCTCGACCGCCGACTTCGGCACCGGCGCCTTCCTCATGGCGGCCTCCGAGATGGTCCGCTTCATGGAGCGGAAGTGAGCACCGCCATGCCCCGTCTCATGACCCGCTGAACACCGGCTGCCCCCCCGGGCCCGTTGCCGTTCACAGACGCACTGGCTAGATTCCAGAATCTGCGTTCATTTGAGTCCATCTGCGGTTTCCCCATTCCGAATTTTCTGAACCCCACAAGTCCGGCTGGTTCCCTGAGCTCGGGTCACGAGTCCTCCGCGGCGGCGGCGTAGAGTTCGGAGAGCTCGCGGACGATGCGTTCGAGTTCCTCGAAGTAGGCCGCTTCATCCATCGCCTCCCTGCGCCCCCGCAGCTCGAAGAGTTCCTCCTCGAGGGCGTTGCGACGGGCGCGGGTTTCCGGGTCGAGCCGGCGTTCCTCCTCGCTGGGGACGAGGTGGATCTGGTGGGCCCGGCGGCCGTCGGGCTCGGCGCCGTCCTTGGTCGTCCGCTCCGCGCGCACGCCGCGGAACCAGTCGGCCGGGGTTCCGAAGCCGTCACCGTTGTCGTCGAGCAGCGCCTCCTCGGTGACCAGCCGCCCCTCTTCCTCGTAGAACTCCTCGACCCGGGCCGAGGCGGCGAGGAAGCCCTCGAGCAGCGAGACCGCGCCGTCCTGGTCGCGGTCGGCGGCGGGATCGTCGATCATCCGCGCGAGGAACTCACCGAAGCGGGCATAGGAATCCTCGGCGCCGTTCTTGGTCGCCGTGACCACCACCCTGCCGGAGCCGGACAGCGTCTTCAGGAAGGGCGCGCTCGAGGCGGTCCCGTTGATGATCGCCACCGGCCGCTTGCTTCCCTCCAGCCAGCCCGCAAGCGTGGCAGCGCTCAGGTCGGGACCCCGCAGGTTGAACTTCGCCTCGCGCCCGTCGAAGGTGCCGTGTCCGAGCAGGACGATCCACAGCGGCCCGTCGCCGCGACCGGCCAGTTCGGGGATCAGCTCACCGAGGGTCGCGAGCCCGTCATCGCCCTCATCGCCGTCGCGCCCGATCCGGTGCAGGGTCGCCTCGCCGCGACGCCCGGCCTCTTCCCAGGCCTCGGCTGCCTCAGCGAGGCGCGGTGTGAATTCCTCCATCCCGGGGGCGCCGACCACGATCACCAGGTCGGCGGCGGCCGCCAGCCGGGCTGCGAGCGCCAGCAGGATGAGAATCGCGAGTCGGGGCATGGAGGAGGGTCGCTTCATCGGGACGGTCAGGCAAGGCCGCGGCGGCGGCGCAGGATCCACTCGCCCGCCAGGCAGGCCAGCACCGCCAGGAACACCCATGGCGTGTGCCACAGCGAGCGCGACCAGGTGCGGGTCTCGGGCAGCTCCATGCGCGGGAGCTCCGCGGCGAAGTCCGCGAGCTCGCCGGCCTCCAGCACCCGCCCGCCGGTCGCCGCCGCGATCTGCTCGAGCAGGGCCCGGTTCGGCTCGAGGCGCTTGAATTCATCGGCGGCGCCGTTGGCGATCCAGCCTTCCTCGGCCTCGCCCACCACCAGGCCGTCGGCATCGCGCGCGCGGGCGCGGACCCGGGTCATCGCGCCCGGCTCGGCGACGAAGGTGACCTCGAACACGCCGGGCTCGAGGTCGCTCGGGGTGGCGTTGAGCTCGACCGGCTCGCCGCCGTCGCGGCTCACCTCGACCTCGACCCGGGCATCGACGAGCGGCTCGAAGGCGGGGTCGCGCAGCTCGATGCGGGCCCGCACCGCGTCCTCGCCGGCGGCTGACAGCACGAGCTCGGTCCGCTCCGGCACGTCGGCCAGCAGCCAGCGCGCGAGCTGGCGCCACGCCTTGTTCATGTCGGCCTGGTTCTCCGGAACCTGGAATCCCCAGCGCCAGAAGTCGGCCAGCATCAGCGCGCCGACCCGGCCCTTGCCGTAGCGCTGGACCGCGAGCGCGGGGCGCCGCGTGCCGCCCGCGTCGACCTGCGCCAGCACCGTGGCGCCCGGCTTGATCCCGGCCACCCGGTTCAGGCCCTTGAAGGTTCCCATGCCGGCGAGTCGCGCCCGCTCCCCGGCCTCGTCCTCGCGCAGCCGCACCCACGGCGACAGCCAGCCGTCGCGGGTCAGGTCGAGCCGCAGGTCCGGCCCGATCGGCGCCCCGGCCTTGCCACCGAGGTGGACCGGCAGCAGCCGCTCGATCGGAGAGTTCTCGTAGTTCCCGTGGGCGAAGCTCTCGACCCCGCCGAGCATCAGCAGGCTGCCGCCGCGCCGCGACACGAAGGCTTCCAGCAGGTCGAGCTGGTCCAGCGTGAAGAACTCGCGCTCGAGGTCGTCGATCACCACCACCCGGTAGTCGAACAGGTCCTCGGCCAGGCGCGGGAAACCGCCGGCCAGTTCCTCCTCGTCGCGGGTGTTCATCCGGACCAGCACCGGTTGGTCGTACTCGGCCGTGTCGTCGTCCGGATTGAAGCCCTGGAACAAGGGGTTCGCCGTCTCGCCCCGGCGCGCCCGCCAGCGGAACTTCGGCTCGCGGCGGGCGACCCGGATCAGCCCGACGAGGTCCACCTCGGGGTCCTCGGCCAGCGCCCGGTTGAGGAACTTGTACTCCCAGTTGGGGCGGCCCGACACGTAGAGGATCCGGTAGGGGCCGCGGCCGCGGTTCACCGTGAGAAGGCGGGCGTTGTTGGCCGGCGTCGCCTCCGCGCCTCCGCCGGCATCCACGCCGGCCACCTCGATGCGGAAGAAGCGCACCCCGCCGCCGTCCGGCCGGTGCTGGAAGCGCAGCGCGCGGGTCACGTCGTCCTCGCCCGGGGTGAAGCTCTCCTGCGCGACGATCGACCCGGACTCGTCGCGCAGCCGCACCGCCACCTCCCGGTCGCGGTAGCCGCGCGCCCGCACCTCGGCCCGGAAGGTCAGCGGGGCGTCCTCGAAGGCGGACTCCGAGACCACCGCGCTCTCCACCCCGAGGTCGCGCTCCGGGGCGGCGTCGCCGATCACCACCGGGTAGACCGGCGGCAGGCCGGCCAGCGTCGCGGTCTCCACCGCGTCGGTGGCGATCCCGTCGGACATCAGCAGCACCGCCGCCACCGGCCGCCCCTCGAAGCGTCGACGGATCCCCTCGAGGGAGGCGCCGATCGCCGAGGCGCGGCCCTCGTGATCGAGTTCCCGGAACTGCTCGATCCGCCGCAGCGCCCCGTCCATGGCGAAGCGCCGCAGCACGAAGGTCGACTCGAGCCCGGCCAGCCACTCGGCGTCGGCGCCGGTCGGCTCGGTGAGCAGCTCCATCATCGCCTCGGCGCGGGTCTCGTCGGCACCGGCCTCGCGGACCTGGAGTCCGACGCTGTTGTCGGCGACGACCGCCACCAGGTTCGCCCCGGGCTCGGCCTCCTCGCCGACCCAGGACGGTTCGGCGAGGCACAGCGCGAGCAGCAGCAGCGCCGCCAGCCGCAGCAACAAGGGCAGCGAGGCAAGGCGGCCGCGACGCCGGGCGGCCCACAGCGAGCCGGCCGCGGCGACCAGCGCCAAGGCGGCTCCGGCCCAGGCCCAGGGGCCACCGGAAAAGACGATGGATCCAAGCATCATTCCCCGCTTCCCAGACGTTCGTAGTAGTCACGCACCAGGTCCTCGAAGGGACCGGGCACCGGCTCGCGGTCGAGGGGCAGCCGCGAGTCCGGCCGCTCGCGCTTCTCGAGTTCCTCGTCGACGCGGTCGCGCAGTTCGGCGAGCGGATCGAGGATCGTCTCCTCGAGCAGCTCCCACTCGGGTGCCTCGCTGTGGCGATTGAAGTCGCGGCGCATCTCGCGCGCGCGGTCGCGCACCCGCGCCGCCTCTTCGCGCAGTTCGTCCTCGCCCAGCATCTCCTCGACATCGCGCAGTCGATCGCTCCACTCGCGGTAGCCCTCGCCGTAGATCGGCGACTCCGTGGCCTGCTCTTCGCCACCGCCGCCCCAGCCGTCGAAAAAGCGCGGCGAGTCGTCGTTCTCCCCACCACCGCCGCCCGGCTGCTGGCCCGCTTGTTGATCCTGACCGGGTTGCCGACCCGGCTGCTGGCCTTCGCCCGGCTGCTGGCCTTCGCCTGGCTGCTGACCTTCGCCTGGTTGCTGCCCTTGACCCGGCTGCTGACCGTCACCTGGCTGTTGTCCTTCGCCCGGCTGTTGTCCTTCACCCGGCTGCTGTCCTTCGCCTGGTTGCTGACCTTGACCCGGCTGCTGACCTTGACCCGGCTGCTGACCTTGACCCGGCTGCTGACCCTCACCCGGCTGCTGACCTTCACCCGGCTGCTGACCCTGACCCGGCTGCTGACCTTCACCCGGCTGCTGACCCTCACCTGGCTGCTGACCTTCACCCGGCTGTTGTCCTTCACGCTGCTGCTGTCCTTCGCCCGGCTGCTGTCCTTCACCCGGTTGCTGGCCTTCATCCGGCTGCTGGCCTTCATCCGGCTGCTGGCCTTCATCCGGCTGTTGACCGGGCTGTTGGCTTTCACCGGGTTGTTGACCCTCGCCGGATTCCTGCTCGAGGCGATCGCGCTCGGCTTCCTCGACTTCGCGCATCAGTTCCTCGATCTCGGAGCGCGCCATGCGCAGGGCCGCCTCTTCATCACCGAGAATGCTCTCGGCGGCGGACTCGACGCCCTCGCGCAGCGATTCCATGCCCTGCCGGGCGGCGCGCTCGAACTCGGCGGCATCACCGAGCCGGTCGAGGCGGGTCAGCTGCTCGGCGAGGTCGAGCGCCTCGTCGAGTGCCTCGGTCTCGGTTTCGCGAAGTTGGTCGTAGAGCTGGCGCGACAGCAGGGGCTCGCTCTCCTCGGCCTGCTCGCTGAGCTGGCGCATCGAGTCGAGCAACTCCCGCAACTCGGCCTCCTGGCGGTCGAGCGCCTCGGCGAGCCCGGCGCGTTCCGGATCGGGCGCGAAGGGGTCGACCGGATCCACGGCGTCCGGCTCGCTGCGCTCGGTCTCGAGCTCGCGGGCGATCCGCTCCTGCTGCTCGGTGAGTTCACGTGCCTGGTTGCGGACGTCCCGGAGGTCCTCGGCGAACTGGCTCGAGCTGCGCTGGCGGAATTCCTCGGCGAGTTCCTCGAACTGGCGCTCGGCGCGGCTGCCGGCATTGGCGGCCTGGTCGAGTCGCTCCTCCCGCAGGTCCTCGGCGGCCTGGCGGGCGTCCTCGCGGGCCTGCTCGAGCTGTTCGCGCTCCTCGGCGGTCCGGCTGCGGTTCTCGTCCGACTCCATCCGCTCGCCCAGCTCGTCGAGGTCCTCGAGCATCTGCCGTTGCTCCTCCTCGAGGCGCGCCAGCTCGCGGCGGATCTCCTCGCGCTGCTCCTCGGTCGCGGCCTCCTCGAGCATCGCCTGGAGTTCCTGCATCTTGTCGGTGATGCCCGACTGCCGCCGCGCCAGCTCGCGCAGGCGATTGAGCATCTGCAGGTCCTCGCGGGTCTCGCTGCCGGCCTGCTGCTGCTGTTGCTGCTGCTCGGCGAAGCGCTGGGTCTCGTAGCGCCGCTCCTCCTGCTGCAGCTCCATGTTCTGGAGCTGGCGCTGCTGGCGCCGCGACGCGGCGCTCTGGCTCGACGCCTGTGCCGACTGGGCGGCCCGGGCGACCTGGAACTCGCGCTCGCGCATCCGCAGCAGGTTCGCGTAGGCCGCCTGCTCGTGCTCGAGCGCGCGGTCGAGCCGCGCCATCCCGTCGTCGGCGTCGTCGGCGATGCCGGCCAGCTCGCCCGCGGCCGAGCGCATCTCGCCGAGCGCGCGCTCGAGGTGGCCCGCCATCTCGCGGTCACCGACCTCGCCGGCGGCGGCCTCGGCGGCCTCGATCACGCTGGTCTGGCCGGCCTCGATCACCGTGGCGTCCGCAGCGAGCCCCTGGTCGCCGGCCTCGGCCAGGCGGCGCAGCGTCCAGCTGGCGTTGAGCACCTCCTTCTGGCGCTCGATCAGCTGCTCGCTCTGCGGCCCCTGCTGGCCGCCCTGCTGTCCCTGGCCCTGCTGCTGTTGCTGTTGTTGCTGCTGCTGGGCCGCGGCGCTCCCCGGGGCCTCGCGGAAGATCTCCTCGAAGTGGCGTACTTCGACGAAGCGCAGGTCGCTCGCGACGCGCCGGGTCGCGCCGTTCGCGTCGCGGTCCTCGGCCCAGAAAAAGTAGGTCAGCAGGTCGTTGGGCGCCGCCCCGAGTTCCTCGAAGTCGATCATCGTCGAGACCGACGCGCGCTCGTCCGGTCCGAAGCGACCGGCGTCGAAATCCACCACCCGGGTCTCGCCGCGCAGGCTGTAGGTGGCCCCGGCCGCGAGGATTCCCGCGTCGTCCCACAGCACGGCCTCGACCGCCAGTTCCTGCAGCGGGGTGACCTGGACGTCGTCGCCGGGAAAGCCGGGCTCGATCCGCGGCGGCAGGTTGCGCCTCACCCGCACGCGGAAGGCGGGTGGCCGGAGGTTCTCGCGGCCCGCCTGGTCGGCCACCCGCACCCGCCAGGCCACGTCCCGCTCGGGCCGCAGCTCGGCGACCAGCACCGCCTCGTCGTCCGGGTCCCGCGCGAGGGCGATCTCGGCGGGTTCCTCCGCGCCCTCCTCGACCAGTCGCCCGGCCACCGCGGCGGCGTTGGTGCGCACCCGGAGTTGCAGGGTGGATCCCTCCATCACGGTGACCCGCCACACTTCCTCGAGCTCGCGCTCCTCCTCGGCGAGGCCCGGCGGCGGCTCGACGGTGGCGTCGACCCGCTCGACCTCGGGCAACTGGTAGGTGCGGACCTCGAAGTCGCGGCTCGAGGCCGAGTCGAACACGACCCGGTAGCTGCCGTCGCCGGCGACCGCGGGCACGGCGCCGACGAACACCGGGTCGGCGAGGTTGCGGACCATCGGGATGGCCTCGCTTTCGCCGCCCAGCTCGACCTCCAGGCGCGCCTCGGCCGGCACGTCCGCGGGGAAGCGGGCGGTGACCAGCAGGCGGGACCCGAGCTCCAACTCGACGTCCCCCGGGGTGACCTCGACCACCCCCTCGGCCGCCTCTTGCACCGGCTCAGCGAGGCCGAGCCAGTTGGTGCCCGTGCCCGGCCGGGCGCCGGGCGTCGAGCGCAGCGCACCCAGCAGGACGGCGCCGGCGACCAGCAGGGCGGCCAGCGTGGCCCACTCGGCCCAGCGCCAGGCGCGGTGGCTGCGCCGGCCGACGTGGTCGCGCCAGCGCTCGACGATCGCCATCTGCGCCGCGCTGTAGATCACCCGTTCCTGGAGGTAGCTGCGTTGTTTCCGGTCGTTGCGCTCCTCTTCCTCCACCGCGGTCAGCAGCAGCGCGCGCAGCTCCGGGTGCTCGTGCTCGACCAAGCGGGCCACCTCGCGCAGGTCGAGCGGCTGGCGCGGCCAGATCCAGCGCCCGGCGAGCCGGGTGAGCGCCCCGGCGAGCAGTGGCGCAATGATCCACCAGGGGCCCACGTCGGCCCCCGAGCGGATTGCCCAGCCCATGGCGAGCGCCACCGCGGCCGCGACGAGCAGGGCCAGGCTGTTGCGCCGCGAGCGCCGCGCCGCCTCCTGGCGCTCGGCGATCGGCTGGAGTTGTCGTTGCAGCATCGATTCGATCATGGCGTCACCGGGTGCGGGTCGGCGGCGTCACGTCGCGCCGCCGCCCAGGATTCAACGATCAGCAGGGCCAGAAGGATCAGCGCCGCCCAGCGCCACAGCGGGTCATTCGCCTCGGCCTCGCGTGCACGCAAGCGGCGCTTGCCGCTTGCGCCCTCCGGCTCGGCGGCGCCGGCCGCGGCACCGAGCGGCACACCGAGGGCCGTCAGCGCCGGCTCGGCCAAGGCTTGGAGGTCGGACTCGGAGGGACGCAGGTTGACCGCGATCCGCCGCTCCCGGCCACCCTCCCGCCAGCGGTAGTGGCCCGGCATTTCCGCCCTCGGCGGGTCGCCCGCGACGACCGCCTCCGCGGGGGCCTCGATCTCGGCGCCGGCATCGACCGGCAGGGCGTCGCCGACGAACCAGCGCCGCGCCTCGCCCGCCTCGAGTCCTCGGTCGGCGAAGATCGAGTAGAGCAGCGGCAGGAACTTGGGCGACAGCGCGAGCTGGCTGTCGCGCGGGTGCCAGCCCGCCAGCATCACGACCAGCTGGCCCTCGCCCACCGCGATCTCCAGCCACGCCGGGCTGCCGTCGTCGAAGCCGGCGATCACCCGCGCGCCGGGCAGCTCGGCGGGATCGAGCACGCGGTGGCGCCAGAAGCGCACCTCGGTGAAGTCGCGCCAGCGGGGGTCCTGGAAGCCACCCAGCAGCGGGTGGTCGAAGTCGATCCCCTCGAGCAGCGCGTAGCGACCGCCGGCCTCGCGCAGCCCGACCGGTCCGTCCGCCCCCGCCAGCGCGGCCAGGGTGTCCGCCATCGCGGTGGAGGTGACCACCAGCAGCACCCGTCCGCCATCCTCCAGCTGCCGCCGCACGGCGCCCGACTCGGCCTCCCCGAGCGGCCGCGCCACGGCGAGGATGTCCGGGCGATCGGAAAGCTCGTCGACAAAGCGGGGGGCCAGCAGCTTCGACTCGCCGAAAGCACGGCGGAAGTAGTACTCCGGCAGGTCGGGGTCGTCGGCCGTGCCCTCCCCGAGGAAGGCGAGCGTGACCGGAGCCGGCTCGCGTGGCGCGAGGAACAGGCGGTTGTCGTAGCCGCTGCCGTCGCCCGACAGCACGACCTCGTCGACCGCGCCCGGCAACTCGATCACCCGGCTCTCGCCGGCCGGCACGACCACCGGGATCCGCTCGTCGCCGGCGCGCAGCTCGAAGCGCTCGACCTCCGAGGCGGGGTCGTTGCGCACCCGCACGCGCGGGCGCTGCGGGTCGCTGCCGGCCGCCGGGCCGAGGCTGGCATTGGTGGTCGACTCCGGCTCCACCGGACGCAGCTCGACCGCCAGCCCGGTCGGCCAGCTGGCACCGGTCACCGCGTCGAGGTCGGCGCCGCGCTGGAGGTCGCTGACGAGCACCAGGCGCGCGGCGCGCGGCGCCTCCTCGCCGGCCGCCGCGTCGGACACCAGTTCCGCCGCCGCCAGCAGGCCGGCGCCGAGGTCGGACCCCTGCCAGCCCGGTTCGAGCGCCTCGATCGCCCGCCGCGCCGTCGCCGCCCGGCGGGGACCGGCCTCGCCGGCCCAGTCGTCGAAGTCGACCAGCACCCGCGGCCGGCGGTCGACGGCGACGACCGCCAGCAGGTCGTCGGGGCCGATCGCGTCGACCACGGCGAGCGCCTCGGAGCGCGCGGCGTCCCACAGCCCGGTCCGCTGCATCGAGGCGCTGGTGTCGAGCAGCAGCACCGTGCGCGCCCGGCCTTCCTCCAGCTCCTGGTCGCCGCCGGGAAAGAACGGCCGCGCGAACAGGGCGGCGAGGCACAGCAGGGCGAGGCAGCGCAGCAGCAGCAGAGGCAGGTTCTCCAGCCGGCTGCGGCGCTTCAGCGGCTCGTGCGGGGTCGGCTGCAGGAACATCAGCGAGCTGAACTCGACCCGCTCGTTGGGGGGCCGCCGCCGCAGGTGGAGGTAGATCGGGACCGCCAGCGCCAGCGCCCCGAGGAGGTAGAGTGGAACGAGGAACTGCATCTCAGCCGCGGAGGTTGCTGCGGGCCCGGCCCGGGTCGGGTCCGCGGCGGGTGCGCGCGGCCAGGAAGTCGTGGAGGGCGAGGTCGAGCGGCGCGTCGCCGCGCACCCGCAGGAGGTCGATCCCCCAGCGCTGGCAGATTCCCTGCAGGCGATCCTGGTGGGCGCCGAAGCGCTCGAGGTAGTCGGCGCGGGCCCGCGCCGGGTCGATCAGGTGCTCGCGACCCGACTCGAGGTCGCTGAAGCGGGCGGTGGCCGGGAAGTCGAAGTCGATCTCCCGCGGGTCGAGCACCTGGAACACCAGCACCTCGTGGCCGCGCGCCTTGAGCAGGCCGAGCCGCCGTTCGAGCTCGTCGAGCGGCGCCAGCAGGTCCGACAACAGCACGAACAGGCCGCGGCGGTCGTGCATCTCCGCGACCCGCTCCAGCGGCGGCCCGAAGGCGGTCGCGCGACCCTCGGCCGGCTGCTCGAGCGTCAGCATCAGCCGCCGCAGGTGGCCCGGACGGTTGCGCGCCGGCAGGTAGGCGCGGATCCGGTCGTCGAAGCGGGTCACCCCGACCGCGTCGCCCTGGCGCGACAGGAAATGGCCCAGCGTGGCCGCCAGCGTGGCGGCGTAGCCGTGCTTGGTCACCGCGGGATCCGAGCCGTAGCCCATCGAGCGGCTGCCGTCGACCAGCAGCTGGCAGCGCAGGTTCGTCTCGTCCTCGTACTTCTTGACGTAGTGGCGGTCGCTGCGGGCGTAGACGCGCCAGTCGATGTGGCGGATGTCGTCGCCCGCGACATACTGGCGGTACTCGCTGAACTCGGCCGAGAAGCCGTGGTAGGGACTGCGGTGGATCCCGCTGAGGAAACCCTCGACCACGATCCGCGCGCGCAGCTCGAGCGACCGGATCCGCATCAGCGAGGCCGGGTCGAGCAGGCGGGTGGCGGGCGTGGCGGTGCTCATCGCGGGTCACAGTTCCGTGGAGACCGACTCGAGCAGGTGGTCGATCACCTGCGGCACGCCGACGCCCTCGGCCTCGGCCCGGTAGTTCGGCAGGATCCGGTGCCGCAGCACCGGGGCGGCCAGCGCCCGCACGTCGTCGACCGTGACGTGCGCCCGTCCCTCGAGCAGGGCCCGGGTCTTGCCGCCGAGGACCAAGTACTGTGCCGCCCGTAGTCCGGCGCCCCAGTTGACGTAGTCGTTGACGAACCCGGTGGCACCCGCGGTTCCCGGGCGCGACGCGGCCGCCAGCCGGACGGCGTAGCGGACCACCTCGTCGGCCACCGGCACCTTGCGGACGACCTCGTGGCAGGCCATCAGCTCGTCGGCGCCGAACAGCGGCTGGATTTTCTCGCCACCCCCGCCGGTCGTCCGCGCCACCACCAGGACCTCGTCGTCCTCGGGCAGGTAGTCGATGACGATGTTGAACATGAAACGGTCGAGCTGGGCCTCGGGCAGCGGATAGGTGCCCTCCATCTCGATCGGGTTCTGGGTCGCCAGCACGAAGAACGGCTCCTCGAGCGCGAAGGTGGTCCCGGCGGCGGTGACCTGGTGCTCCTGCATCGCCTCGAGCAGGGCCGACTGGGTCTTGGGCGGGGTGCGGTTGATTTCGTCGGCGAGGATCATGTTGGCGAACACCGGCCCCTTCTGGAACACCATCTCCCGCCCGCCCGGCGTCTCCTGGATCATCTCGGTGCCGGTGATGTCGGCCGGCATCAGGTCGGGCGTGAACTGAATCCGGTTGAAGCTGAGGTGGAACAGGTCGGCGAGCGACTTGACCAGCAGCGTCTTGGCCAGCCCGGGCGCCCCGGTGATCAGGCAGTGGCCGCCGCTGAGCAGGGCGATCAGCATTTCCTCGATGACGTCCTGCTGGCCGACGATCACCTTGGACAACTCGGTGGTGATCCGGTCGCGCGAGTCGGCGATCCGGGTGACCGCCTCGCGCTCGCGCTCGTGGTCGGTCGGCTCGCCGCGCGGCGGCAGCTTCGGCAGGACGGGCGGGGTGGTCTTGGTCGGTTCCATGAATCGTTCGGGGGTTCGGGTCAGTGGGTCAGCGCCCAGAAGACGATGTTGACGCCCATCGGGTAGGACTTCTTCTCGGAGAACTCGCGGAAGTACCACTCGTTCTCGCCCTCGCGCTCCCAGCCGTCGCCGAGGTCGGTGTTGAAGCAGATGATGCACATCATGCGGCCCTCGGCGTCGAACAGGGCCCGGTAGGCCACGTCGCGCGCGCCGCGCTTGTCCCACTCCCAGGTGATCCCCTGCTCGCGACCGCGCACGGCGTCGCCCAGCGACGGCACCTGCGGCAGTTCCTGGAGGTCGAAGACGCAGTGGAAGATCGGGTGGTCGATGGTCAGCTCGACCAGCTCGCCGGCGACGTCGCGGTTCGGGAAGACCTGGTCGAACTCGTGGATGAAGCCCTCCCACTCGCGGTCGCCCCAGAAGTCGTCGACCATCAGGAAGCCACCGTTCTCGAGGTAGCGGCGCAGCGCGACCCGCTCCTCGTCGCTGAGCCAGATCGAGCCCGGCTCGATCATGTAGATGAACGGGTAGTCGAACAGCCGCGGATCGGTGAGGTCGAGGATCAGGCCGTCGGGGTCGACCTCGAGCGAGGTCAGCTCCTGCAGCCGGTAGGAGAAGTTGAGGTCGCTGTCGGGGTAGTCGACGCGCCAGTTGCCGCGGCGCCGGTAGCCGCCCGAGCTGTAGCGGACGCGCACGAAGGTGAAGAGGTCGTCGGGCAGGTGCGGCTCGACCTCCCAGTCGGGCACCCCGCGCCGGTCCGGGCGGCCGCCGTCGTCCCAGCGGTCGTCGCCGCGGCGACCGTCGTCCCAGCCGCGCCCGAACTGGGCGAGCGCCGCGCCCAGCGACAGCAGCGCGGCGATGCCGAGGATCGCGCGGCGCCTCATCGCGGCGTGGCGGGTGGCGGGTTCAGCTCCCGGAACAGCCGGTGGGCCGCGCGGAACCGCGGCGCCTCCTCGAGTGCCAGCAGGACGTGGCGTTTCGCCAGGGCGTCGTCGCGGCCGCGGTGGAGCCGCGCCAGGCGGTGGTGGATGTCGGCGGGGTTGAGCGGCTCGAGCCGGAGCAGTCGCTCGAAGGCGCCGATCGCCTCGTCCACCTCGCCGCGCGCCTCGGCGGAAATTCCGAGCGCGCGATGCGGTGCGCGCAGCATCGGGTTCACCTCCAGCACCCGCCCGGCCGACCACGCCAGCGCCTCCCAGTCCTCGGCGGTCAGGTCGAGCTCGACCAGCCGCAGGAACACCTCGGCGGCATCGCCATCGCGCTCGGCCCAGGCCCGCAGGGTGACCCGCTCTTCCGCGTCGTCGCCGAGCTGGCGGCAGGCGCGCGCCAGGATCGAGTAACCGTTGCCGGGCTCGACGAAGTCGGGGTGCAGCTCGACCAGGCGCCGCGCCGGCTCGATGGCCTCCTCCCAGCGTTCCTCGGCGAGCAGGAACTCGCCGTGCATCGACAGCGCCCAGAGGAGGTTCGGGTTTTCCCGCAGCAACCCGGCGACCCCCTGCGGGTCGCGCCACAGCGGCGAGTCCGGCTCGGGCACCTGCCAGTCGGCGTCGGGCGCCAGCTCTCGCGCCCACGAGCGGGCGACCGTCGTGAAGCCTTCCTCGAGTTTCTCGAGCGGGGCGATGCGCCGTGCCAGCACCTCCTCGATCACGCCGTTGCCGCGCAGGTCGTCGAGCACGAGTCGCAGGTCATCGAGGCCGGAGGTCTCGATGAGGTAGCGGACCAGCAGGTAGGCCTCGAAGTAGGCGAAGCCGATCGTCTCCGGGTCGCTGAAGGCGGTCAGGGCGCGGCTCAGTTCGGCGATCGGAATCAGGCCGTCGTCGGCGAGGATGCGGCGGCGGAACTCCGGCGTCATCTGCCCGGCGCAGGAGGGATCGCGGGCGTGCTCCTGGTAGACCGAGATCCCCTCGGTGAGCCAGCGCGGGATGCGGCTGTCGGTGGCGCCGAGCGTGACCGTGTGGCAGTACTCGTGCCACAGGGTCGACTCCCAGTTGCTGCCCAGCGCTCCGGGGCTGCCCGGGCTGTTCATCGCGATCACGTTGCCGAAGCAGGCGCCGACGATGCCGAGCCCGCCGGGGATGCCCAGCGTGCGCACGGCGAAGTCCTGCTGCTCGGGGAAGAAGTCGACCACCACCGGCCCGTCCGGGCGGTAGCCGTAGCTGCGTCCCAGCCAGCGGTCGGCCTCCGCGAGCAACTCGAGCACGCGCGGGCCGTAGATCGCCGCCTCGTCGGGAGGCAGGCGGACGATGAAGCGCCCCGCCTTGAGCGTCTCGAACTGCTCCAGCTGGTCGTGCAGCAGCATCAGGTTGTAGACCTCGACATCGTAGGGGTCGGCCTCGCGCACCTCGCGGATCAGCGCCCAGCCCTCCTCGTCGCGGCCGAGGCGCAGCAGGTCCCGGCCGAGCTCCTTCTTGCTCGGCAGGTGATCGGGGTCGGCCTCGAGCGCGCGGCGCAGGAATCCGGCGCCCTCGGTGAAGCGGCGCATCTGCGACAGCTTGAGGCCGATCTGGTGGTCGACCTCGGGATTCTTCGGCCACGGCTCCAGCGCCTTGCGGCGCGCGGCGCGACCCTCGTCGTCGCGGTCGAGCAGGTGGGCGATCGCCGCCTCGAAGGCCCACGCCAGCGGATGCCGCGGGTTGGTCTCGCGGACTTCGGCCAGCACCTCGCGGGCGCGGTCGTAGTCCTCGAAGTCGATCGCGTGCTCGGCCCGCAGCAGCAGCGAGGGCAGGTGTCGCGGGTTCTGCTCGAGCGCCTGGCCGATGTAGGCCTCGGCCTGGGTCCGGTCGGACGGCGATTGCGCCAGCGCCTGCAGGTGGATCAGGTCGGGCAGGGGGCCGATCCGCGTGCGCGCGTCGGTGAGCACCCGCGAGGCGAGCGCGTAGTCGCCCTTTTCAATCGCCAGCCGGGCGGTCGCCAGTGGTGCCTGCCAGGTTTCGGGGTCGACCTGTTGGGCGCGTTGGAAAAATTCGCGCATCACCAGCTTCGGCTCGGCGCCGAGCATCCGCGCCGCGTGGCCCAGCGCGACCAGCTCGGCGCCGCTGAGGCTGCGGGGATTGGCCTGCTTGGCCAGCTCGTCGAGCGCCTCCAGCAGAGCGCCGGCCCGCTCGTCGCGCCCGGTCGTCCGCAGCACCTCGATCGCCCGGACCTGGCTCGGGATGTGGCCCTCGAAGCGCTCGGCCGACTCGCTGGCCAGCTCCGCGGCGTCGTCGTAGTCGCCGAGCGCCAGCCGGGCGTCGAGCCAGGCATCGACCAGCTGCGGGTCGTGCCGGCCGTATTCGGCCATCATCGTGCCGAGCTCCTCGGCCTCCTCGTAGGCGCCCATGATCACCATCGCCTGGGCCTCGCGGGCGGCCCGCGACAGCCCCGACTGGCCAAAGAGCGGCAAGCCGGCGGCCAGCCAACCCGCCAGCAGCAGGACCGAGCTGGGGATTCGGGCGGGGAGGAGCATCACGGGCGGGTGGGAGGGGTCCTCATGGACGGGCGGAGAGGGTCATCATGGAATCAACACCGGGCAGACGATCAGGTTTCGGGCCAAGCCTAGGGAACGTGACATGGGCGGCCGAGCTTTCCACCGGATTCCGGATCCGGGTGAATTACCGGAGCGCGACACCGCTCGGCGCCCGGTCCACTGCCGACTCCGGTAACGGCGCCTTCCTCATGGCGGCCGCCGGGATGGTGCGCTTCATCGAGCGGAGGTGATTCTGGGCCCGGGCCTCGCGGGCTTGGTCGTCAGCCCCCCATCCGGAGTTGGGGACTTGAATCCGCGCTGCGTGGGCGCTCACCGGGTCAAACGGTTCCACTGCTCACGCCGTTTTCGGTTGGCTTCCAGTGCTTCGTCAACCAGGTCGGGAATCTCACGGATGATGTATTCGTCCACCAGAGGTTCCCAATCCGGCTGTTCCGGCCACGCAGGCCAGTCAACTTCCTCGATCATCCGATCCACCAGTGCCGCAAGTCGTTGCCGCTTGGGATCCTCCCAATTTTTCCGGATGGGAGAGATCGGGTTCAACAAGGTTTCCCGATGCGCCGGCCTGGTCATGATGTAGACCCGGTTCAGCTCCCGGCCATAGGGCTTCACGGACTCACCGGCCGCCATTGCCGCCTTGATCTCCTCAATCCACCCGGGCCAGTCGGCCGGGTCGTCTGAAGGTCGTCGGAAGTTCCGGACGACCTCCTTGTCGATCCCCGATTGCGAAGCGAGATCCCAAAACTCAACGTTGAGCGGGGCATCGTAGATGTTGGGCCATGCCGTTCGGAGGTCGTTGGCAATGGCGGAGCGGACTCGCTCGTAGTCATAGGCACGCTTTTCCAGGATTGTGAGGATCAGGCCGGCCGCCATGAAACGCGCCTCCATGTAGCTCAACTCCACCATCTCTTCCCCGTAGAGAGCCTCCTTTCGTTTCTTCTCGTTGGCCTGTCTCTCGCGGCGACCTTCAGTGACGGCAACGGGTCGGGAAGCCTCGATTCGGGATTCACCGGACGGTGCCGGTTCCATGACCCGATCCCCCGCCGTCGGATAGCTCGATCGCGAGCGAGATGTGAGCACTGCCAGCACCATCCCGACAGCGACGAGAATCAAGGCAAGGATGAAGCTCCTGTTCTTCACGGGAGTGGAAGGGACGTCGCTTCGTGGATTTGGACCCACGAGAGTTCGGGCAAGTCTGGGCGAGCCGGAGTGGGAATCCAAGCTTTCCCATCGTGGTTCAGCAGTGCGTCGGGGGGCTGCGGCGGCCACGTTGTGTGACGCGCACGTCCCCTGAGGCTTTCCGAGAGGTCAAGCACACTCCGCTATCCCGTAGGTTGTCCGGTTCCAATTGAACTGGTAGTGATCGGCGGTGCCAACGCTGCTTTGGATGATGCTTCTCGTCCCCGGGCTACCGATACTTGGAATGCTTGCTTGGCTGCATTGGTTCATCCGCTACCGGGAGCGGACAAGCCGAAGGCCCTTCGAAGAGATGCCTCGGCCGGCGGGGTGGTCGCTCCAGCAGAAGACAAGCGATCTTCTGATGGACTACACCATGCGGTTCATGATGGCGGTACTCTTTGGAATGCTTGCCTGGGCTCTCGCCGCCTTCACCAAGCTCTCTCCTTTTGTGATCCTGGCACTGGGATTTGCTGCCACGACCTGGTTCGTGGTTCTGGCCCTTCGGTCGATTCTTTCGATGGCGAACTACCGGCTCGGTCTTCTGGGCGAGCAGGTGGTCGGGCAGGTCCTTGACCAACTTGCACTGCCGCGAACGCGGGCCTTCCACGACTTGGAGATCCGTGAACCCGGCAAGAAGCCCTGGAACATCGACCACGTTGTCGTCGGGCCCGGGGGTGTTTTCGTGATCGAGACGAAGGCGCGGAGGAAGCCCAAGGGCAACTCAGGGCCCCAGAAGGGTCACCAGCTGATCTTCGACGGTCAGCAAATCATTTTCCCCGCGCCGATGAAGCCGGATCGTCACGGACTCGAACAGGCTCAGCGGAACGCCGATTGGCTCGCTGCGAAGCTCAGCGCTCTGAACGGGGAGTCCGTCGCTGTGGCCCCTGTTCTCGTCTTTCCCGGGTGGTGGGTCGAAGCCAAGGGCAAGGGAACGGTCTCGGTCCTGAACGCGAAGCAGCTGCCAAGCTTGCTCAGTGGGAGGAAGGCGATTCTCTCGGATCGAGCGGTCCGTGCCATCTCGAATCAGCTCGACGGGATGTGCCGGATTGATCTCTCGGCACCGGCGTAAGCAGGGGGTGCCACTCTTCGAATGAGCTGGGGCGCCTGGCATCGCTGCACTCAGACTGCCTTTGCCTCCTCGAACAAGGCTGCTGGCATCGGGTGTTCGAGCTCCCAGATCATCTGAATCGGCCGGTCGCCCTCGTAGGATTCCAGTTCCCGAACGGCGCCAAGATAGACGAATGGTGCGGTCTCTCCCTGATCGCGTTTGTTGAGCCGGGCGAAGAAAAGGATGCGGTAGCCCCTTTTCCGGAAGTGGATGTAGTTCTGTCCGGTGGGGCTTTGCTGAGAGGTGCCGCTTTGGCTCTCCCAGTGGAGGCGCGACCGGCTGATCGGGTAGTCCCGGTAGCGGGTGGTCGGGGCGAAGTCGGCTTCCTCCTTCCGGAAGGTGACGAGGTGGAGGTAGGTTTTCGTCACCTGGTCGTGCAGGACACCGGTGCCGGCCGGTCCCGGCGTGTCTAGATCCGCCAGTCCGAAGGCCGCCTTGATCTCGTTCGATCCGTAGGCGGCGTGAAGGCGGAGCAGTCCGCCAGTCCTCGGATCGGGCGCTCCGAGAGGAAAGCTGCGGATGCCCCGACGCCACTCCGCGACTTCCCGCAAATCTTGGAGCGACTGCGGGTTGTTGCGAAGCTTGATCATGGACTCCTGGAAGCTGGTGACTCCGACCCGGGGTCCTGACTTGCCCCACACAAGGTAGTGGAACATCGACTGCCGCCGCACGTCCGCCGGATAGGCAGTCTCGTCATCCGCCACCTGAGTCACGCAATCGAGGACACCGGGGTCCGTGCGGAGGCTTGCCCGGCGCAGGGCCTGACGCATGGCTGGGAGATCCGGATCCTCGGCTTGGTGCGCGACGCCGGCCAAGGCTTTCCATTCGGTCCAGGTTTTCTTCCCCAGCACATCCAGCGCCGAGAGACCCGTGGCGTCCACGAAGTTGCCGAAACTGAGGGGACGACCGGTTTCCTGCTCGAAGGTGCGGATCGCCTCGGGGACGAATGCCTGCAGGTTGCCAAGCCCCTCACGGATGTTCCGAAGCACGTGCTCGCGGGCAACCCGTTCAAGCTGAATGCTGCAGCCGGCGGGGAGGTTCGGGAAGTCCGCCTCGATCTCCTTGTCGATCCGTCGGCGGGACGAAGGCAACAAGGCGGCGAACTTCCGGTCGACGCGGTATTTCCTGTGGGTTTGGCCAACGAAGTCCAGCACCGTCAGGCAGTCCTTCTCCGGAGCGTTCCGGAGCCCACGGCCGAGTTGCTGAAGAAAAACGGTGAGGCTTTCCGTGGGACGCAGGAACATCACCAGATTGATCTCCGGCACGTCCAAACCCTCGCTCAGCACATCGACGGTGAAGAGGAAGGGCAGCTTGCCGCCCCGGAAGTCCGCGATTCGCTGCCTTCGCTGGTCCTGGTGCGTCTCCCCAACCACGACCGCCGAGACGAGTCCCCGCTGATTGAACTTGGCCGCCATGAACTCGGCGTGCCTGACACTCGCGCAGAATCCCACGCCACGAACTGAGGACAGGTCGGGTTGGTAGTGGTGGAGGCGCTCGATGATCAGGTCGATCCGGTTGAGTGCATGGATGTCATCGCCTGTGTAGAGGTCCGTCAGGGCGGATGCGTCGTATCTCCCGTTCTTCCAAAACCGGTCATCCGCCACGGACGCCGGATCGGTGACGCCGAAGTAGTGGAACGGGCACAGCAGCTTTTCCTCCAATGCCTCTGGCAGGCGGATCTCGGCGGCGAATCTCCCATCGAAGTCGTCCACGATCCGCGATCCGTCCATCCGTTCGGGTGTCGCTGTAAGGCCGAGCAGGATCCTGGGCTCCAGATGCTCGAAAACAGGGCGGTAGCTGGCGGCTGTGCCGTGATGGGCCTCGTCGACAACCACGTACTCGAAGTGCCCGATGCCGAACTCCTTCCACGGCTGGCGGTTGTTCCAACTCTGGATCGAGGCGAACACGTGGTTCCAGTCCGACGGGAGTGCGCCGTCGACCAGCAACTCGCCGAAGTTCGGATCCCTCAGGACCATGCGGAAACAGTCCAAGGCTTGCTGCAGGATCTCCTTGCGGTGGGCCAGGAAGAAAATCCGGGCCGATTTCTGTCGCGATTTTCGCTGGCGGGCATAGTCGAAGGCGGCCACGACCGTCTTTCCCGTGCCGGTCGCAGCGACCACCAAATTGCGAAACGAACCCGCTTCGCGAGCGGCGGCCAGGTTCTCGAGAATGCGCTCCTGGAACGGGTGTGGAGTGATCTCGGCGAAGAAGCGAGGCCCGTCGTGGCCGTCCCTGCTCCGGCCGGCCTGGATCGCCTTGCGGAAGCGATCGGCCTGGCTCTTGTCGTAGATCTCGAACTCGTCCCGGGACCAGTAGGTTTCGAACTCGGCGGTGAAGCGATCGAGGATGTGCGGCATGTCCTGCGCCGTTACCTTGACGGTCCATTCAAGCCCGCTGGTCATCGCGGCCCGGGACATGTTGGCCGAACCGATGTAGGCGGTCGAGTAGCCGGTCTTGCGGATGAAATGGTACGCCTTCGCATGAAGCCGGGTCCGCTGGGTGTCGTAGGAGACGCGAATGGTGATGCCGGGAAGTCCCGCGAGGAATACAAGTGCTTCCGGATCGGAGGCACCCATGTAGGAAGTGGTGATGATCCGCACGGAGACTCCGCGCTCCGCAAGGGTCTCAAACGCCGGGCGGAGCAGGCGGAGCCCCGACCACTTGATGAACGAGACCAGGATGTCCACCCGGTCCGCCGTTGCCATCTCGGCCCGAAGCTCGTGCTCCAGGGCAGGATCACCGCCGGCACCCGTCAGCAAGCTGCTCACACTCATGGGTGTGGCGGGCAGGGGAGTGGAGCCCGAGAGCTCGCCGGAACGGATCTCGCGAAGGATCTGCTTGGGCCGGTCCAGCAGCCTCCGGCGCTCAAGATACTCCAGGCCATTCTGCGCGGCGAGCAGGTCAACGAGTCGGTTGACGACCGCGAGGCGGTGCTCCTTCTTCACGCTCCGCAGACCTTGCTGGAGAAGGTGCCAGACGAACTGGCTGTAACTGTGGGGTGCGGCCTCGTCGTCGAGCTTCTCGAGGGTTGCGGCGATTTCGGGTCTCGATTCGATCAACGCTCCGAGCTCTTCATCGACCAGAGTCTCGTAGATGCCCTCGATGGGTCGGGATTGTTCAGGCATGAGGCATGGGGCGAGTCCTTGGCAGGAGTTGGGGGAGGCGTGGCAGCGTCGATGGACGGAGGTTCGGGCGCTACGAGATCAGACGCTCAAGGCGCCACGCCAAGGCTTCCGAATGGGGGTGGAACGCGGGTTCGTGGGGCATGAGCAGGCGGCGGTTTTGGAGCTCCAGCAGCTCCTTCTCTCCGCTGGAACGGTGCTCTCGGAGCACGCCGGCAACGTGCCAGAGTTGGTCGGGGCCCGGTGCGATCAGATGGCGGTCCATGGCCCAGTGGTGGTTCTTGCAGAGAGCGAGACCGTTGGTCGGGTGGTCGTTCCTGCTCGTTGCGAACGGAATCAGGTGGGCGGCGTCAACGAAGTTCAGGTCGGGGGCCTCCGGAAGGCGGATTCTCAGGCCGCAGGCGGCACACTGGTGATCGTAAATCTCGACGATCTTGCGGCGGAAGGCCGGACTCCGGCCATCGTCCGGCTCGTCCTCCGCAAGCAGACCGGGGCTCGGCTCGGAATCGGCCGATTCCGAGGCCGGGGGAGCAAGCAGGACGCCGGCGTGGGTGGGAAAGTAGCGGCTGACAAGTGCCTCGCGCATTCTCCAGCGCGTTTCGGGAACGGCGAGCAGGACGTCGAAGCCGTCGATCAAGCGGGCGAAGACCTTGCCGATTTCACCAACCAAGGGCGTCCGCGCAAGAGGGGCTGCTTGAGAGCCTTCCGTGGTGACCTCCGCCTGCCAGAAGCCTTCGCTCCCGAGGTAGAAGAACGGGTTCTCAGGGGTGTTCTGGTCGTCGTGCTTGCGGACGACTTCGAATCGGGCCGTGAAACGGTCCCGCAGCTCCTGGCACCAGGGGATCGAGCCGGGAGTGGCGAGTCCCTCGTCGAGGAGGTCGAGGACCGCGAGAAGCAGCAGAGGCTTGTGGGGGCGCTCGTGTCGCTCACCGCCGACGCCGACGATCCCGACATTGAGGTCGTAGAGTCGTTCGATCGCCTGGTCGATGGACGGCACAGGCGGAGATTGAACCGATTCCCTGAATCTGTCAGGCATCGACTCCACGCCGGCTCCGCCGGGCGCTCGTTTTTCTGCCGGGCCCGCTGCGGATCCCCCGGGGGCGGCTCAGAAGTGCTCGTTGAGGATGTTCTCGAGCAGTTCCTGGCGCCCGGAGCGGAGCTCGGGCTCGCCGTTCTTGAGCGCCCAGTCACTGAGGGTGGCGAAGTCGGTGCCCTTCTCGATGACCTCGCCGATGCCGTCGTCCCAGCTCGAGTAGCGCGACTTCAAGGCATCGGCCAGGCGGCCGTCGGCGCGGATCGCGGCGGCGATCTTGAGCCCGCGGGCGAAGGCGTCCATGCCGCCGACGTGGGCGTGGAACAGGTCGATCGGCTCGTGCGACTCGCGCCGGCGCTTGGCGTCGAAGTTGAGGCCACCGGTGGTGAAGCCGCCCATCTCGAGCACCTTGAGCATCACCTGGGTGGTGCCGTAGAGGTCGGTCGGGAACTCGTCGGTGTCCCAGCCGAGCAGGGTGTCGCCCTGGTTGGCATCGATCGACCCCAGCGCCCCGGCGTTGATCGCCACGCTCAGCTCGTGCTGCATGGTGTGGCCGGCGAGGGTCGCGTGGTTGGTCTCGATGTTGAGCTTGAAGTGGTCGAGCAGGTCGTACTCGCGGAGGAAGTTGAGGCAGGCCGCGGCGTCCGAGTCGTACTGGTGGGTCGAGGGCTCGCGCGGCTTGGGCTCGATGTAGAACTGGCCCTCGAAGCCGATCGTCTTCTTGTAGTCGACCGCCATGTGGAGGAGCGCGGCGAGGTGGTCGAGCTCGCGCTTCATGTCGGTGTTGAGGAGCGTGGCGTAGCCCTCGCGTCCGCCCCAGAAGGTGTAGCCGAAGCCGCCGAGCTGGTGGGTGGCATCCATCGCGGCCTTCACCTGGGCGGCGGCGTAGGCGAACACCCGGGCGTCGGGCGAGGTGCCGGCGCCCTGGGCGTAGCGCGGGTGGGCGAACAGGCAGGCGGTGCCCCAGAGCAACTTCTTGCCGGAGGCCTTCTGGTGCCCGGCGAGCCTGTCGACGACCTTCTCGAGCGCCGCGTTCGACTTTGCCAGGTCGTCGAGCTCGGGCGCGATGTCGCGGTCGTGGAAGCAGTAGTAGTCGATCCCGGTCTTGTCGAGGAACTCGAAGAACACGTCGCTGCGCTTGAGCGCGTTGTCGACCGAGTCCGAGCCGTCGTCCCAGGGCATCAGGGCGGTCGGGCCGCCGAAGGGGTCGGAGAGGCCGTTGCGCATCACGTGCCAGTAGGCGGCGCCGAAGCGCAGGTGCTCGCGCATCGACCTGCCCTCGACCTGCTCGTCGGGATTGTAGTGCTTGAAGGCGAGCGGGTTCTTCGACTCGGGGCCCTCGTAGGCGATCTTGGGGACGTCTGGGAAATAAGCCATGGCTTCTGGAGGTTGGACGGCGGCGCCGCCGGATGCGGAACGGATTCGTGTCTGCCGGGACAGACGTGGACGAATCCGCGACGAAATGAAACGAATAATTCGGCCTCGGTCTGCCCGCTTGGTGCCGCCGGGGCTTCGGGGCAGCGAGGTCGGCCGGCCTGGGCCCGGGAGTCGAAGCCCGGTCGGGGCTCTGGGGGGGGGGGAAGGCCGGGGCGGCCGGCATCGTCGGCGGGCGGAGGTCGGGCCGCGGCCCGCAGGATCCCACGGGCCGGGCGCGTCGAGCCACAGGGAATCCGGCAAGTTTGCCGGGGGACTGCCGCGGGAAGACGAGGGACTCGGCCGAGATGGCCGTCACCTCGGAGGCGCGGGCGGAGCCCGGGCCGGCGGGCGCGCGCCGTGGGGGCCCCGGTCGGCCGACGAAGCGCGGACAGCCGGAATGGGGCACCCGCGGCTGCGTCTGCCCCGCGAAGTTCCTCCCCGGGCAGCCCGGAGCCGTCGCCAAAATAAAACGATTAATTTTTTCTTGGCAGCCGAAGAGGTCCAGCTACAGTGGCGCGGCTAGGTGGGGGTTGCCTTGCGGGTCCGAGATCCGGCAAGCGCTTTCAAACCCTCCCGCCTCCAATCCAAACCGTCCCAGCCGTCCCGACCTCCTTCGGGGCGTCGTGCCAGTCGAGATCCTGGTTTCGCTGTCTCCGCACACGAAGCCGCCAACCGAACAAACCCTAAAGTCCAAACCCGATGAGACTCAAATCGTTGTCCCTTGCTGCCATCGCCTCGGCAGTCTTCCTGCAATCCCTGTCCGCCCAGGTCAATGGCAGTGGCGGCGTCGTCACCAACACGAGCGACACTCCGGGGTCCGCCACCTTCAGCTACACGCTCGCGGATCCCGCGAACTCGAACGCCCTCGTGGTCGGGATCTACAACGACAACACGGTTACCAACCCGGTGGTCACCTTCGATGGCAACCCCGCGGTCCAAAGCGTTTCGGAAAGCCGGACCACGGCCGCCTGCTATTTCCTCCCGAGTCCCGCGCCGGCCCAGGTTGCGATCACCTACACGATCACCGGGACCAACGCCACCAACACGGGCTTGTTCGTCTACGAGCTCGCGACCATCGACACTTCGGGCGGGGCCGCCTCGGTTGACACGGCCATCGGATCCGCCATCACGACGACCGGCGACTCCAAGTTCGTGGTCAATTTCAGCGGCATCAATTTCGGTACCGGAGCCGGCACGACGCCGGCCCCCGGATCGATCATTTCCGCCAGCGACGCCGGGGTTTTCGACATCAACGGAGGAGTCGGGGGAGGGGCACTCGCACACGGGTATGGCTACGGCGCGGATGCCGGCAGCCAGCCGCTCGGATGGGCCCACACCAACACGGTCCAGGGCGAGGTGGCCCTGGCATTTGTCACGACCGGCAACCCCGATTCCGACGGCGACGGCCTGCTCGACTCGTGGGAACTCGCCAACTTCGGGGATCTGACCTCCGCCCGGGGCACCCAGGCACAGGACCCCTCGCTCGGCGCCGACTGGGACAACGACGGGGACGGCTTCGACAACGAGGCGGAGGAGACCGCCCAGTCGGATCCGACCAACCCCGACTCGGTGCCCGGCGACGTGGACGCCGACAACTTCGACGATGCCGTCGAGATCACGTTCTTCGGGAACCTGAACCAGACCCCGGAGGGTGACTTCGACGGGGACTACTCGAGCAACATCGACGAGATCGACGGCGGCACCTCGCCGACCGACGCGAGCGACTGGCCGGACACCGACAACGACCTGATGGCCGACGGCTGGGAGACCGCCAACGGGCTGATCGTGGGCAGCGACGATTCCGGCGAGGATGAGGACGGCGATGATGCCGACAACCTGGCGGAGTTCCAGGCGGGTTCCGACCCGCAGGAATCGCAGTCGACCCCCGGGCACGCGATCCTCGCGCACCGCTGGAGCTTCAACGGCGATCTCACCGACTCGGTCGGCGGCAGCGACGCGCAGATCCTCAACGACGACGTCCCGAATGCCGGTGCGACCTCGGTGCTCGGCGAGGACAACGTGGAGCTGTTCGGCGGGGCGAAGGACACCAGCGACTACATCCTGCTCGGTGAGAACTTGCTCAGCGACCTCCAGTCCGAGGGCGTGAAGCCGGTCACCATCGAATTGTGGGCGACCCAGGAGTTCGTGCAGACCTGGGCCCGGATCTGGGCGTTCGGCAACGACGTGAACAACAATCCCGGCCTCAACGGATCGCTCCGCATGACCTGGACGACCGGGACCGATCTGTTCAGCGACCAGGTCGAGTGGGCAGGCAACGGCGCGGTCTGGGAGAGCAACGCCCCCTACGTGGAGGGCGTGCCCTACCACATGGTGATGACGATCGTGCCGGCGGTGTTCAGCGGCGGCGCGATCACCCAGGGCACCACGGTGACCTGGTACAGCGCTCCCGCGTCCGACAACAGCCTGTCGCCGGGCCATCCGCTGCTCGAGGCGAAGGGGACCTTCAACACGACCGCGGACCTGCGCGACCTGATCGACAGCGTCGGCTACCTCGGCCGCTCGATGTGGCCGGACGCGATCGCCTCGGCGACCTACGACGAGGTGCGGATCTGGCTCGGTTCGCTGACCGAGACCGAGCGCGAGCTGTTCCATCTCCTCGGGCCCGAGAACATGGACCGCGCCGACGTCGATGCCGACGGCTTCCCCGACCAGTGGGAGATCGCTTACTTCGGTGACACCGAAACCGCCATGAGCGGGTCCGACAGCGACGGCGACGGGGACAACGACGAGCTCGAGTTTGCCGGGGAGAGCAACCCGAATGACCCGCTCTCCACGCTGGCCAACCGCGATGGCGACGAGCTCGATGACGCCTGGGAGATGCAGTTCTTCAACAACCTCCTGCAGATCGGCTCCGATGACTTCGACCTCGACTACACCGACAACGAGATCGAGCAGACCTTCGGGACCGATCCGACCGATCCGGATTCCAGCCCTGACACCGACGGCGACGGCATGCCGGACGGCTGGGAGCAGTTCTGGTTCTTCGACCTCGTGACCGCCGACTCCTCGCTGCGCGAAGGGGGCGTGGACACGAACTTCGACGGCGACCTGGACACGGACCTGGAGGAGTTCATGCTCGATTCCGATCCCACCGATGAGTTGTCGGGACGGGACAGCGAACCGGACGGCTTGCCGGACTTCTGGGAATACATCTACTATTTCGACACGCAGGGGGATCCCGGCTACCTGATCTTCAATGGTACCAATGACACGGACTTCGACGGTGCGAACAATGCGGACGAGTTCGCGGATGGCACCGACCCGACCGACCCGGCTGACTTCCGGGACGACAATGGCGACGGGATCGCGGATGGTCGTCGACTGGTCGGCACCGACGCATTCGGTCAGTCCTCGTTCGACGTGGGGACGAACTGGGACAACGGGCTGGCGCCCGTTGGCGGCAGCAACTACCTGGTTCCCTCGGGGCTGAGGCTGCGGACGCCCAACACGGCTGATGCCGACCTGACCTTTGCCGGCAAGAAGTTGGTCATCGCCGGAGAGCTCGGCCTCAAGGGCGACAACAGCACCTTCAGCGCCGACTACCTGTTCGCCGACGAGTTCGCGATCGCGAGGATCTACCAGATCGTCGATGCGGGCGGACTGGTGACCCTCGGGGGTAGCGTCGAGTTCATGACGGCGTCGGAGGTCGACACCCAGAATGGCCCGGTGGCCTTCGCGGCACCGGTTTCCGGCGACGGCTCACTGAACCTGATCGGTCCGGGCGCGGTCCAGTTCGACAACGTGTCGAACAGCTACGCGGGCGACATCACGATGAGCCCGACCACCAGCTTGGTCGTCAACGGTGACCTGAGCGTCGGCAGTGGAAGTATGTTCAGCCTTGCTCCCGGCCTGGCAGGTGAGAGCAACTCCATCAGCGGCACCGGCACCCTCGGCCTGGCCGGCGTCATCGACATCGACGTCAGTGGTGCCATCCCCTCCCTGGGGGCCACCTGGGACCTGCTGACGACCGCCACGGTGAACTTCGACCCCGGCTTTGCCGTGACCGGGTCGGGCTTCACGCCGGATGGCGGTGCGGTTGGCGAGCGGATCTGGACCGATTCCTCGGGAAACTATGAGTTCTCGGAGGCGACCGGCGTGCTCAGCTTCATTGGAACGCTTGTCGGCTTCGATGCATGGAAGGGCGCTGCCGGGCTGACGCCCGGCGAGGACGACGGGGAGGAGGACAATCCCGACTTCGACGACTACGCCAACGTGCTGGAGTATCAGCTCAACGGCGATCCCCTCGCCTTCGAAAACGGCCTGGTGCAGACCGGCGAGGACGCCACCCATCTGGTGCTGACCTTCGAACGCTACGACCTCTCCGAGAGCGACACCACGCTGTTGCTGCAGTGGGGGACCGACGTCGAGGTCTGGAACGACGTGTTGATCGGAGCGGAGAGCGCGACCGACGCGGACGGGGTGGAAGTCATCGTCGAGGAAGACCTCGGGGCCTCGGGGCCTGAATACGACGCCATCACGGTCCGGGTGCCCAAGTCGCTTGCCCAGGATGGCAAGTTGTTCGTCCGCCTGAACGGAACTCGTCCCTGATCGGACAGACTTCATGGCCGGCCCGGGTGGCAAGCCCGGTGCCGGCCTTTCCCAGGGCCCGATGCAGTCGGGCCAAGGCGGTGCCAATCCTGAGACCGCGGCGACCGGAGGGTTTGTATTGGGTTCCCTGTTACCGGTCGCTGCGGTCTCTCGCCCGCCTCGATCCACCCGCCGCGCTCCCCGGGTCCGGATCGACCCGATCTCCCGGAACGGTTCAAGCGGACCAGGCGAGGCGGGGTTCTTCCCCAATGGGGTGGGGACAGGAAGCAGGAGGATCGAACCTCGAAGGATGAGATCCGCCTGCTTGGCTTCTACGATCCGTGGGTCCGATCCGTGGGTCCGATCCGTGGGTCGATCCTTGGACGGTTCCTGGGAACCCTTGTCGCGGTCACGATCGGAGTCGCGGCTCTGGCCGGACGCTCGTCCGCGGCATCCGGCCTCGACCTGATGGTGGAGGACGCGGCGGCATCCGGCCGCATTCCGGCCACGGGAGAAGCGGTCCCGCCAATCGTCTTGGATCCCGGGCCGGATGTCGGGAGGGCCGGCGGCGGTCAGGTGCGGGTCCGGTCCTCCACTGCCGGCCGCGACCGTCCGGCCGACGCGGTCGGCCCGGGTTGGTTCGTTCCCTGAGCTGCGACCCGCCCTGCGCTAGTTCCCCGCCGGAAGCTTCATCGCCGCCCGCATGGTCTCCGCATAGCGCTTGCCGAGCTTGCGATAACCGGCCGGTGAAAAATGGAGGCCGTCGGGCAGTCCCGCGCAGTCGTCGGAGGACACCACCCGGGCGGTGGGGATGGTTTCAGGGAGCCGCCGGATGATCTCATTCATGCCGGCACACTTGCCGCCCGCACCCTTGCCGACCAGTTCTCCGGCGATGAGCGGAACGTCCTTGGCATCCAGGCCGAGATCCTCGAGCAGGCGGGTGTAGATGGTGCCGACCTTCTCCGGCCATGCGGGATCACCGTTGTTGGATTCGCCCTGGTGGAGGAGGATGCCCCGGATCACGCCGTCCTTCTGGGCATCCCTGCCGAGTTCGACAAGCCGCCGGTAGGGGTCCCCGTCGTATTCGCGGATGAAGTTCTTCAGCCAGTCCGGCCCGTCCTTGGCGTAGGCTTCGACCTTGTCGGAGTCGAAGACCTCGATCCTGCAGCCGGGAACGGCGACGACGATCACGCCGACCTTGTCCTCCTGCGGCAGGGCCTCGACGAGCGTGCGGCCGAAGGAGTCCGCGGGGCCGATGCCCGAGGATGGGCGGCAGAGGGGCGGAGTCGCGGTGCACCACTCGCCCTTCTCCCGGTCGGTTTGGGGGAAATCGACGGCGGGGAGCAGGCGAAAGCGATCGTCCACCGGTCCCTTGTCCTCGTCCTGGAGCCCCGGGAAGCCGTCCATGTTGGACTGGCCGAAGCACAGGAAGATATGGAAATTCGGGTCCTGTCCGGGAGCGGGGGCCGCCTGGAGGAGCAATGCCGCGAGACCGGCGAGGAGAGTTCCTGGTTTCATCGGGGCTCCGGAGTCAGCGGATCGGGATTTCAAAGAGGGAACAGCTCAGGGCCGGTACCTCGAGAGGGGAAGCGGTGTCG